>NZ_LMMK01000006.1:29932-30121 GCF_001422795.1 Methylobacterium sp. Leaf88 | reverse complement strand
GCCCGTCCTTGCCGGTGCGGGTCTGGCGGAACAGGACCGGGCCCTTGCTGTCGAGGCGCACCAGGAGGGCGACCAGGACCAGGAGCGGGGCGACCAGGAACAGGGCCAGGGCGGCCAGGGTCTGGTCCAGGGCGGGGCGGAGGGCCGCCAGGCTGGGACGGGCAAGGCCGGGATGGGCAAGGCCGGGAC
>NZ_LMMK01000006.1:3651-29855 GCF_001422795.1 Methylobacterium sp. Leaf88 | reverse complement strand
GTGACAGTGCCCTCAGAATAAGCAGACATCGATTCCCATCAGCCCGTGGCGCTGAAGCGAAACGGGACAAATCCGTCCCATTTCGATCCGGTGCACGTCTATCTCTCCTAATGAAGCAGAAACCAAGCCAATTATTCGCGAGCCGGACAATCGACGTTTTCTCCGCGGCGACCGGCGTTGCTCACCCTTCGGCATTGCTGTTCGCGCGACAATTAACGGTTGTCTCGGGGCCATAAAGCGAAGTTGGCTAAATATAGGATCGCGGGTCAGGCTCAATACGGCTGTTGCTTCATAGAAGAAAGGAGCATGCTTTCGGATCGCGGCAGGGTCCTTTTGTTGCGATGCGACATAATCCACGGGACATCGGAGCGGCAAGAGGTTTGATCCACGCCCACAATCTGTCGCCGGGACAGGTGGACGGAAATCGAACATTGATGGAGTCGCATTTCGAGCGTGTGCGGGCGCGATGTCCTGATCCTGGCGCAGGGTCCGGGGTGATTCCTCCGGTCGTCGGGCCACGCTCCGGCTGACGCCCCCCGTTCGGCCGCCTCCGCGCCCGCCGATTCGGCAGGATGCGCACGCCCGAGGCCCCGAGCTCCCGTCGCAGGGACCTGACCCGCGATCGTCGTGAACGGCGCGGGCCAGGCCGGGCCGATGGCGTTCGCGGCGGCAGCCCCGTCAGGTTCCGGACGGCTTGTCACGGCGCGCGCCCGCCGCGGCGCGTTCGCATGCGCGCGCGAACCGGACCCGTGTCGCCGCCTCCACTCGCGACAGACCGACCGCCTGGGCCATCAGTCGCGCGCGCTCGACCTCGGACGTGCCCGGCGCCACCGATTCGGCGAGACCGACGAGTTCCGGCATTGGCGTGTCCGCATGGCTGCGCAGGCCGGCGGGCGCCACCCGGTAGGGATGCCGCGCCCGCGGTTCGTCGTGGGGTGGCCACAGGACGGCGCGACCGTCATCGTCGATGCGGGCCACCGAGGCGGGGACCTGTTCGAGGATCGTCTCGCGGATGAGGGGGCCCACCCGCTGCAGGCCGTGGGCGCGGGCCACGCGCCGGAGCAGCACGTCTTCGTAGATCGGCCCCTCCACAGTGAGCACGTGCGCCACCAGGGCCGCCAGGATCGGGCGGTAGGCGGCGTCATGGAAGCGCGTGGGCTCCAGGGCGAGGCCGAGATCGGCCGGGTCCGCGAGACGGTACGTCGGATCGCGCGCCACCGTGGGAATCGGCGGCGGTCCAGGCGTGGGGGGAAGCCCGGCGTCGAGCCGGTGGGCCGGCATCGCGTCGTCCGCCTCCGGAACGGGAGTCGGGCTCGGAGCACGCGTCGTCGCCGCAGCGGTCGTGTAATCCGCAGAGTCCGTCAGGATCGGGGCGTCGGGCACGGGTGCCGCGATCGGATCGCTCTCCGCCGTGGCTTCGACGGCATCGAGGCGGTCGGCCTCCAGGTCCTCCCGCAGGCGCCGGTCGAGCTGCGCGAGTGCGCCGGCTGCGTCGCTCCACCAGGCGGTGCTCCAGACCCGCCGGATGCGCCAGCCGAGATCGGTCAGCACATGCTCGCGCAGACGGTCGCGGTCGCGGGCCGTCGCGGACCGATGATAGGTGGCGCCGTCGCACTCGATGCCGGCGAGGTAGCGCCCCGGCGCGTCGGGGTGGACGATGCCGAGATCGATCCGGAAGCCCGAGACGCCGATCTGCGCGTGCACGGTCCAGCCCTTGGCCCGCAGCGCCGCCATGACGGCGGCCTCGAACGGCGACTCGACCTCTCCGCCAGTGGGCGCGAAGGCCTCGGCGAGCGCCCGCGCCCCGCGGTCGGCGAATTCGAGGAAGTGCTTGAAGTCGCGCACCCCGCGGGTCCGGGTGCGGCCGAGGTCGATCTGCTCGGGCCGGATCGAGGCGAAGACCACGAGCTCCTGCCTGGCCCGCGTGATGGCGACGTTCAGGCGGCGATGGCCGCCCTCCTTGTTGAGGGAGGACACCGTGCTCACCGTTCGGCCGCCCGGGTCGGGGCCGACCGCGACCGAGAACAGGATGACGTCGCGCTCGTCGCCCTGCACGGTCTCGAGGTTCTTCACGAAGACGGGCTCGTGCCAGCGGTCGCGATCGAAGTACGGCTCCAGCTCCGGATCGGATCGCCGTTGCGCGTCGAGCAGGTTCTCGATCAGCCGCTGCTGCTCGCCGTTGAAGGTGACGATGCCGAGGGAGCGCCGCGCCCGCGCGAAATCCGGATCGCGCAGGCGGCGCACGATGTCGGCGACGACGGCGCGGGCCTCGGGCCGGTTCACGCGGCCGGCTCCACGCTCGTAGACGCCGTCCGGCACGAAGGTCAGGCGCACCGCCCGGTCCTGGGTCACCGGCGAGGGAAACGTGATGAGGCGGCCGCCGTAGTAACGGGCGTTCGAGAAGGCGATCAGGCTCTCGTGGCGGCTGCGGTAATGCCAGTCGAGGGCCCGCCGCGGGAGGTTGGCCGCGAGGCACGCATCGAGGATCGATTCCTGGTCCGCGATGTCGCCACCGTCCTCGGTGTCGTCGCCGGCGCGGTCGCCGACGCTGGTCGGCGGAAGCTGCTCGGGATCGCCGACGACGACGACCTGCCGGCCTCGCGCCATCGCCCCGATGGCGTCCCAGGGGGCGATCTGCGAGGCCTCGTCGAAGATGACGATGTCGAACGGCGTCCCATCGGGGGGCAGGTACTGGGCGATCGACAGCGGGCTCATCATCACGCAGGGGGTGAGCCGCGCGAGGGCGTTCGGCATCGTGCCGAACAGCTTGCGCAGGGGCATCTGTGCCCGCTTCTTGGTCAGCTCGTGCGAGAGCGTGCCCCATTCGGGGTCGTTCCCGAAGGCCGTCGGACCCGGGATACCGCTCCCAAGGCGGTCGCGGACGACCTGCCGGGCGAGGTCGCCGACCCGGGCATCCGCGGCGCGGAACCGGGCGATCGCGTCCTCGTGGCGCTCCGGCAAGAAGCCCCGCAGGACCGGGTCGTCGCCGACGACGCGGTCGATCCACCAGCGGGCATAGGCGATCTCGAACGCCGCCTCGGCGGCGTCGGGGTTGATCCGGCCCGCCTCCAGGGCTTCGATCAAGGGGCCGAGGCCGAGGCCGCGCGCCGCCTGGGCCGCGCCCTGCCAGGCACACCAGCCCTGGGCGCGTCCGAGCCCGGCGGCCCAGCGCCGGGCGCGGGCGAGGCCGGCGCCGATCCAGTCCGCCTCCGCGGCCGGCGGCGTCTCGGAATCGCCCCGCCCGGCTCGGCGGGCCAACGCCGTCGTCGCGTCGCGCGTCCGGGCGTGATCCTGCGCGAAGGCGGCGTAGGCCTCCGCACGCGAGCCACCCGCCTCCCAGCCCTGGGACGGATGGGTGACGAGCCGGACGACGTGGTCGCGCAGGCGCTCGGGGCCGAGACTCGACGGCCCGAGGCGGGGCAGGAGCCGCGCTACCGTCTCGGCCCAGGCGATGGCCGGCGCGAAGTCGGCGGCGGGCCCCTCCGGGTCGCTCCAGGGCGGGCCCAGCCGGGCGAGGGCCGCCTCCTCGGGCCGGCCGGCCTGCCCGTGCCGGGCGAGTTCGATCAGGCCGGCGAGGTCCGGCCCGAGATCCTCCGGCAATGCGCCCTCCGCATAGGGCTGAACCTGCAGCAGGACCTTCCTCAGGCGCCCGCCCCGGACGAGGAAGTTCGCGCCGCGCGCCGCGACCCACTCGGCGAGGAGCCCGGGCAGGTCCTGGTCGAGGAGGCCGGGCCGGTACGCGCCGGTGAGCCGGCCGCGGAGTGCGGCCCGGGTCGCCTGGAAGCGGTCGCGCGCGGCCACCGCCCGGCGCAGGTCGCCGGCGGCATCCGCCAGGAAGGCGCCTCCGCAGGCGGCCTCGGGACGGATCAGCGCGCTGCCGAGATCCAGGAGGCCGCGGATCCCCGCCTCGGTCGCCGGCAGGGCCGGGAGCCCGATCGCCGCGGCGAAGGCCTGTCCGCTCGCGCGCAGGGCCGTCAGGGACTCGATGACGGCGGCGATCCCCGCGCCCAGGCCGTCGCGCCAGACCGGCGACCATTCGGTGGCGACGATACCTTGCAGCGGATGGTCGGCCAGGGGACCCACCGAGGCCAGGACGGGGCGCAAGTCCCGGCAGGCCGCCCGCAGGGCCGCGAGGGTGTCCGGTTCGTGGGCCCGGTGGTCGGGCCAGGCGAGGACGAGGCTCTCCGCGTCAGGGCCCGCCGCGATCACGCGTCCGAAGGCCTCGTAGGCCGTGAGCCCGTTCTCCCGCCGCCGATGCAGGGCCTGCACGAGGCCGTTCAGCTCGGCGCGCAGGCTCGCGAGGGCGCGCGTGGCGCCCGGCCATTCTGTCTGCGCAGGCGCGGCGCGCGCGTGCCACGCCCGGCGCAACTGCCCGAGCACCGCCGATTTCTGGGCCTTGGTGGCATGCACCTCCAGGCAGGAATCGCCGAGCCCGACCTCCTGCAGGCGCCGCTGCACCACCTCGAGGGCGGCCGTCTTCTGCGAGACGAACAGCACCGTGCGTCCCTGCGCCAGGCACTGGGCGATCATGTTGGCGATGGTCTGGCTCTTCCCGGTGCCGGGCGGCCCGAACAGGACGAAGTCCTTGCCGCCGGCGGCCGCCAGGACGGCGGAGAGCTGCGAGGAATCCGCCGAGAGAGGTGCGAAGACCGTCTCGGGCGGATGGTCCCGATCGAGTTGCGACGGATCGGGGAAGGGCGTCCCGTCGCCGTAGGCGTGCTTGGGCGTCTCGATGAGGTGGCGCACCACCGGGTTGCGCGTGAGGCAGTCGCCTTGGTCGACGAGATCCTTCCACATCAGGTGCTTGGTGAAGGAGAAGGTCGCCAGCACCATGTCGGGCACCACCTCCCAGCCGCGCAGGTCGCGCGTGTGGCCGCGGACGCTCCGGACGATCGCGTCCACGTCGATGCCGGATGCGTCGCGGGGCAGGTCGCCCTCCAGATCTGGCATCCGCAGCCGGAAGTCCTGGCGCAGCATCTCGAGCAGGGTCGGGTTGATGCGGGCCTCGTCGTCGTGCAGCGCCAGGCGGAAGCCGGCGCGGACGCTGGCACGCCGGAGGGTGACCGGGACCAGCAGCAGCGGCGCCCGGTGGGCGGCCTCGTCCGCCTTGCGGGTCCAGGACAGGAACCCGATGGCCAGGAACAGGATGTTGGCCCCGCCCTCCTCGAACCCGCTGCGGGCGAGGCGATAGAGATCGAGCAGGCGACCGTCGAGATCGGCCTCCGTCGCGGTGGTGGGGATCTCGTTCCGGGCCAGGGCGCCTTCGGACCCGGCCGGCCCGTCGGAGACCGGCGTCAGCCGGAACGCGTGCCCGGCCGCCAGGCCGTCTTCCAGGGCGCCGGGATCGATGCCCGCGAGGGCGATGGCGCCCTTGCCGGGCTTGAAGTTCAGGAGCTTGTTGCGCAGCGACAGGTCCAGGAGCTTCCGTTTCCAGCGCTCCAGGCGACCGACCGGCGTCTCGGGCGCCGCGTCGAGGCGCGGGCGCTCCGCCTCGTCGAAGGCGGGGGCTTCCGAGAGGGGCTGGTCCAGCGGTTCGACCGAACCGGGGGCCGCCTCCCTGCCCCGGCCGCCGAGATCCATGGGGCGGATGCCGCGCCGGCGGCAGCCGCGGATGTCGATGGCGATGTCGAGGGCCGCCGGAGCGCCGTCCTCCACCAGCCCGGCGCCGTGATCGACCGCGGCCCGGAAGGTCGTCGGTGGATCCTGCGTCAGCAGCGTCGTGTCGACGAGGATCAGGTCCTGCAGATCGCGCCGCTTGCGCAGGTGCTGCCGGTCGTCGATCGTCGCGCTCGCGAAGCCCTCGTCCTGGAGCCACACGCCGACGAAGGCGTGGCCGACGGTCAGTACCAGCACCGGGTTCAGGCCGGCCTGCTCCAGGCAGGCGGCGTAGAGCAGGGAGAGGTCGAGGCAGGTCCCGACCCGGTCCTCGATCACCTCGCCCGGACCGCGCACCGTCTGTCCGGCCTGCTCGAAGCGCGCCGGGGGGAGGACGGAGGCGAGGCGATGGTCGGCCAGGGCGGCCCAGATCGCCCCGGCGAGGTCCCAGGCCCGGACCTTGCCGCCGCGCCCGTAGCCATCCAGCGTGGTCGCGCGGCCCGCCACGCCGAGCTTCCTGGCGGCCGCGCGCAGGACGGCGTCGACGGCCGGATCGTCGGGTCGGACGAAGGCGGCGAGGAGGTGGGGCGCGCTCCGGGCGCCACCCCAGTGCGCCGGCGGCAGCAGGCGCATCTCGGCGACCGTCCGCCCCCGCTCGCCCTCCGCATCCTCCAGGATCACCGTCAGGGCGAGGCGGCCGACCTCGGTGCAGGGGGCGAGGAGGCCGGCATCGAGGGGCAGGGACGGGGTCTCGACCCGATAATTCGAACCCGCGGCCACGCGGTCGATGCGCAGCGTCAGTGGGCCCGCCACCGGTGGCCGGCTCTCGATGCGCAGCCGGAGGTCGACGAGATCGGCCTCCGTGGCGTTGGCGATCGCGATCTCCCGGATGACCGGAATCGCGCTCGCCGAATAGGCGAGGCTGACGTGGTCCGTGGCGGTGCAGGCGAGGCGAAGACGGGATGCGGGGCGAAGACCGGACGGCACCGCTGCCTCGGCGCCGGGCGCATCCGCCGCGCGGCTCATGCGGCGATCCCGCGGCCGGCAGGCCCACGGTTCGAGGCGGGGCCCACCGGGCCCGAAGGAACACCGCACGCGTCGACCCGGGCCATATCCGTAACCCACCACCCCTGCTGACCGTTTCTTCGCGCGCCGGGCATGGGTATTCAAGGTTGCAGGTGCGCAGGATCGGGAAAATCACAGATCGCATGGGCCGTCGCCGCCGGGCGGGACCCGACGGAGGGGGGAATCGCACAGGCTCGGGCGCGGCTCCCCTCCCCGGCGGACGCTCCGACGCTCCCGTGCAGCCCGGGTAGAAATCGCGGCGGTGGGCCGATCCGGGATCCGCCTCAGGGCGGCGGCCGAAGGGCCCGTGCCGGGAGTTCGCGGGCCATGAGATCCTCGACCTCGGCCCGGTTCGGCGCCGGTCTGGGGACCGTGATCGCGGCGGCGCCCTCCGCCGGCGCGGCGTCCGTGATGTAGCGCGGGGCCTGACCTTCGCCCGGGGGGACCGGAACCGGCACCGCGGGCGCCGCCGCACCGGGCCCCGGCACGAGGTAGCGCTGCGTCTCGCCGGACTGCTCGGAGGCCATGCGGCGCGTCGAGGCCTCCGGGCGCTTCTCCGAGCCGGGCCGTTCCATCGGGCCGGGCGGACGGAGCGCGGTCGCCGATCCCGGCGCGGTCTCGCGGGGCGTCCCCGTCGACCGGGTGACCGCCTCGCGCCGGCGCGCTGGCGCAGGCCGGCGGGCGAGCGTCTCCGGCTGAAGGCGGGGCGCATCGGCGGGATTCGCCGAGAGCCGCATCGATTCCACCGCGCGGGTCAGGTCGGCGAGGGTCGCCGTCACCGTGCGGCAGAGCTTGATCCGCACCGAGGCGGCCGGCGCGCCAGGATCGCTGCCGAACAGGGAGGACGGCCGCCTCCGCGCCGCATCGCCGCCGAGGTCGATCCATTGCCAGGCGTAGAGGCAGTCGATGCCCAGGGCGAGGCCGACCGGTCCGTGGGTGTTGCGGTGCGCCTGGGTCACCACCCGCATGGTCTCGCCGGGAAAGCGCGCCCGCAACTCGGCCGCGATCCCGGTACGGCTCGGCTTGGCCATGGCGAGGGCGGGACCGGAGCCCCCCTCCCCGCTGCGCACGCTCACCTCGGCGACGCCGCGCGGATCGTCCCGGAAGGTGATCCGCTGGGAAAAGCCGTCGCGGAACGAATTCTGCGCCACGTCCGACACGGGGCCGGCGCCCGGCAGCTCGAGGGCCGCGCGGCCGGGCCGGGCGGCGGCGGGGGGCGAGGGCAGGACCACCAGCGCCGCCAGCGCCGCCGCGGTTGCGGAATGCCGTATCCGACTCATGGCTGCTGTCCGGCGGTGGGGCCGGCCTCGATGAAGGTGGCGCGTTGCGATCCCGGGATGCCGAAGCGGTCGGATTCCCGGCTCGAGCGGGTCTGGCCGTTGGCGCCGGCGGCCTGCTGGTCCTGCCACTGGGTGCCGGCGGGCGGATCGGTCAGGGTGGAGGCCTGGGTCATGCCGTTGTAGCCCGGCAGCAGGGCGAAGCCGTAGCGCTCGTAGGGCATCGTCCCGGCGCCCGGCACCCGGCGGGCGACCAGGGGTGGCGCACCCGTCGCGGGTTCGGCCAGGACGCCGCCGGCACTCCGCTCGGGCACCTGCCGGGCCAGGGCGGCCGGCAGGTAGCGGAACGGGTTCTCGGCGGCGACGGACAGCGGGAATTCGCTGCGCAGGACCGGCAGGGGACGCACCGCGCCGTTGGCCGAGATGTCGGGCTTCGGCACGCGGCCGTAGGCGGCGGGGGCGCGGGCGGTGTTCGCGAGCACGACCGTCGCGGCGGGCGCCGCGGGCTGGCGTGCGCCGGCCGGGGGCGCTGCCGCGACGCTGCAGGCGAGCGGCGGCCCCTCCGGCCCCTCGCGGAACAGCAGGTCCACCACCTTCGGGAACAGCCCGTCGTAGCGGTTGACGATCTCGAGGTACTCGCGCGTGCGCTTCAGGCGCTGCAGCGCCAGGGCGTAGCCGAGCACCGTCGACTCGCTCGGCAGCCAGGCGATGCCGTGCTGGAACCACTCCAGGGCGGCGTCGAACTGGCAGGAATTGTAGGCGTACCAGCCCAGCGCCTGCGCGCCTTCCCCGGAGCTCGAGGCCAGGGTCACCTTTGCGTAGCGGTTGATCCGGTCCAGGTCGATGAAGACGGGATTGGCCTGGGTGAGCTTCCGCTCCAGGAGCTCGATGAAGAGGATGCTGTTGCCGACGTACTTGTCGCGCCAGGCATAGGCCACCTCCTCGGCCTCGCGCGTCATGCCGACCGCGCGCAGCGAATGGGCGAGCCCGTGGGCGATCATCGCGTCGCCGCCGCGGCTGATCGCGAGCTTGAACCAGTCCAGCGCCTC
This sequence comes from Methylobacterium sp. Leaf88, assembly GCF_001422795.1. Taxonomy (NCBI): domain Bacteria; kingdom Pseudomonadati; phylum Pseudomonadota; class Alphaproteobacteria; order Hyphomicrobiales; family Methylobacteriaceae; genus Methylobacterium; species Methylobacterium sp. Leaf88. The sequence goes on along the minus strand of NZ_LMMK01000006.1, from coordinate 20,869 downwards.
GCGGAACTGCTGGCGCTTGTAGGCGTACCAGCCGAGGAGACCGGTCTCCCGCGGGTCGCCGGTCTTGCGGGCCTGGGCCTGGAACACGGCGATATCCGTGGTGGTGGGCTCGTGCGCGGCCTCGTCGTGCAGGAAGGCGACGATCCGCGCGCGCGTGATGTCGATGGCGATGCGCCGGAACTCGGAATTGCCGTCGGAATCCGTCCGGCCGAGGGCGATGAGCTGCTCGGCCGCGGCCATCGGCAGGTTCGACATCGCCTTCTGGATGGTGGCCAGGCGGGCGCCCGTGTCGTTGCTGGTATCCAAGACGGACTTGTAGAGGTTGTAGGCCTGTGGCGTGGCCTCCTCGGCCGCCAGCGCGTCGGCGACGATCCAGAGGCTCTCGACGTCGCTGGGGTCGAGGGCGCTGGGATCGGCGCGGTAGAGGGCGACGACGTCGAGGTTGCGCCTGGCGCCGGCGAGTCCCTTGAGGCGGCTGCGGAACCCGGCGCGGCGCAGCTTGCGCGCCAGCTCGTCCGAGGGCTGCCAGGTCCCGTCCAGCGTGCGCCGCGCCGCGATGGCCGCGTAGAGGTCGTCGAAGCGGCCCGCGGTGAAGAGATCCCAGAGGGGGGCCTCCTCGGGGGGGCTCGGCTGCAGGGTGTCGAGGTCGGTGGGCTCCGTCCAGCCCGGGTAGAGCTGCTTGAGCCGCGCGGCCTCCGCCTTCATCCGGGCGGTCTGCTTCTGCGCCGCGTAGTAGCGCAGGGCGCTCTCGTCGACCATGCCGTTGGCCGCCGATCCCGTCGGGTCGACGACGATGGCGGGCGCGCGGCTGGCATCCTCGCCGCCGGGGCCCTGGGCCAGGGTCGGGAGGGTGAGCGCCGGGAGGGTGAGCGCCGCGAGGGCGAGGCCCATCGGGAGGCCGAGGGGCGCGGGGCCACGGCGCCGCCGGCGCGCTAACGCTTCAAGCATGAGGGTCCCCTCATCTGCGCGGCCACCATGGCCAGGAGATGCAGCGTGGTCGGATAGTAGTTCTCGGTGCCTTGCACCTGGCCGAAGCCCTCGGGGAGCGGCGTTCCCTTCACGGTACAGAGCAGCAGGCTGGAGAGGGCCGCGTAGCCGCTCTCGCCGAGCCACTCGACCGTGCGCCCGTCGCTGGTGTCCACGATGGGCAGGCGCTCGCGGTCCGGCCCGGACCAGAGGGCGACGAAGGGGGCGTAATCCTCCTGCCGTCCCACGTCGGCCCAGGCCATGTAGAGGGGAATCCGGATCGCGTTGTAGGAGAAGAGCGGCGGGAAGCCGTCCGCGGGACGGGGCTGGTCCCCCTTCAGGGAGATCCATTCGGTGGGCAGGTTGGCGCTGCCGAAGCGGGCGCGGCGCAGGAGCCGCAAGCCGCTGCGGGTCAGGGCGTCCCAGTCGTATTCCGGAGCCACCAGGGGCAGGCGCGCGAAGGCCGGGAAGACCCAGTAGGACAGGTTGATCAGGGGACCGTCGGCGCGTTCCCCAGCCGAGAAGCCCGTGACCGCCGGCAGCAGCAGCGCCCCGTTCCGGTCCTTGAACAGGATGGTCCGGCGGCCGACCTCGACGGCGATCCGCCGGGCCGCCACGCGGTAGCCGGCATCGTCCCAGGCCTCGGCGGCCTCCGTCAGCGCCCAGGCGACCAGGATGTCGCCGTCGGTGGCGTCGTTCATGTCCGCCACCGCCGGGCGCTTGGCCGGCTCCCAGCGCCAGGCCAGGAGGGAATCCGGACGCACCATCAGGTTGGCGCGGGTCCAGCCCCAGAGCCGCTCGAAGGTGGGCCTGTCGTTGGCCGCCACGGCGAGCAGCATGCCGTAGCCCTGCCCCTCGCTGTGGCTGATCCCGCCATTGGCGGTGTCGACCACCCGCCCGGCCTCGGTGACGAAGCGGGACCGGTAGAGGCGCCAGCCGTCCTGGTCCTTCAGGCTTCCGACGAGGGGCTGGGCCGCACGGGCGGACTCGTCCTTGACCTGCGGCGCGGCCGGCAGGGCGATGGCGGGGGGAACGGAGCGCGGCTGGTCCGGCATGGCGGGATCACGGGGCTGGGGATCGCGGAGCGAGCCGGCGGGCATCAGCGCGGGTCGGCCATCGACCCGGGCCTCCGGCCCGCCCTGGGCCCGGGCCTCCGGCCCGGCGGCGAAGCCGGTCGCGAGGCCCGTGGTCAGGGCGGCCGCGAGGGCCGCGCCGCGGACGGTCCGGAGCGGGCGTCTCATGCATTCCTCCGGCCGACGTTGCGGACCATGAGCGCGGTGGTCAGCCCGAGGCAGAGCGCCAGGACCAGGGCCAGCGTCGCGTAGACGGCGGGGTTCATCGAGAGCCAGCCCGCCAGCACGAGCCGGAGGTTCCAGACCGAGGGCGGCCGGGTCTCCACGATGCGGACGGTGTCGGGCTCGACCGTGTCCAGGCGGCCGTCGGCGGCGTCCAGGAAGGCGAAGCGCCCGCCGATCCGCGACCAGACCCCGGGATCGATGAGGCAGGCTACGGAGGCCTTGAGCAGGAGCGGGTTCGGCGCCGTGATCAGGGTGGTGGTGTCGTCGACGCCGATCCCGCCGCTGGACAGGGCCTGGGCCAGGATCAGCGAGGCGCGGGGCGGCACGGCGGAGGCCCGCTCCGAGGCCTCCGCATCGATCCAGGTCCGCGTCTCGCCGAGCAGGCCCCGCACCGTGGTCGAGGCCCGCTCGACGAGGCCGTCGGCGGCCTCGATCAGGGGATGGCGGGCGCGCAGGGTCTCGTCCCACTTCGTCACGAGGTCGCCGTCGCTGGCGGGGGCCCGGCCCGCACGGTCTCCGGCGGCGGCGTCCGGTCCGGCGCCGCGGGGCGTCGCCGGGCCGGCGACGCGGAAGCTGAGATCCGGCAGGCTGCAGCGTGCCGGCACGTTGCGGCGCAGGCGATCGAGGGTCGGGGCCGGCACCGAGCCGGACTGGCCCGCCGGACGGGCCGTCTCGGCGCGGGCTTCCCAGATCCGCCGGATCTGCTCCGGATCGAGGCCGAGCCCGGTCAGGGTCGCGGGCGCCACGGCGCGGACGGGCGCGACCATCAGGGTCGGTCCCGTCCCGCTCTGCGCCTCGGTGGCCAGCTCGAAATCGATCACCCGCCCGGCCGCGCTCGCCAGCCGCGCGGCGATCATGGCGCCCGCCGCCACCGTGTCGCGATCGAGAACGGGCAGCACGAGGCGCGGCCGCTTGCCATCCTCCAGGAAGGGGGCGCCGCCGCTGGTGGTGGCGGCGAGATCCGGGATCCGGGCGGCACGGGCCAGGTTCGGAACGCTGACGGTGGTCCGGTCGAGGAACAGGAAGCGCTCGCGCTTCGCGTCCGCCGTGCTCGCCGCGCAGGTGGCATCGCCGGGCGTCGGCACCTGCGCGGAGATCTCGACCCGGTTCAGGCCCGGCCGCCACAGGCCCAGGGGCAGCGGGATGGTGTTGTTCTCGAAGACCTCGCCCCGCGTCTGCGGCAGGGGCACGCTGGCGGCGTTGCGGCCATTGAGGTCGACGAGGATCCGCGCCTCGGAGGAGAGGCCGGACGCGTAGGCCCCCGAGAGGTTCAGGAGCATCTTGCCGTAATCGGCGGGCAGGAAGTCCGGCGGCAGCTGGACGTCGAAGCGGGTGGTCAGGAGGCGTCCGGAGAATTCCCGGGTCGCCACGCCGAGGGCTTGCAGCGTGATCCGGTCGCCGCTCTCCAGGGGCGCACCCCGCAGCAGCGCCGCGGCCTTCAGGCCGCGGGGCGTGCCGTAGGGCTCGGTGCCGCGGGCCAGGGTCGCGATCGCCGACTCGATCTCGTCGTAGCTGGTGCCGCTGACGACGAGGGCGGGGGCCCGGTCCTCCCGCGGCGGCAGCATCGCGAGCTTGGGTCCGGTGATCGGGCCGACGGCCTCGAGGTCCGGCGTGCCGCGCAGTTCCGCCGCGGTGCCGACGATGAGGTTGATCCCGGCCCGGCCGGTCATCACCGAGCCGAACTCCACCACCGGGCGGGCGATGCGCCCGACGAGGCCGATCGCCTCGATGGCGTGGAACATCCGCTCCAGGCGGGGCAGGCTCGGCTTGTCGTTGATCACGACGCGGACCGGCAGGGCACCGCCGTCGTCGGGTTCCAGCGCGGCGAGATCCTTCAGCTCGATCCCGGCGGCCGCCACGGGGGCCACCACGAGGCCGGAGCGCGAGGGATCGATCTGCGTCCAGAGTTCGTAGGTCGCGTTGAGGGAGCAATCGACCCGGTGGCGCTGGCTCGCCGAGAGATCGATGGCGTTGTAGCCGAGCTTCAGGCTGCCCTCGGGCAGCTCGAACTCCACCACCTTGACGGCGCCGGGCGCCTGGATGCGGGTTCGGCCGACCACGACGCCGTTGACGCTGGCGACGAGTTCCGACGTCTCGGGCGCCACCGAGATGGCGGAGAGGTAGGACACCCGCAGGCGGGGACGCCCGCGGCTCTGCGCTTCCGTGACGTAGACGGGGAAGCGCAGGACGTCCTCCTCGCCCTCCAGGCGGAACCCGCCGGTGGTGGCCGGCAGCCGCCGGGCGGGCCCGATGGTCGCCAGGGTGCCCTCCCGGACCGCCGGAGCCGGCGCCGGGGCGACGGCGGCCGCCGGGCCGCGCCCGGGCTCGCCCGCGCGGCGCAGGGCGTCGCCCGCGGGGGGGACCGAGAAGCGCTCGGCGGGGCCCGCGCCGATGAAGCTCTGGGGCCGGGCCTCCGTGGCCCCGCCCACCAGGGCCAGCGCGAGAAGCCCGCGGGTGATCGTCGTGACACGCATGCGAGCCTCCCTCACGACCGGGCGTGCAGGTCGGCGCCGCGCCCGCCGCCCGCCGCCCCGCCGAGCAGGCGATCGTTCTCGAATTCCAGCATCAGGCGGACCCAGTCGGTGCCCGGCTCGCCGTCGTTGCTGCGTGCGAAGCTCGGCCGGGCCGGCAGGGGATTCTCGGCCGGGCGCGGCCGGGCGGCCTCCGCCCCGCCGGGGCTTCCGCCGGGCAGGAGCGGCGCCCGCTGCGGGGTGCGCGGAAGGGCCGTGTCGGTGGTGGGGGCGGGCGCCGCCTGCGGGCGCGGCTTGAACAGGTAGCTGAAGGCGCGGAACGGCTCGACGAGGCCCCACCAGATCAGCTGGAGGGTGCCCGAGACGATGTTCTTGTGCCGGCGCCGGCTCTGCTGGAAGCGCAGCAGCGCGCCCGCATCGCCGTACATCAGGTTCGCGAGGCCGGCATAGCCCTGCGCGTCGAGGGGCTGGAAGCGCAGGGTCACCACCACGTCGTCGCCCGCATGGGCGATCGTCCCGACCTCGAACGGCAGCACGCCGCCGGCGGGGGCGCCGTCGAGGGGCTGCACCGAGAGCTGGCCGGTGCGGTAGGTGCTGCCGGTGCCGAACGGCAGGACGTCGGCCCCGAACCGGACGGTGCAGCCGACGGCCGAGGCGCGGTCCACCGCGACGTCGAGGGCGCGGCCGGCCAGCATCATCCGGCCCTGCCGGTTGATCGCCAGGGACGGGCTCGCCTCCGTGACCCGGCGCTCGGCCACGACGCCGAGGGCGGCGCCGGCCATGAGCAGGTTGAAGAAGTTCCACAGGCCGACCACGAGCATCAGGTTGGTGACGCCGGGCTCGAACAGGTAGCGGTAGAGGGCCGTGGCGCAGCCGAGCAGCAGCAGGCCGTAGACGGCGAAGAACGGCCAGGCCAGGGCGGAGAGGTGGTCCTGCTCCAGGGTCGTGCCCTTGGCGGTGACGTTGAAGGTCGGGCGCCGGGGCGAGACGATGACCGAGGCGATGGCGCGGAACAGGAACAGGCCCTGGACGTACTCGTACAGCTCGGAGACGAAGGGCCAGCGGAACTTCCCGTAGACGTAGTTCTGCATCATCAGGTTGATGACGACGTAGGTCGCCGTATAGGCGATGGATTCATCCACGCTGGCGACGAAGATCTTCAGGTCGAAGAAGATGTGCAGCAGCGGCGAGAACATGAAGATCAGCCGCGGCACGGGGAAGAACCAGAACGTCATGCTCGACAGGTAGGCGACCTTCTGGATGGCGTGCAGGCCGCCCTTGAACAGCGGGTTCTTCAGCAGAAGGATCTGGAACATGCCCTGGCACCAGCGCGAGCGCTGGCCGATGAAGGCCTCCAGGGTCTCCGGCTGCAGGCCGGCGATCAGGGGCTTGTCGACGTAGATGCTGTTCCAGCCGCGGGCATGCAGCTCGAAGGCGGTCTCGCAATCCTCCGTGATGGTGACGCCCGAGAAGCCGCCCGCCTCGTCGAGGGCGCGCCGGCGCAGGAGCGCGGCCGAGCCGCAGAAGAACGAGCCGTTCCACTTGTCGAGACCGCGCTGCGTCACCGCGTAGAACATCTCGTTCTCGGAGGGCATGCGCTCGAAGGTGCGCAGGTTGCGCTCGATCGGGTCGGGATTCAGGAACGCGTGCGGCGTCTGCACCAGGAACAGGCGCGGGTCCTGGGCGAAGTACCCGATCGTGTCGCGCAGGAAGGAGCGGAACGGGACGTGGTCGGCGTCGAGCACCACGATGATCTCGCCCTGCGAGTGCTTGAGCCCGTTGTTGAGGTTGCCCGCCTTGGCGTGCTGGTTGCGGGCGCGGGTGCGGTACTCGACGCCGAGGGATCCGGCCAGGGCCTGGAGCTCCATGCGCCGCCGCATCGCGGCCTGCGCCTTCGCCGGATCGGGATCGGCGCATTTCTGGTCGGTGCCGCCATCGTCGAGCAGCCAGACCGTCAGCTTGTGGGCGGGATAGTCGATGAGGCGGGCCGCCGCGAGGGTGACCGAGAGGATGCCCGCATCCTCGTTGTAGCTCGGCACGAAGATGTCGACGGTGGGCAGCGCGTCGAGGGCCTCCGGATCATCGGCGGCGGCCATCGGCGGGGGCGCGCGCCGGAGCGGGTCGGCGTTGATGGTCAGGCTGACGAACAGGATGAAGACGCAGTAGAGCTCGCCCAGGAGGAGCAGGAGTCCGAACCCGAAGCTGACCGGGTCGCCGACCGAGGGCAGCGTGTTCGTCACGCGCCAGAACATGTAGCGCAGCACGACGAGGCTTCCCAGGGCGAGGAAGACGAAGCGCGCCGGCTGGTTGTCGAAGAACACCCACAGCACCACCATCGCCGCCATGGCGCAGAGGCTCATGATCAGCTGGTCCTGCGTGCTGACGGGCTGGCTCAGCAGGACGAGGACGGCAGCGGCCGACGCGATCCAGGCCATCCAACGTAATGCACTTGCCACGAGCCTGCCCTTCCGCAATCCGCCTCGCCCGCGTTCCTCCGGGACCGACCTGGGCCCAGCGGGCCTTCAGGGTCGCAACCTGTGCGGGAACGGGATGGCGCAATACCTGTGAAACACCTGAGCGATTTGCCTGCCAACAGAAGTCCGGCCACATGTCGCAGGACTTGTGCATGTCCGGGATTGAACGCGCTCAACTGTTGTAAGATGGAACATATGAAAAAACGTGACTGGCGGTCACGCGCACGCAATCGAGCCTAACAAAGCCTGAACACTGGTCTAAAAAGCGGTTCTCGCTTCGACGGTCGAGTAGTATCCGCTGCCCTGGATGCGGTCTTTCACGTAGCCGACTCCGACGGCCATCTTGATCGGGCCGAAGGAAAATCCCGTCAGGTGTCCGCCGATGCGGTACTGATTGAAGAAGTTGTCGCCGAGGAACATGGCTTCGGGGCCGATATAGACCCCGTCGGCGACCATGTACCCGACGCGGAAGCGCGAGTAGTAGGCGTTGAACTGGGTCGAGTACGAGCCGTAGGCCGAGACCATCGTGTTCTCGGTCGGCCGCGCATAGAAGTTGGCCGCGAACTTGGCGCCCACGCCGGTTCCGACGACCGGGTTGCCCGGATCGAGGATCGACAGCTGGTTGCTGCGCACGTTGAAGCCGACGAAGCCGGCCAGGGCCGCATCGCGCCAGATCCACTCGTAGCCGCCCGACAGGGCCCCCTCCTGCTGGTAGCCCGTCACCCGCTGGCCCACCTTCTGCCCGGGATAGCTGTAGGTGCCGGCGACGCCCTCGACGCGCAGGCGGGGGCCGCTCTCGAGGAGCGTGCCCTCCGTGGCGATCGTGCCCGTCGCCGAGCCGAAGGCGGAACTGTTGGAGGTGACCGCGACCGAGGCGTCGACGGCCACCGTCCAGTTCTCGTCCAGGATCACCGGCTCCGCACCGGTGTACCAGTCCGCGGCGACGGCGGCGTGCGAGGGGCCCAGGACCAGGGGCAAGGCGAGGAAGGCGAGGCGCGACATCGAGGCGGATGATCCGTTCCGTTGAGGCATTCGCGCGCGATGGATGGAGATCGACGGCGTCCGCTCGCGGTAATTCATCGACCTTCTGGGTTAATTGAATCTTAACGCGACCGCGAAAGCTGGATCTCGCAAGTCACCAATGCCGAGGATGTGCTTTCGGGCAACATATGTTGTTCTTGGCGACGGTGTATTGTTGAAGAATTTCTGATCACAATGGTCATGTAATGAGCAGGCGCACAAAGAAGCGTCGGGTGATCTCCGTCGGTTTGAGGCTGTTCCAACAACATTCGGGCAAGTCGAGGCTGCGAACTTTTCAAGATTATGCAACCGATGCGCGTGGTCGGGCGGGTCCGTCGCGGGTTTCCGTCTCCGGAGCGCCGCCGAGACGGAGTTGCCGATCCTTGGAACGGCGGTCTCATGCGCTGCGAGGGCTGCCGATGCGGGCCCGAATTTTTCTGAGGATGGCCCTGTGGATTGTCCCCTCGCGGCCGCCCTCGGCGCCGCCACCGCATCCGGAGCCGCTGCGCGCGGCCCGAAGAGCCTGTGGGACCGAGGGGCTTCGGTTCGCAGGGCGAGCGCGGCGACGTCCGGGTCCCCCCCCGGCGTCGCGCCCCCTGCCCCCTGGGGCGGGGAGCGGGCCGGCCACGGGGGGGCATTCCGTGCGGGCGGCCCCGGGGTCGGCCGACGGCGGGGGTGGCGGCCTTCAGGCTGCCTTCAGGCTGCCTTGGCGGCCGGGTCGCGGGCCGCCCGGCGCATCACGGCGGCGAGATCGCCGTAGCGGAACGGCTTCTCGATCTGCAGGAAGGCCCGGGCGCTTTCCGGCAGGTGGCCCTGGGGGCCGGCGAGGACGATGCGGATCCCGGGATGGTGCTGGACCACCGTGGCGGCGAGCTGCAGGCCGCTCATCACCGGCATGCGCTGGTCGGCGATCATGACGTCGAAGCCCTCCGGCGCATCGAGGAGCGTCAGCGCATGTTCGGCGGAGCCGGCCTGGGTGACGCGGTGACCGAGATCGGTGAGCGCCTCGGCGAAGCTCTCGCGGACCAGGGTGTCGCTGTCGACGAGGAGGACGCGCAGGCGCGGCTGGACCGTGGCCGTCTCCTCATGGCCGGCCTCGGCCGGGGCCTCGCTGGCGGGGATCCAGATCTCGGCCAGGAAGGCGGAGTCGCCGCGTCCGTCGGCCACGAGGCGGAAGCCGCCGCCGATGCCGCTGAGCAGGCTCGCCACGGCGGCCGTGGAGCGCTCTTCTCCGGCCGGCTTCGCCGGGGCGGGGAGCCGCGCCGGCGTTCCGCTGGCCAGGACCAGGCGCACGTAGCGACCCGGGCGCAGGGCGATCCCATCCTCCTCGGACAGCACCCGCTCGTCGGCGCCGATCGCGAAGCCCTCGGAGCCGAGATCGCGCACGTGGAAGGCGAGGTTCAGCAGCACGGCCTCCAGCACGGACTCGCTGCACTGGGCGCGCGCGAGCCCGGAGCGGACCCGGAGCTTGATCGGAGCCTGGTTCAGGACGTTGGCGCTGAGGAACGGCACGAAGGCCGTCAGGGCGGTCCCGATCTCCGTCTCCTGGAGGGTGGCGTCGTCGCGGCGCACGAACCGGACCAGGCGGCGGGTCAGGCTGGAGCCGCGCTGCGCGCCCGCGAGGGCGGCCTCGACCAGGCGCACCTGATCCGGGTTGAGGCCATACCGGCGCTTGAGCGTGCCGAGATTGCCGCTGATCACGGTGAGCAGGTTGTTGAAGTCGTCGACCACGCCGTCGATGACCTGGCGCAGCATGCCCTCGCCGCGCCGTTCGGTGGCCTGTGCCCTGCCGTCGGAGGGGGCCGTGCCGTCCTGCGCGCCCGTCTCCCCGCCGGCCAGGCCGGCGGGAATCTCGCGGCTCAGGGCGTGAAGGCGGGCCGCGCCGGGGGCGGAGACCTCCGCGCTGCCGCGGATGAAGCGGACGAGGAGGCGACGCGTCTCCTGGCTGTCCGTCGTGTCGGCGCGGCGCAGAACCACGTCGTGCGGGCCCTCCCCGTCCAGGGCGGCCTGCATGGTGAACCGCATCAGGTCGCGATCCTGCGGCTTGATGCCGTCCGTCAGGTCGGTCAGCGCGACGGCCCGGTCGGTGGTGGCCGCGACGCCCGGGGTGGTGGAATCCACCCAGGTGACGTTGCCGGCGTCGGTGTCGATCTCCCAGTAGGTCCAGCCCGACATCGCCTCGAAGGTGCGCAGGCGCTCGCGCACCCGCGCCAGGGCGGTGCGGGCCTCCTGGAGGGCGCGGGCACGGCTGCGCTCGCGGGCCGTCAGGTGCTCGGCGCTCGCCCGGAACTCGGCGATCCGCGATGGCACGATCGCCTCGCCGTCCGCCTCCGTGATCCGGGCCAGGCGCCGCGTCAGGCGCCCGGTGAGGGCGTAGGCCAGGCCCGCCGCGAGCAGGGCGGCGGCGAGCCAGAGCGCACAGAGGCGCGGATCCGGCAGGCCGAGACCGGCGCCGCGGGATTCCGTCGTGCGGGCGACCGCGAGCCAGCCCGAGGGGCCGAGGTCGCCGTAGCCGGCGCTCGGGGTGGCGTGCTCGACGGTGCGGGCGCTCCCGTCGGCGCTCGGCTGCGCGGCGCCGCTCACGAGCGCCCGGCCGTCGGGCGCCAGGACCGTGAGGGCGAGGGGGGAATCCGGGGCGGGCTGCGCGCGAAGGATTCCGCTGCGGAGATCGGCGAGCCAGGTGTCGGCGAGGCGGGCGACGAGGTACTCGGCGTTGCGGGCGCCCGATCCGGCGACCGGGATCGCGACCTCGAAGGGGACGGGATCCCGGGGCGTCGCGGAGGCCGTGACGAGGGCCGTGGAGGCATTCCGTGCCCCGGCGAACCAGGGCTGTCCCGAGACGTCGCGGCCGATCATCTCCTCGTGGCCGGCGGCCCGGACGCGTCCGTTGGCACTGACCAGGAGGATGTCGGCATAGGCCGGGCGCAGGTCGGCCCAGGCACGCAGCACGGCCTGAGGATCGGCATCCATCAGGCCGGTGCCGGTCTGGCGAAGGGCCACGGCCGCGGTGCGCAGGTCCTGCGACACCTCGAAGAGGCTGCGGTCGAGGGCGCCGGCGAACGCCTCGGAGGTGCGACGGACCTGAGCGGCATCCGGCCCGGCGCCGCGCGGCGGGCTGGTCAGCGCGAGGCTGCTCCAGACCATGACGGCGCTGAGCACCACGACCGTGCCGGCCTGGAAGGCGGCCACGGACTTGAGAGAAACGCGATCCAATCCCAACATGCCGCTGATCGCTCCGCTGCCTTCACTTCCCGATACGCGACACCAGACGGACGGGCCCCACAACCTGTGGGGATAGGATGGTTAATTTTTCCTTAAATTCAGTTGGCGCCTCGCGCTGATCAAATGTTCGGCCGGCGATACTTGTCGGGCCAATCGGCCGGCGGCCGGACCGATCAGGGCTCCGGCTGCAGGAAGCCGTGAACCGCCTGCACGACCACCGAGCCTTCGCCCACCCCGGAGGCCACCCGCTTGACCGAGCCCGCGCGCACGTCCCCGACGGCGTAGAGGCCCGGCACGGTGGTGGCGTAGGGCGACGTGGCGGGCGCCCCGTCGGGTCGCAACCCCGTCGGCACGAAGCCCTTCGGGTCGAGGGTGAGGCAGTCGGCGAGCCATCCGGTGTTCGGCACGGCCCCGATCATCAGGAAGACGTTCCCGACGGCCCGGGTCACGCTCAAATCGCGCGACCGGTCGGTCCAGGTCACCGCCGTCAGCGTGTCGTCGCCGTGGAACGCGCTGATCTCGGTCCGCGTGTGCAGCGTGATCCGCGCGGACGCGGCGATCCGGCGGACGAGGTAGTCGGACATGGTCGCGGCGAGTCCCTCGGCCCGCACCAGGAGATGGACACGGGCCACAGTGCGGGACAGGAACATCGCCGCCTGCCCGGCCGAATTCCCGCCGCCGACCACGATCACCTCCGCGCCGGTGCAGAGCTGCGCCTCCATGGCGGTGGCCGCGTAGTGGATGCCCTGCCCCTCGAAATGCGCGTAGCGCGGCAGGTCGAGCCGCCGGTAGCGGGCGCCGGTGGCGGCGATGACCGCGCGGGCGGGAATGGCCGTCCCATCCTCCAGGAGCACCCGGAAGGCCGGCCCGTGGCAATCGAGACCGGCCGCCATGCGGGAGATCGCGAGCCGCGCCCCGAACTTCTGGGCCTGGACCTGTGCCCGGCCGGCCAGGGCCTGACCCGAGATGCCGGTCGGAAAGCCCAGATAGTTCTCGATCTTCGAGGACGTGCCCGCCTGACCGCCCGGCGCCAAGCCCTCGACCACGATGGTGTCGAGCCCTTCGGAGGCGGCATAGACCGCTGCGGCGAGGCCCGCCGGCCCGGCGCCGATCACCGCGACGTCGTAGACGCGGTCCGGATCGATCGTCTCCGTCAGCCCGAGGATATCGGCCAGCACGGCGTTGCTCGGGTTGCGCAGGACCGCCGTGCCCGGCGCGAGGACCACCGGCAGGTCGGCCTCCGTCAGGCCGAAGCCGTCGAGCGCTTCGCGCGCCGCCCCGTCGAGGGCGACGTCGAGGATGCGGTGCGGATAGGCGTTGCGAACGAGGAATCGCTCCAGGCGCAGGGTCTCGCGCTGGTGGCCGAGGCCGATCAGGACGACGCCGCCGCGCCCGTGTCGGATCAGCCCGACCCGGCGCAGGATGAAGGCCCGCATGATGATCTCGCCGATATCGGGCTCCGCGGTGACCAGCCGGCGGAAGGCCGCGCGGTCGATCCGCACCACCCGCGCGTCGCTCACCGTGCGGCCCGAGACGAGGATCTCGCGATCGTTGAAGAGGTCGAGCTCGCCCGTGAACTGGCCCTCGGTATGCACGGTGAACACGGTCGTCTGGCCGGCGTGGTCGGTCTCGAACATCTCGATCCGTCCGGACCGGACGAGGAAGAAATCCACCCGCCGCTGACCGCGCGCGAAGATCACCGTGCCCGCCGGCAGGGTTTCCTCTCGTCCGTAACCGGCGACGCGCTGCGCCATCTCGTCGTCGAGGCGCGGGAAGGTCTGTGCGGCGCGCTCGTCGCCGTCGATCCCCGTCGTCAGGGCCGTGTCGCTCATGTCGGAGCACTCCATCACGCCGTACGGGCCGACACGGCCGAAGCGGCAGGGGGCAATCCGCCCCGAAGGCATCGGATCGGGCGCTGTCTTGGACGAACCCTCTGGGCGCCTGTGCCTCGAGCCGGGACTGATGCACGACGATGCTGGTCGCGTGAAGCGAAGGGGGCCCGCGGCGCGCGCCGAAGACCGCCGCCCCGAACACCGCCGAACCACGGGCCGCGCCCCGGCGGGACGGAGGCGGGCGGGCGGGCGTCCCGGGGCAGCCTCCGATCCCGGTGGGGGGAACCGCTCCCGCCCCGCCCTCCCCCGCCGTGGCACGGTCGTGGACCGCGTGGCGCACAGGGCGGCGGCTCTCGGAGAGGACGTTCGGGGGTCAGCCCTTCACGAATGCGAGGAGGTCGGCGTTCAGGACCTCCGCATGCACCGTGAGCATGCCGTGCGCGTAGCCCGGATAGGTCTTGATCGTCCCGTTCCGGAGGAGCTTGATCGACTTCAGCGCCGCGTCGGCGATCGGCACGATCTGGTCGTCCTCGCCGTGCAGCACCAATGTGGGGACGCCGATGGCCTTGAGATCCTCGGTCTGATCGGTCTCCGAGAAGGCCTTGATCCCGTCGTAATGGGCCTTCGCGCTGCCCATCATGCCCTGTCGCCACCAGTTCCGAACCACCCCGGGAAGCACCGTCGCGCCGTCGCGGTTGAAGCCGTAGAAGGGACCGCCCGCGACATCGAGGAAGAACTGCGCGCGGTTCCCGGCGGTCGCGGCCCGGAAGCCGTCGAAGACGTCGCGCGGCAGGCCCTCGGGGTTGGCGTCGGTCCTCAGCATCAGGGGCGGCACCGCCGAGACCAGCACCGCCTTGGCGACGCGCCCGGCCGGTTCGCCGTGCCGCGCGACGTAGCGGGCGACCTCGCCGCCCCCGGTGGAATGGCCGATATGGACGGCGTTGCGCAGGTCGAGCGCCTCGACCACCGCGAAGGCGTCGGCGGCGTAGTGATCCATGTCGTGGCCGCGGTCGACCTGCGTTGAGCGGCCGTGGCCGCGCCGGTCGTGGGCCACGACCCGGTAGCCCTGATGCAGGAAGTACAGCATCTGGGCGTCCCAGTCGTCGGACGAGAGGGGCCAGCCGTGATGGAACATGATCGGCTGGGCGTCCTTGGGACCCCAATCCTTGAAGAAGATTTCGACGCCGTCCTGGGTGGTGACGTAGGTCATGGCGATGGCCCCGGTCTCAGAGAGAAAGATCGTCGCGGTGAATGGCGGTCTGGCTCCACGCGCGTCGGGAATCCCGTCGCGTGGTCGCGGGCCGGCCGCCTCAGCGGCTTCCCGAAGGGGTGAGCATCAGCCGCGTGTCCATGAGACCGGGACCGTCGGCGCGGCCGGCCTCGCAACGACGGCCGGGGGCTGCGCAGGTCGACAGCGTGGAGACGCCGATCCGGCGCCCGGTGGGGTCGGCCGCCGGGCCGGTGCCGGGCAGAGGCGTTGCGGGTAGCAGCATCGGTCGCGGCTCTCGATCATCGTGACCCGAGGGCGCGCCGAAGGACCAGCGACCGCGTCGGGGATGCCATGAGCTATGGCGCCCGGTGGTCGACCGGGCTTGACGATTTGCGGCGCGATTTGGACGAATGCGTCATGGTGCCGGGACCCGGACGGCGCGCCGTACCGGCGGACCGCGTGCGGCTCCGCTCCGGCTCGTTCGATCGGTGGCTCCGGTCTTCGGCAGGACGTCTTGGGCAGGACGTCTTGGGCAGGAGGTCTTGGGCAGGAGGATCGTCCACGCGGCGATGGCGCGAACCGGGGACCGGAACGCGCCATCGGGGAACGCTTGAACGGGGAGACACCGGTGCGGGCACCGGGTCTCGTTCGGTTCCGACCCTCAGCGACCCTGCTGCGGCATCAGCGCCCGAGCCTGCTGGACCGCGTCGCGGCAGGAGGTATCGCCCTTGGCATTGAGATCGGTCGCGCGCTGCAACGCGGTCTTGGCCTGCGAAACCTTGTCCTCGGACGAGAGACTGGCGGAGGCAGACGCCTCGCCGCCCTTTGATGCCTCGGCCGCGGCGGTCGGCTTGTTCTCGGATTGCGCGCGGACATCGGCCGGCGACGTGGCGATCTGGCCGTTCGCCACCGAATTCGCCGGACCCTTCCCGGCCGCCGCGGCGACCGGTCCGGCGACACCCCCTACCGTGCCCGGGGAGCCGCCGCTCTCGCGGGAGGCGCCGCCCTGCTGCGCCCGATCCGTCTCCGCGGTTCCAGGCTTGGCGGTGCTTCCCGTGGTGCCGGAGGTCTGATCGGCCGACGCGGCGCTGGGGCCCTTCTGCTGTCCGGTGTCCGGCTGGGATACGGGGGCGCCCATGCCCACCTGAGTGCCGAGTTCACGCTTGAGCTTGGCGATGTCGTCGCTGCAGGGACCTCCCTCCTGGGCAAAGGCCGCCGTGCTGACGAAGCCGAGGAGGGAGAATGCGGCGGCAACGCCGATCATCTTGAAACGTTGCATGGGATTCCTCAATGAAATGCTCCCACCAACGTCAATATAATGTACAAGTTCAATAAAAAAACGTATTTACCCGTCAATATTCGCTTCAAGTCAAAACAAAGAACGTTTTGTGCAGCGTTGTAGCTTCTAAGAACGCGAAATTCGATGCGCCCGGAGACAAATCCGGACGCATCGATCTGTCAGTCTGTTATCTCACCGGCGAACGTCCGGCGCGACCAACTCGGATCAGTAGCCGTAACCATAGGCCGGGTAGCCATAGCCACCGCCGTAGCCGTAGGCGGGTGCGTAGCCGTAACCGCCGCCGTAGTAACCGACCGGACGGCCATAGCCGTAACCGTAGCCGCCGTAGCTGTTCGCCACGATGGCGCCGGCCGCGAGGCCCGCGATGCCGAGGCCGATGGCTGCGCCGGGGCCGATGCCGCGACGGTAGCCGTAGCCGCGACCGTAGCCGCCGCCGTAGCCCCGGTACCCGCCGTAGCCGCCCCGGAAGCCGACGCCGCGATAGCCGTAGCCCCCGTGGCCGTAACCGTAGCCGCCGTGGCCGTAGCCGCCGCCGTAGCCCCAGCCGCGGGCCTCGGCAGGGGCCGATGCCAGGAGGCCGAGTCCGAGCAGGGCCGTCGATGCCAGTGCGAGCTTGCGCATGCGATCTCTCCTATCGTGTGGAATGTAGGCTCATAACAGCCCCGAGCTTGGCGCGTTCCAATGCCGACCATGGTTCAACACGTCACAGGGGCAGTAGCCGTTCCCACCCAGATAGGTATCGTAGCCTATAGCGGGTCCAAAGCCGTGGGAAACCGCGGAAGGACCGCCCCGGGTCTAGCTCTGGCCGACCACATAAAGCGTACCTCTGTTCTGCACTGGCCGAACAAGGCTGTGCGGGGATCGCGATCCTTTGATCGGCGCAGCCTGAAGTCTGAGATTCGTCCTGAGAAGCGAAGCAGCACATGCCAAGATGCGCATGAGAGTTCCGGGTTCCGACTTGGAAGCCGAGACCCGGATCAGGACAGGACCGTTCCTTCACCCGCGCGTCAGGCGGCACGCCATGGTGTGAATGCCCTGGCGTGATCTGCGATGATCGGGCGAGGTCCGGCGCGCCGTCCGACCGGGAACGCCTCGCGGATCCGACGCTTGCGCCGGTCCGGACCGAGGGGCTCTCGGGTCTCTCGGAGCGCTGTCCCCACAGAGCGAGGAACAGGTCTCAGGAGCCCGCCAGCATGCTCGTGGATTGGAATACGACGAAGATCAGCGTGACCAGGGCTGCGGCCGCGGCGAGATAAGTCACCGCCTTCATGAACTTGGACATGGTTTCGAAGGCTCCATCTGAAAACGCGTTCGGGCGCGCGGGGCATGCCGCGCGCCGTCACCCAAAGGTCGAGGGGCGTGGGCCCGTCGCCCGTGGCCGGGGCTCGGAAGGACCGGCCGCGTGCAACGGGATCTCGAGCCGGG
>NZ_LMMK01000006.1:3292-3599 GCF_001422795.1 Methylobacterium sp. Leaf88 | reverse complement strand
GCCGCGGCTCAGGCCGGTCTGCTGGGTGAGGTGGTCGAGGGTGTCCGAGCCGATGGCCCGCTCGAGATCCCCCTCGGGGATGTCGCGGTTGGGGCCATGGCTGACCCAGGAGTTCGCGGTCTCGCCGTGGCCGCCCTTGGTGAAGTGGTCGACGAGCTCGCTCAGGCCGCTGGCGATCAGGCCGCCGACCCCGGCGGTGCCGACGCCGCCCAGAAGCCCGGCCAGATTGCCGAGGCCGCCGCTGCCGGTGGCCGTGCCGGTGGAGGCTGTGTTCGGGATCGGTGGGACGGTGCGTTGGGGTGCGGTG
>NZ_LMMK01000006.1:0-3222 GCF_001422795.1 Methylobacterium sp. Leaf88 | reverse complement strand
GGTAGCCGGCCACGGCCAGAAGGCCCAGCAGCGCGGTCATCGAGGGGTAGCCCTTGCTCATCGGAGGTCTCCGTTTGTGGGGGTGAACAGGTCTTGAGAAGTGAACAGGTCTCGGGGAGTGAACAGGCTTGGGGGGGGCGAGAAGGGCCGGACCGGCAACGATCCAGGCTCGCGTCGTCAGCCCGCCGCGGCGGCCTCCGTCGATGTCGTGCGCCCGGCCAGATCGCTCGGCTCGGCGGCATACTGGCTGGCGGCGATGGTGCGCTTGACCGTGGAGCGGGCCGCATCGATGGCGATGGCGGCCGCCGACAGGGTGCGGGCCTCGGTCGGGCGTTCGAGGGCGTGCTTGGCGATGTCGCCGGCCAGATCGTCGATCTCGCGGGCGAGCTGTTCCAGGCGCGGCGCGTCGGCGCTGTCCTGGGCCTCCTGCCGGATCTCCAGCAGACGATCGGTGGCCTCCTCGATGCGCTCGCGGCGCAGGCGCGACAGGCGCTGCCCGACCCAGGCGAGCGCCGAGCCGATGCCGCCGCCGAGGAAGGCGACGAGGTAGATCCAGGTCTCGTAACGCTCGACGAAGCCCTGCTGCTCGCGCTCGAAGAAGTCGACGGCGCCGGGATGGATCGGCAGCCGCGCGCTCGTCGCGCCCGCCGTGCTGTCGTAGTTCGGCGCCTGCACGTAGTCGGCCGCCGGCGTCACGTTGGCCATGCCGCTGCGCATCTCGAACAGGTGCTGGGTGACGTCGGCCGCGACCGGTCGGGAGAGGGTGGTGCGGGCCATCAGGCGGTAGGAGGCCCCCACGGTATGGACATCCTCGGCCGGCACCTTCGGACTGCCGCCGAAGGTCTCGGCCGGCATCGTCACGGCCTGGAGGCGCGGCAGGCGCGCGATGATGGCGTCGGCGTTCTCCACGTCGACGAAGGCGACCTTCCCGCTCCGGCTCACCCCCTGCACGATGCCGACGATGCGCTGGGCGGTGGGCGAGGTCGGGGCGATCACCGAGACCACCGCGTCGATCCGCTTGCGGGTGAAGGCGCCCGCGAGCTCCGCCTCCGTCATCTCCACCAGCGCCACGTGGCGCGGCGGCACCGGGCCGTCGGGCTCCTTGTCGAGAAGAGTCAGGCCGTAATGCTCGACCATGGCCTTGATGAGCGCCTGGTCGGCGTCGCGATGGGCCAGGATGGCGAGGCGCTTGCGCTCGAGCTGCGGGAACCGGGTCAGCCCGGAGCCTTCCGGTGAGGCGATGATCATCGCTTGGTCGCGCAGGATCGCCAGGGTCAGGCCGTTGTCGGGCAGGTCGACGTCGGGACGCACGACAGCGAGGTCGGCCCGTCCCTCCTGGAGGGCGGCGGCGCTGTCGCGCACGTCGTCGAGGGCCAGGACCTTGAGGCGGATCTCCTTGTGGCGCTTGGCGAGGGCGTCGGCATAGGCCTGGATCAGGGCCGGCTCGGTTCCGTCCCGGGGCGCCACCGCCACCGTCAGAACCGTGGCGCGGGAGACCCAGTAGGCCACCCCCGCCGCGAGACCGAGGAAGACGGTGAGCAGCAGGAACACGAGCTCCGGGCGCAGGAGGACCTTGGCGAACTTCATCGAGGGTCGTTCGCTCCCGCCCGCCCGGGGCTCCGTCCCCCCGTCGCGTCCTTCGGACCGGCCATCGTCGAGCCCTACGGGCAGGAATGCCGTTCGCCGTCGTTGCCGAGATAGGTTCCGCTGGCCGCATCGTAGGAACGGAAGCGGCGGGCACAGGCGGCCACGGCCTCGGCCGGCACCCCGCGCGGAGCGGCCTGGGCCTGCGAATTCGCGATCGCCCCACCGATGATCGCGCCCGCGGCGAGGCCGGCCACGCCGGCGCCGACCGCCGCGCCCACGCCGGGTCCCCGGCGATAGCCGTAGCCGCGCCGGTAGCCGTAGCCCCGACCGTAGCCGCGCCCACCGCGCCAGCCGTGACGGTGACCGTACCGGCGAAACTGCATGTACGCGGTCGGTACATCCGCGTGCGCCAGGGCCTCGACGGCTGGGCCGCCCGTCGTCGGGGCTGCCTGGGCCGGGAGCCCGACCAGGGCAGCGGCGACGGTGGCGGCAAGGGCGAGGGTCAGCTTCATCGTGAGGTGTCTCCTGACGGATGGTGGAGGTGCGCTGGGGATGGGCTCAGTAGCCGCGCCGGTTCGGCGGGACGGCGGAACGCCCGCCGAACCGGCGGCTGACATAGGCGATGACCTTCGGAAGCAGGAAGGCGGTGAGGAGCTTGCGGATCATGGGATGGTCTCCGGGACTGCGGGATCAACGATTGCGACGGGACAGCCAGCCCACCGCGAAGGCGACGGCGGCGAGGCCGAGGAGCGTGGAGGCGCGGTTGTCGTCGGCGTAGCGCACGGCCTGTCGGCCGTAGGTCGATCCGCGCTTGGCCGCGTGATGGGCGAAGGCGCGACCGTCATCGATGAGGTTTCCCGCCCGGTCGCGCGTCTCGTCGACGAGGTGACGCCCGTCCTCGATCAGGTTCCCGGCGCGGTCGCGCACCTCGTGGGCGATGTCGCGTCCGTCGTCGATGAGATCCTCGGCCCGGTCGCGGGCGCGACCGTAGGCGTACTGGGCACCGCCGGCCACCTGGTTCACGGCGCCGCGCACTTGGCGCGCCGGATCACCGGTGAGGCCGCCGACGGCGGTCTGCGCGCGGCCCTTGAGGTGGCGCGAGGCGCCGCGGAACTGGTCTCCGTTCATGGGGAAACTCCTGGGTTCGAGGGGGGATAAGGGGCGGCGGGACCTTGGTCGGGGCTTCGGCCGCCGTCCGGAATCAGTGCTTGCCGGTGACCTTATCGACGGCCGAGGCGATGCCGTCCTTGGCTTCGCCGACGGTGCGCTGGGCCTCGCCCTTGAGCTCCTGGGCCTTGCCTTCGACCACGAGCTTGTCGTTGCCCGTGACCTTGCCGGCGGCCTGCTTGACGTTGCCGGCCGCCTCGTTGGCGAGACCCTTCAGCTTGTCGGTGGTGCTGCTCATGGGATGTCTCCTTGTGTTCGGATGACTGGGATGGGTTGGCCGGCCGGTCGCGGGGACCGGCCGGGACGAGGGCTCAGACGCGGCGGGCGTCGTAGCTGTCGGCGAGGGTGAGGCGCTTGGGAGCGCCGAGGCGTCCGCCGAGGAAGCCGGCGAGCGCGCCCAGGATCAGGGCGAGCGCGCCGTAGAAGGCGCCCTGGGTGGCGGCGGACTTGGCGGCGACGGCCGCGGCT
>NZ_LMMK01000005.1:107231-181177 GCF_001422795.1 Methylobacterium sp. Leaf88 | reverse complement strand
TCCGTCCTCCAGGCTCAAAAGCCATACCAAAGGGCGGACCACTTCAATGGGGGCGGATCAGTTACGTCCTGCGTCGTCGTCTGACACCAAATCACCGCTAGCTATCTGGACTGCCGGATTGCAGCACAATCGGCCACCCTGCGCCGCCCTTTTCGAGTGGCCGAGGCGCCTCGTCGTGCTAGTGTGACTTAGGAATCACACGCTACGGACGGAGCCGGAAGTGACAGCAGGAACGAAGAAAATCGTGATGACAGAGAGGACGTCTCAGCCCGTGCGCTGAAGGCTACCGGTATCGCTTGCCCCTAATCGGGCGCTTCTTCTCAACCGGGCTGCATGCTCGGCATCGTTCCGAGGTCCGGCGCCATACGCCTTCTAATCCTGTCCAACCTGCACCAGGGTGGGGGCAGCACGCCGTTTGACCCGTCCGACATCCGCGGGTCGTTCGACATCGCCGTCATCGCCGGCGATTGTGCCGGCCGACTGATATGCTCGCTCGCGTGGCTGGGGGAGCGGTTTGCCGGCACGCCAACGATCTACGTCCCTGGCAACCACGACTTCTACCGCGACGAGGGTCCCTTCGGCTTCACGATGGGGGACGAAATCGATGCGGGCAGGGAGGCCGTAGCGAGGCTCGGCATCCATCTTCTGTCGGACGACGGCTGTGAAATCGGCGGACTGCGCTTCTTCGGGGCGACGCTCTGGACCGACCTGCGGGCGTCGCTTCATTGGAACCGGTCGCAGACGTTCGCTGAGGCGCGACGCTGGATGAACGATTACCGGCGGATCCACCGGCGGTCGTCGACACGACGCTCGGGGCGGATCTGTCCCGAAGACACGTTGACATGGCACCGGCGGTCCAGGGCCTTCTTCGAGGCCGCTCTTAAAGGAGGCAATGTAGAGCAGACGATCGTCATCACCGCCTACTAGAGTAGCGTCGCTGACGTGATGTTCCATCGGCCTGTCCTAGGCTCGTTGCAGGCGATCCTACTCGCTCGGGTTGGGCTGAGCTACGGACAAATTTCAAATCGAGACCCTGCCCATCAAGGTTGCAACTTGATTTGCAACTGCTCCAGTTCGCTCAAATCAAATCCCTCTCCGATCAATCGCGTCAAGTGAGCCAAAAGATCGTCCTGACGTGGCTGTCCGAAGGCTAAGCGGTAGATGGTCAGGCTGCGCTTGAGCCAAGCGAGTCGCGTCGTTTCCCGACTGAACGGCAGCATCGGCACGCGCCGTTCGATCTTCGCTGGTCCTTCGTAGATCCAATAGGGAACGAGTTGGCCATGGTTGGGCGCTGCGCGTTGCGCTGCCGTGAACATTGCCGCCCAAGGATCCGCGGGCGCCGCATTGCTATTGCGGATCGCGTCGGCATGCGCCGCGGCAACGTTCAGGCGGACAGCATGACCCTTGAATCGATGCACGCGCCCTTCGCGCTGCTCGAGGTCGACTGGATTGCCCGGCAAGTTCCAGTGGTAGACGCGATGGCAGTAAGGATGGAAGTCGAGCCCCTCCTGCCCGATAGATGTGGTGGCGAGGACGAAGGGCCGGAACGGCGAATTGAAGGCCTTGCGGACCGTGCCGAGCCGGACGGTCCCGCCCTCCTCATCCTTCATCTCGGCCAAGCGCATGGCGAAGCGGCCGCGCATCCTGATGGGCGGTCGAAGGATGATCTTGCCGTCCTCAATGCCCACATCGTCCAAGTCAATTTGCGACGGCCGGATAGAGAGCGCGCTGGCCATCGCCTTAGCGACGCCAGTCACCCGCTCCGCCGCACTCTTGCCAGACAGGCCTTCGCCATCGACCAGGTAATGCGCGTATTCGTCGAGTACCGCCTGCAGGTTATTCGCGGCGCAATGGGCGAGAACGTTGCGCCAGTAGTGCTCCTCGCTCTCCTGCCTAAGGAGCGCGACCGCCTCGTGCTGGTTGAAGAGCGTCCGGAATCCCCAGGCGACCAGGGTCGCGCTCTCAAGCAGTGCGGGATCGTGCCAAGACAGCTCGGGCGCGATCCGGCGCAGCGCCCTCAATGCGCAGACCGCCGGGCTACCAAGCGCGACGTCGACCATCAGGTCGACGGCGGTGCTTTCGATCGAGGGCGGCGTCCCGTCGGCCGCAACGCGCCTGAGCTCGGCGACGTGCTCACGGAAGCCCGCCTCGTCCCCGGTCCAGGCGAACGAGGCGCCGTCTGCCAGCCACGTGCCAGCGCCCGTCCGGAGAGCCGCGTCTATAGACGCTGCGGTGGACCACTCCCAGTCGCGCGACCCCGACAGCTCGCCGCCGCCCGCCGAGAGAAGACAACCCAGGCCGGCGACGATCCTGTCGCGCACCGCCGCGCGCATGGCGTCGAGCCCGGGACGTTCCGCCGCGGCGGCGAAGATTGCGAGCGGATCACCTAGCCTTGCCAGAGTCGGCGAGGGATAGACGAGGTTGAGCGACCTGAGCGCTGCGGGTCGGCCGTGCTCCAGTCTGAACTGGAGGGGTCGTCTGCGGGTCGCCTCGGAGTAAGGTCGCTTCAGGGCAGCGGCCCCCATCCGCCGCTCGGCCTCGTATGACACCAGCGACGCAATGGCGTCGGGTACCATCTGCCACGCCGAGAAAACGAGCGCCTTGGTGGCGGGCACTCCGGTGGTAGCCGGACCATAGTAGGGAAGCGACGGCGCGATCCAGAGCTGCTGGTCGAGCCCGGCGTCGAACAGGTCCGACATGAGCGCGCGGAGTCGCCCATTGGCGGGATCGATGGGCTCGTAGGCCTCAATCGCCTCCCGGCGCAGCGCGAGTGTCTCGGCCTTGGCGAGGGCGGCGACAAGCGCCGGATCCGGCTTGGACGAGCGCTCCTTTAGCCGGCGCTTCAGCGTGTAGTCGCGCATGAAGTTAAGGAGATAGGGCGCCGACTTCCAGTACTCCGTGATCTCCGGCGCATCGGCCGCGAGCGCGACGCGCGAGGCCGCCGCAGCCTGGTGCAGGTCGCTCGGACCTACGGTTGCCGGCATTGGCGGCTCGGTGAGCATGGAGTCCCGCTCGGCCGTACTGCCGACACGCTCAGTGCGGCTCATCACCCGCCTGAGCCGCCGCTCCACACCCTTCCGCGCCTGCTTGGCGTCGGGCGTGCTGGCTGGTAGCCGTTGGAGGAACCCGCGGAAGCGGCGCATCTCGGCATCCAAGTCCGCTGCCGCCTGCGCCGCCCGCTCGCGACCGTGCAGGAAACCAACCGTCTCCAGGAAATCGGCGTAGTGATCGCCCTCGGCTGGATCGTCGTCCGACAGCGTCAGCATCTTGTAGGGGGTAGCCGAGAGCAGGAGCGTCCTGGCGCCTGTCGCCTCGTCGCCATACTCGAACAGAGCGCGCGCAAGCTCGCCCGCGTCGCCGTCGCCACGCAGCAGCTCGCGGAAACGCTGGAACTCGTCGAGGATGATGAGATCGGGCTTGAGCGCGCTCACACATGCGTGCGACAGCGCCTTTCGGAGTTCGCCGACCAGCATATCGCGTGCCGAGACGCTCTGCCACGGGTATGACCCGCGGCGTCGGTCGAACAGGCGACAGACCTCCGCAAGGTCGCATTGGAGCTTGTTGCTCCTCTCAATCGCAGCCCGGAACCGGCGAACGATGGTCGTGTCGACGCCTTCGAGCGTCATGTGCTCGACGTGCCAGTCCCAATTGCCGTCGCCGGCCCTGACCTGCAGGGCGTTCCTGAGCGGCGTGAATCTCGCGAACGGCTCCAGCAGCCGCACGAGCAGCGCGCGCTCGTCAATCACGCCAGTCGTCGACTTCAGGTTGAAAGTGGTGCCCGGCGTGAGGCTGATGAAGTTGACCTTGTTGGACGCGAGCGAGTCGTCGCCCCTGAGTTGAAGAGGTACGAGCGTGATGCGGGTCGGGAGGGCCATCGCCTCCTTGCCGATCACGTTCAGCCGATTGAGGTTCTGCTGCGCAATCGCTTGGTTCGAGCAGATGTAGAGGATGTCGATCCGCTTGGCGTCGTCCCAGAGCCTCTCTATCGTTTTGGCGATCACGCCCCGCGCAATCATCGTCTTGCCGAGCCCGACCTCGTCCGCCACGAGGAAGTGCCGCACTTGGTCTGGGCCGTGCAGCCTATCGAACACGTAGTCGACCGTGCGGAGCTGGAAGCTTTTCAGCTGCGCGAGCGCCGGCTTGGCATCGAACCGCTCACCGCGCATCCGCTGTCTCCAATGCCGTGCGGAACACGCGCCACAGCGCTAAGAAGTCGTCAGGTACGCCCTTCTCTCCGCTCGCCCCGCTCGCCTCCAGACGCCTGACGAGCCTCTCGATGGCGTCGAGCCGCCCGTCACCGGAGCAGTGCGCGCGAACGAGATCCTCCAAGAGTGGCTGGTCGTCGGAGCCGGCTCGCCAGCCCCCGCCATCCGCTCCATCCTGCACTATGCGCACCGCGCCGAACGGGTCGCCGAGTTCCGCCAGCAGCAGGCGCAGGTAGCGCAGGAAGGTCTCCCTGCTGCCTATCACCCAGCGCAGGATCGCGCCGTCGCGCTCCGCCGGCAGCCCGTCGAGAAGCAGGCCGGTGCTGAAAGTCTCAGCGCGCGCCGTCTCGGCCTCGGTGATCTCGATGGCCAGGAACCGCGTCAGGTCGATGAGCGCCACGTCGCCGAGGGTGAGCGGCGAGCCGGCACGGATCGCGTCGAGCGCTTCACGGTAATGCCCCTCGCCCAGCGTGATCGGCCAAACGCGCACACGCCCGAGCCGCTCGAGGGACAGGCCCCCTTCGGGCGGGATCAGGAGAAGGCGCCAGCGGGGGTCGCCGACGTCCTCCACCTTTTCGCAGCGGAGACGCAGGCCGCTGCGCGCCAGTGCCCTGCGGGCCTCCAGCAGCGCGCGCTCGGCCGCGGCGTCAGCCGGGTCGGGCTTCTCGACCTCGCCCGATTCGAAGGCCCTGGTCAGTCGCCCGAAGCCGGTGTCGCCGAGGATGTCGTCGATCCCGCCGAGCTTGGAGCGCAAACCGGTGAACGTAGCGAACACCTCGACGTTTGCCGTGGTCCGTCCGCGTGCGCCGAGAAGCGCCGCGCCGGTGGCGTTCCCCGACCCAAGCGTCAGGCGCGTCCTCCAGCCTTGCTCCTGAACGTAGATCTTGGCGTGCAGACCCTGCTGCTCGCCCGCGCGCAGCTCCTCGCCGTCCTCCGTCTCCGCTTGTTCGTCGAGGACCGCGACGCGGCCGAATTTGTCCAGCGTCGCGTCCGCAATGCAGGCAAGCTGGTCAGGCCGGCTGATCAGCACGGGCGCCTCGTCTGCGTGCTCGGCGAGATAGTCGAGAGCCGCAGCGTCGCAGAACGGCGACACGATGCCGATCTTCCTGCACCACTCCGGTTTCCAGTGGTGCCTTCCGACGCCGTTCACGGCGAAAGCGACCTCCTCGCAGCCGTCCGGCATATCCCACTTTGTGTGCCGGAGATCTTCCGCGACGGCTACGACGAGCGCCCGGCGCTCGGCGTCGACATCGCCAACGGCTATGTCTGGAAGTGCAGCGACCAAATCGTGGAGCGGCCTGTTGCCTGCCTTCGGGCTTCCGGTCCTCACCCCGTCGAGGCGCACGACGGCGTCCCAGGACCGATCCCGCGTGAGATTGCGCGACAGGACCAGCAGCCGCATGAAAGTCGGGCCGTCGCCGTGCAGCGGGTGGAACCGCAGCGCCCAGAGCTTGGGGTGAAAGCTGCCACCCTGCGGCGCCTCAACCTCGACGATCGTCCGTTCCAGCAGGGAGCAAAGGCGGTTGCCGAGCCCCGCGCCCGCATGGATCTGCCCTGCGTCGACGAACACCGCCAGCCTGCCGGCGATGCGCTCCGCGCCCTCCAGCAGCGCGATGGGATGGCTCAGCAGGTCGTGGCGATTCTCGGCCGCGAACAGCGCCAGGCTGACCGGAACCGCGAGCGCGGTCTCGAAGTCCATGGAGAAGGTAGTCGCGACGCCGGCCTCGAAGCGATAGCCGGGAGGCGCCTGCAGGCTCTCTCCGTAGAGGAGCCGCGTCTCGGGATCGAGCGTTGCCCTAGCCACGCGCGAGGTCGTCCAGATGGCGCCTGGCCTGGGACCATCGGAATTGCAGGCGGTAAGCGCCGGACGAGCCCTGCCATCGGTCGCGCGCCGCCCGGTTCGCGAAGCGCGACTGCCCCTTCTTGAGCCGTCGCTCACGAGTCTCGACCATGGCGTCCGCCTTCCTACGGTCGCGCCCGAGGCCACGGGTCGCCCGCAGCAGTTCCACCCATTCGGAGACGAAGCGGCGAGTGGGCTCCAGCACCTGATGAGCCGGGTGCCCCGTCTCCTGCCAAAAGATGTCTAGGGACCAGTTTTGCAGCCGGGCCGCGTCGAAGGACTGCCTCCACTGTGCGAGCTGATCCTCGTAGCGCCCCACCCAATCTGCATTGCCGCGCCGCTCGCTCAGCATCAGGTTATAGAGGAGCGACGCTCCGTACATCGCATCCGAGAAGATTTCGGCGTGGGCGACGATGCGGCGCGAGACGGAGGGGAAGTCGGCCACGTGCGGATGCGTCCAGATGTCGTCTGCGTCCGCGCGGCCGTCGCGGCTCGCGAGGAAGGCCAGGAGGCTGTCGGGATTGCTGTCAACGAGGCGGTCGACGATGAACGCCGCCTCCTCGTCAGTGAGGGCGAAGGTTGCGACCTGCAGGAGATCGGCAGGTGCTTCGGGCAAGCGCGGGTGCCACGGCGTCGATTGCGTGCGATCGGCACTGTGGTCATCGTCCGCGTGATCTTTCGCAACGGCTCTGGACCACGTCGGAAGCGAAGCCGCATACGCCTCGATCGAACCGGGGAACCGCCGGATGCCCCAAGTGTGCAGACCCGACCAGTAAACACTGGCGGGGAGCCTCTTCAGCTTGGAGCCCGCATTCACGCCGATCACACCATTGTCCTGCATACCGGCGACGAGCGCGTTGCGGAGCCGGATCTGGTCTGTGCGCGCCTGCTCGGCGACCTCGCGTGCATCGCTGCGAGCGGTCAGCTGCGAAAAAATCCAGGGTACGAACAGCATATAGCGCAGTCGCGTCTGGACGGTGCTCGTGCCCGGGAACAGGTGGTCGGCGATAGAGTCCCTAATCGCCCCCAGCCCGAGTTCGTCGCGGGTATCCCGCTCGGTGAAAAGTTGCATGAGCCGCTGTGCGCGTTCGCGTTCCGCCTCATCAAAATCAATCCATCCAATGGCGGACATGTGGCGCGTCGACCTCGCTCCCGGTCTGCTGATTTCCGACGCTCTTGGTCTACGGTCAAGTCTGATGGATTGGTCAGATGCCGGCTCAAAGCCGATTTAGAGATACGCACCTCTTAACTCTCAATCAGGCCGGTCGTCACGGGGCCGCTGCATGACGCCCGCGAAGCCCAGCGCACCAAGATCCAGTGCCTCAACGAAGGCATCGACTGAGCGGACTAGGTTGTCTTCGGCGATCCAGTCCTCAAGACAAGGCGGGAACACCGTCGTCTGATGGCGCTTGGCACCGACAGCAAACCTCCCATGCCAGCCTCCGGTCAACCCGGAGAAAACAACCGTCATCGGGAGTTTGACATAGCCAAGGTCGAAACCGGGCGCTAGCTCGACCTCCGCTTTCGCATTTGAATGGCCTAAAGCTGGTGGCCGCTGTCCGACAACCTTCGAAATCCGGCATCAGCCAGACGTTAACTATAAATTTATCTAACAATCTCAATAATGTAGGTGTTCGCAGTCTTATTCTGATTGGCGCGCCAACGAAATCAAGAACTTAGTTATTGCCGGGCGGCTCATCTCACACAGTGAGCCCACATAGCTGTGCTTGTGGACCGTCATGTGCCCTACCTCGCTGACCGGAAGAGGCACTGCTACCGTAGGACAAGTTGTCCCGGAGCACCCTCCTGATGCGCGCTCTTACCTTCGCCCTGCCCATCATCCTCGGCCTTGCGGTTCCGGCCCTCGCCCAGGCGCCAACCCCCTCGGCAGCGCAAAGCGCTCAGCGTGAGCGGATGAAGAGTTGCAACGTCGATGCGGGCTCGCAGAAGCTCTCCGGCAGCGTGCGGAAGGGCTTCATGGCCGACTGCATCGCCGGCAAGACAGCGACGCCAGCGAAGGAACTGACGCCGCAGCAGGCCAAGATGAAGAGCTGCAACGCCGACGCCTCGGCCAAGAGCCTGAAGGGGACCGGGCGCAAAACCTTCATGAGCACCTGTCTGAAGGGGTGAGGCCGAGCGGCGGCGGGCCGAGGCGGCGAGCGTGGGGCTGGGATCGAGCAGCTTTCAGCGACCGGGAAATGGGTCGCATCGGCTGGTCTGGGCCCACTCCTAGGTAAGTGGCATGGATCGCAGCTTCCCCATGACCCGAGCCGCCGGGCTCGACCGCCTTTCGGAATTCCTCCTTGGCGCCGGTGCGGTCTACGCCGCCGACCGCAACACCGATCGGGGGCGTGAGCACACACCGACGACGTCGGCGCTTTCGCCCTATCTGCGCCGTCGTCTGATTACCGAGGCGGAGGTCGTGGCCGCCGCCGACAGCGCCTTTGGCGACGGGGGCGCGGAGAAGTTCGTGTCGGAGGTCTTCTGGCGGACCTACTTCAAGGGCCATCTGGAGACCCACCCCTCGGCCTGGACGGACGCCCTTGCGCTCGCCGCCGCGGACCATGAACGCCTCGCCGCCGAGCCGGGCCTGCGCCGGACCTACGAAGCGGCCGTGGAAGGGCGGTCCGGTATCGACGGCTTCGACGACTGGGCCCGCGACCTCGTCGAGACCGGCTGGCTGCACAACCACGCCCGGATGTGGTTCGCCTCGATCTGGATCTTCACGCTGCGGCTGCCCTGGGCGCTCGGTGCGGACTTCTTCATGCGCCATCTTCTCGACGGCGATTCGGCGAGCAACACGCTGTCGTGGCGCTGGGTGGCGGGCCTGCATACCCGCGGCAAGCACTACGTCGCCCGGGCGGAGAACATCCGCCGGTATACGGAGGGCCGCTACGATCCCGCCGGTCTCAACGAATACCCCGATGCGCTGGACGAGCCGATGCCGCCGCGCGAGGTCGCGCTGCCTCCGGCCGATGCCCCGCCGTCGGGCGACGTCGCGCTGCTCCTGCACCTCGACGATCTTCATCCGGAGAGCCTGCCGCTGGGCGGCGCGACGGTCGTACGCATCGGCGGCCTGATCGTCTATGCGGATGGGGCGTCCGACCGGGTTCGGTCCGCGGACGAGGCGGCGATGGCAGATGCCGTGGCCCGGGCCGAAGCGCATTTCGGATGCCCGGCGGCGGAGGTCGAAGCCGGATGGGCGGACGACCTGCCGGTGATAACGGCCTGGGCGCCGGTCGGACCGTCGGCGGCGGCGTTGCCGCTTGGCTGCCTGCGCGTCCGCCGGGGCTGGGACGAGACAGCTTGGCCGCGATCCGCGCGCGGGTATTCCCGCCTGCGCTCCGCAATTCCGTCCGTACTGGCGGCCCAGGCCTGATCCTACCTCCTTGCGGCGGCTAATGGTTCGTTAACCATGCGGTCGGCACTCCTTACCGACGCCATTGAAGAGCCCGAGGCGCGCGCTGAGAAGAGGATCCAATCATGATCGAGGCGGCCCTCCTTATCGCGCTAACCGCTGCCCTCAGCGCTGCCGCGGCTGGAGCCATTAGCGAGCCGGAAGATTGATGAGCCAGAAGCGACGGGCTCGCCCCGATTTCGATCCCCTGACTGAAGCGCAGCTCATCGCCGGGCGCACAACCGCCCGACGTGTCCTGCTTCAGCCCTCGGCCGACCAAAATCTCGGTGAGTTGTTGAACGCGATCGACCACGTCGCTGAAGCGGCCACAGGAGAGCGGAGCTTCCTGCATCTGAAGCCGAGCCTGGCGCCGGTGAAGTACTGAACGGTCGGCTAGGCTGAGAGAACACCAGCATGTCGACACAGCTTCGGGCAGACGTCGCTCGGGCGCTTGACGCCGCCACCGAGCAGGTGCGAGCTCATCGCGTGTGGGCCACCACGTTTGTCGACGATGTTATGCGGCTGGTGGATGGGACGCTCCGCTTCCTCGAAGCAGACCAAAGCATATGGCAAGCGCGCCGTACGATCCTCGAAAGGCTCGAAACCATCACGCTTCTGATGGAGCCGGAGAAAGCCGCGACCGTCGCGGGGCCTGCAGCCGGACTCTCTCCGCGGGCCCTGTCGACGGCCCGTGCGCATGCAATCGAAGCTATCGATCACCTGCGGACGAAGGTATTAGGTCAAGGTCGCGTGAACGCCGCCGGCGATCGGGTAGGCCTCGGGCAAGCAGGCGCGCTTATCGGCTGACAGCCTGCCCACACCCAAAGGTTGACGCCACCAAAGCGCCCAAGCGTGCTAACCGGTAGTATGCCTCGCTGGTTCTTTCTCCTCTTCTCTATCGCGCTCGGCCTGTCCGTTGTCGGTGGCGTGCTAATCTTCCTGCGGTCACCGACGCCGGTCGAGCAGCCTCAAAACTGAGCCCTCGTGCGCGCGCTTGCCACTTTGATCAGGCGTCCGCCGTCGGCAACTGCGCGACCTGCCTGGTATAGCGCGGGCTGCGCATCTCGAATTTCGTCGACCAGGTGCGCTTCTCGGTCAGGCCGGCGCGGGCTGGCACGACGGCGCCCCGGCGGAAGCGCGCGTTACAGGCGTCCATCGCTCACATCAGCGGCGCCCTGTGCTCGCGGTCGAGGTGCCCGATCAAGCGAGCCTTCGAGAAAGTCGTCGGCCGGCGACGGGAAGCCGGTGCAGAACGCAGCGCCCTGGATCAGGATGCGGACCGTACCGGCGCTATGGGGCGGAAGCTCCGCGATCTGAAGGAGCTTCATCGGCCGCCGTCCGGAGTGATCGCACCGTCGCGGATGTAGCCGCGCGAGATGAGGCGGCGCTGCGGTGCGGTCCGGCGCTCAGCCTCAGCCAGACCGCCGGGCGCGTCTTCAACCGCCTGGACGAGGGCGGCCCACGCGTCGCCGCGCGCGGCGCGGTGATAGGCAAGCGCGTTCGTCTCTTCTTCCCTCAAGCGAATGTCCATAGGGGGTTCGTTGGGCTTGGCCTGCCTCTCGCTTGCGGCTACTGTAAGAACACAACAGGAACAAAACGCATTGCCGGGCGTGGTTCAATCGAAACAGCCTAGCCAAGAAACAGAGCAGTGGACGTCTGCGGAGTGCGGTGTAGAAGACCAGTGCCGACGCGGCTTTACGGCTTCCACTGCACGAATGGACAGGACCTCGTTACTGATCTGCGCAGGTACGGACGCTGGCGCTGGTTCGCCTTCACGCCGAGCGAGTTGCCCTAGACCTCATGGGGCGCGGCGGACACCTCGGCTGGTCCGGCTGGTGGGTCGAAGTCTACGACCAGAACGGATGAGCAGTGATGTCCAAGGCGTTCACTGGCGTCCGGATTGATCGTCCGAGCATACGAGACAGAGAGAATGGCGTGGCCGAAACGTGGATCCTGACGAAGGACGGCAAGCGGCGGCGCGTGAGGGGAAACGGTGACCTGACCGGCTGGCTTTGGACCGGGCGGATTGAGAGGATCAGCCAGGACCGAAGGAGCTGGACATGCGGCGAGGTCAGAAGACGGGTGCGGAGCAGGTGGTGCTGAAGCTTCGCCAGATCGAGGTTCAGACGGCGCAGGGACGGCGCAGGGCAAGAGTTTAGCCCTGGCCTGCAAGGAGGCCGAGATCTCCGAGCAAAGCGACTCACGCTGGCGCAAGGTGTACGGCGGCTTGCAAAATCGACCAGGCGCGCCGGATGAAGGATCTGGAGCGCGAGAACGCGCGATTGCGCCGGCTCGTGGCGAACTTGTCGTTGGAGAAGCAGGTGCTGGCGGACGTCGCCGCGGGAAACTTATAGCCCCGGAGCGACGCCGGCAGGCCGTCGACGGCATTCGTGAGAAGTACGGCCTCTCGGAGCGCCACGCCTGCCGGATCGTCGGCCAGCACCGGGGCACGCAACGCTACGTGCCCACGGTACCGGCTGACGAGGATGCGCTGACCCGCGCCATCATCGCCTTGGCGTCCGAGTACGGACGCTACGGTCACCGCCGCGTCACCGCACTGCTGCAGGCAGCGGGCTGGCAGGTGGGGAAAGACCGGGTTCAGCGGATCTGGCGTCGTGAGGGGCTCAAGTCCCGCAAAAGCATCGGCCGCGAAGCCGACTGTGGTTGAACGATGGCTCCTGCGTGCGGCTGCGGCCTCTCCATCGCAATCACGTCTGGAGCTTCGACTTCGTGCAGGGCCAGACCCATGACGGGCGAAGCCTGCGTATCCTGACGCTGATCGACGAGCACAGTCGCGCCTGCCTGGCGCTGAAGGTCGCGAGGCGCATCAACAGTCTGGGTGTGATCGAGGCGCTGGCCGATGCGATGTACCTGCATGGCATCCCCGACAACATCCGCTCGGACAACGTCCTACGTAGCGAGGAAGGACGGCTGGCTAGGCAACAGTTCTCCGTCCGCGAACATGCGCCCGCGGTGTGTTTGTCGTCAACGTAGATCCAGGCGGCTCCTGCCGATCCGGAAGAATTCTCGGCCATAGCGAACACAGGATCCAGCCGATGCACGCGGCACCGTGGTCCTCACCGTCTTAACACGAGATGTCGATCCAGGCAGGAGACCCGAGCATTGTCTACAGGGTCGTGGTTCTCACGCCCTCACGGCTCTGCTGAGAGGGGTTCTCCCACCTGGTACCGGCCCCTCGACGAAGGGCCGGTAGTCGGCACCGGTCTTAATGACGGCGTGCACCACGCGCGCCATCTTGGCGGTGATCGCGGTCAGCGCCTTGCGCCGCAGGTCGGCATCGTGCCGGTCGCGGGCGATGTAGCGCTCGAACTTGTCGCGGAAGCCGTTCTCCCGCTGCCGGATGGCCACCTGCCCAGCCAGCCAGAGCGTGCGCCGGAGCCGGGCGTTGCCGTACTTCGACAGCTTGGTCTGGCCGCGGAAGGTGCCAGACTGCTGGGTGGCCAGATCGAGGCCGCAGAACTTCAGGAACTGCCGGTGATGGCTGAAGCGGCGCAGATCGCCAGCCTCGGCCAGGATGGTCAGCGCGTTAATCGGGCCGATACCGGGAATGCGACGTAGCAGTTTGTAATCCGAGCTGTCCGTCAGGAGGGCGTCGGCCGTGGCCTCGATGGCGTCGCGCTGCCGGATCAGCCCGCGCACCTCGCCGATGACGAGCCGGAACATGCTCACCGCCGGAGCATCAGGCGGCACCGGCAGTCCGATCGAGATGCGGGCCGTCTCGTAGATGTCGCCGAGCAGTTGCGCCTTGGCGACCTTGCGCCCGACGACATCCCAGGCGGCGGCGATGAAGGCCTCCTTGCTCAGCGCGGTGATGCTGGCAGGCGTGGGGAAGCGATCGAGGAAGGCGAAGAACCAGTCCGAGCGGCTGTTGTGGCGGAAGCGGTCGACCTCCGAGAAGTACAGCGGCAAGTAGTGGGTCAGGATCCGATGCAGCACCTCGGTCTTGGCCCGCGAGACGGCGTCGTGCGTCTTGGACAATTCCTGCACCTCGTTGATGCCGGCGGCGAGCGGATCTTGGTAGACCTGCGAGGCGCCGATGCGGATCATGTGCAGCATGACCTGGGCGTCCTTCGGGTCGTTCTTGTTCCAGCCGTTGTGCAGGGCCTCGCGGGTGCGGGCGAGTCCTACGGACGAGATCAGGCGCACGGTAAAGCCGGCCTGGAGCAGGCGCCAGGCGATCGGGCGGTGATAGTTGCCGGTCGCCTCGAACCCGCAGGTCACCGGCTGACCGAGATCGGTTAGGAGCGCGATCAGGCGGTCGTGCTCGGCACGGGTGTTGAGCACGCTCAACCGGCGTCGACGGCCGGAGCCGGGCACCTCGATCAGGACCTCATTTCGGGCTTTGGCGACGTCGATGGCTACGAGAACGCCGGCCGGCGGCGTAAGCTGTGGTCTGGTCATGGTCGATCCGTCTCTGGAATGAGGCTTCGAATACCGTCACTCTAAAGACCTGCCGATCGGCCATGACCGCCCAGGGCGGCACGCTGCGCTCAGCATGGCTTCGCGCGCCGCCCTAGAACCGTCGAGCCACCTTCCCGATGTGCTATGGACCGGAGTTCGCCGGTCGCATGCTCGACCAGTGGGCCTTCCTGAACGGGGTCGAGATCGACTTCTCACGACCGGGCAAGCCGACCGACAACGCCTATATCGAGTCGTTCAACGGCCGCCTACGAGCGGAATGCCTAAACGCCTCGTGGTTCCTGTCGCTGGCTGATGCCCGCGACCGCATCGAGGACTGGAGGTGCCACTACAACGACGATCGGCCCCATACGGCCCTGGGCGGCTCGACGCCACGAGCCTTCGCCAACCAAGCTGTCACAGCCCGAGAACTTGCATAGGCCGTGGACCACAAACGGGGTCAACTCCAACCATGCAGTAGCCTCTCAATCGGCTCGGTCCAAAATACCGGTCAGGTCAACATCCCAACCGCGTTCTGGCGAACGACTTGTGGCTGCAGGAAGCATCGTTTATTTTCTTAATGAATCGTACAAAGGCGGTTCCATTTTATTGCGGTCGATAAGGCAGGAGTGTCCTTAAAGGCCGTTGGTCTTTTCCTGCCGCGCTGCCCAAGCACCTGAGCCAAACTTCTATCCCCTGGTGAGGCTAAGCTCGGTCGGCGCACCTGATGTGACAATCACCTGCAAAGCCTTCTGAAGAACCCGCTGAGTGGTCGCGCGCGTCGCTCGATGGGGGCATCACGCGCTGGCTCGAGCCGACGGGTCGGTGAGGTTGTCCCTTGAACGCAGGGCGAGCCAAGGCCCCACCCTTGGGAAGCTGCGTGTCAAGCGTGGCCGTTCCGGCAGGGTGTCGTGGCGGCGCGGGGGTCGTGCACGCGGAGATCCATCCGCCGGATGCCCCTCGGTTTGGGCGCGGGCAGCCGTTCGCAAGGCCCTGGGCCTTCCTCCTGCCCAGCGGTCCGCGCGTCACGTCGGCATCGCTCGCGAAGGGGCGATCACGGCCGTGAGCCCTTCGCTCAGACGCCCCGGCCCGGTTCGGCAGGATTCCTGAGGAATCGCCGAATCCATCCGGCGACGCGCGCGCCGTCGTTGGGGGCATCGAGGGACGCCAGGGCCCGGGCCTGCACGGCCGCGTCGAGATCGCCCGGACGGTGCCCGGCGATCAGGGCACGGGCATAGTCGGTGGTGAATTCCGGGTGGAACTGGACGGAGAAGGCGCGCCGGTCCGAATAGGCGAGGATGCCGTGGGGCGTGAAGGCGCTGCCCGCCAGCGTTCGGCTCCCCGGCGGCGCCTCGACGACCTGATCCTGGTGGATGGCCGGGACGGCGACCCGCGGCTCTCCATCCATCCAGTCTGCCGCCCGATGAATGTCGTAGGTGTGCAGCCCGATCCCCCAGCCCTTCGGCGATTTCTCGACCCGTCCGCCGAAGGCGGCCGCCATGACCTGATGCCCGAAGCAGATCCCCACGAGAGGCTTGTCCGGGTCGAGATCGCGCAGGGAGGCGATCAGCGTTCCGATCCAGGGGAGGGGATCGTAGGCGCCGGCCGGCGAACCCGTCACGAGGGTGGCGTCGAAGGTGTCCGGATCGGTGGGCCATTCGTCCCGGTTCACCCGGAACACCGAGACGTCGTGCCCGGGGCCGAGCCGGTCGGCGGTCATCCGGCCATAGCCCGGGTATCGGCCGGCCAGCCGCTCCGGGGGCGTGCCCGCTTCGAGAATCGCGATCTTCATGGATGGGAGACGGTAAACCGGCGCTTCACCCCCGATACCAGAACCCCATACGGTCAGCCTGCGGATTCTTCATGTGAATCGCGCCGCGGCGGTGATTCGCGATTCGGGCATCGAAAGGTAGGCGATGGGCCCGCGTCCGACTGCCCGACCGACCGGCACCGCGATCCGGCGCAGGACCCAGTTTCGCGCGCGCGCCCGTTGTGCAACAGTTCCGGAATACGTCCGCATGGTTCTTCATCCATGGGAGTCGTCCCGTGGCACCCTCGTGCCGACACGGGCTCAGTGACTTCATCCGAAACGGAGGATACAACGGCTGGCCGCCGGGGAAGTTCCCTTCATGAGCTGTCATCTCGATCAGGGTATCAGGCCAGATACATCCGATCCGCAGCGGCTTGCTGAGCTGGCCGCGCTCGACATCCTCGACACAGCTCCGGAGCAGGCGTTCGATGATGTCGTTCAACTGGCCCGGTTGCTGTGCGGATCGCCCGTCGCCTTGATCAGCCTGGTCGACAGCGATCGGCAATGGTTCAAGGCCCGCGTCGGGTTTCCCCGCTGCGAGACCGATCTCAATGCGTCGGTCTGCGTCTACGCCCTGAGCGAGCCCGACCTGCTCGTGATTCCCGACCTGACGGGCGATCCCCGCACCTGCCGGAACCCCCTCGTCACGGGGGATCCGCATATCCGCTTCTACGCCGGCGCCCCCCTGCGGATGCCCAGCGGCCGCGTGCTCGGCACCCTGTGCGTGCTCGATCACCAGCCGCGCGCGGGTGGTCTGACGGACGATCAGGCGGACGGTCTGCGCCGCCTGACGCGTCAGGTGACGACGCTGATCGACGAGCGCCGGCAGATCGCCCTGGTGAAGGCCGAGGAGGTCTATGCCCGTGCGGCCTCCCTCCGGCGCGCCGCGCTGATCGAACTCGGGGATTTCCTGCGGAACGAGGCCTCCGTGCCGGCGATGACGCACCGGGCGGCGGAGATCGTCGGCCGGACCCTGGACGCCAGCCGGACCGGATACGGCGAACTCGACGGGGCCGGCGAGTACATCACCATCCATCGCGACTGGACCACCGTCGGCTCGGACAGCCTCGTCGGGCGGCATCGCTTCATGGACCACGAGACCCTCGCCCCCTGCCTTTCGCGCGGGGAGACCCTCGTGGTCGACGCCGTGGCCGAGGATCCGCGCACCGTGGAGGCGGCCGCGCTCCTCTCGCGAATCAATGTCGGCGCGATGCTCAACGTCCCGGTGCGTGAGCGCGGTCGCAGCGTCGGTCTCTTCTTCGTGCACAGCGACGCGCCGCGCCCGTGGCGGCACGAGGAGATCGCCTTCGTCCGCAACGTCGCGGATCGCGTCCAGGTGGGCATCGCGCGCCTGCGGGCCGAGGAACATCAGGCGGTGCTCAACCGCGAGCTCAGCCATCGCATGAAGAACATGCTGGCCATGGTCCAGGCGATCGCGACCCAGACCCTGCGCAGCGCACCCGACCTCGAGACCGCCAGGGACGTGCTGGCCGACCGCCTGATCGCGATGAGCAAGGCCCACGACCTGCTTCTCAGCGGAACCCGCGAGAGCGCCAGCATCGAGGCGGTCATTCGCGGGGCTCTCGAGATTCACGACGATGCCCGGTCGGAGCGGCTGCACCTGGCCGGTCCCTTCGTCCAGGTCGGCTCCAGGGCCGCCCTCTCCCTTGCGTTGATGGTCCACGAACTGGCGACGAACGCGGCCAAGTACGGGGCGCTGTCCCGATCCGAGGGCTCGGTCGCCGTGATCTGGACCATCGAGACCGAGGGGGCCGAAGCGATGCTGTCCCTGTGCTGGACCGAGCGTGGCGGCCCCGCGGTGGTCACCCCGACGCGCCGGGGTTTCGGAAGCCGCCTGATCGAGCGCGGCCTCGCCGGCGCGGTGGGCGGGGCGGTGAGCACCACCTACGCGTCCACAGGCCTGGTCTGTACCCTGGCTGCGCCCCTGCGCGGGATAGAAGCGGAGGAGTAAGGCCCATAGGGTCCGCCGGCTCGGAGTGCGGGACGAGAGGGCCGTTCGAGGCCGGTGGCGGCGACAGGGCCGCTATGCCGGACCTTTTCTCGACCGCGAAGCGTTGAGGTTCATGCCCTACCCGACCTCCTCCAAAGGCTCGCACGCTCTCGTGGTGGAGGATGACGGTCTGATCCGCATGGATGCCGTCGATATTCTCGAGCGGGCGGGCTACGCCACCCTTGAGGCTCAGACCGCGGATCAGGCCCTGGACCTGCTGCGCCGCTGCCATCGGGACGTGACCGTCCTGTTCACCGATGTCCGGATGCCCGGCACGCAAGACGGCTTCTCCCTGGCGCGGGAGACCGCGCGGACCTACCCGCACATCGCCATCCTGGTCTCGTCGGGAATTGCCCGTCCCGTCGTCGGCGACATGCCCGCGCTCGCCCATTTCATCGAGAAGCCCTTCAGCGCCCGCATCGTCAATCGCCATCTGCAGCAGATGATCGACGAGAACGGGTTGAAGGTTCAGTAGCGCCTGGGCCTGGGCTACGCCCCCGGGCGCCTTTCACCGCGCCCCTTGCCCCCGGCCACCACCGCGCGGCATTGCGAAAGGCGCCGCGATCGGCCTCCGGCGGCATTCGGGTTCAGAGCGCCGGGTCGCAGAGCGGCTTGCCCGAGGCCGGCGTCGCAAACCCTTTCGCCGCGAGCACGGCCAGACCCATCAGGACGAGGAAGATCGCGAAGATCACCGGGTTGTAGACGACCAGGGCGACGAAGCAGACCGCCGCCAGGGTGAGGGCGAAGGCGGGCGCCGCCGGGTAGAGGGGAGCGCGATAGGGACGGGCGAGATCCGGCGCGATCCGGCGCAGCCGGAACAGGCTCGCCAGGCTCATCCCGTACATCACCAGTGCGCCGAACACCGCCATGGTGACGATGCTGGCGGTGAGCGACTGCCCCGCGATCGTCACCAGGTTGTCGCTGTAGATCGCCGCGATCCCGACGACGCCCCCGGCGAGGGTGGCGACGTGCGGCGTGCGGAAGCGCGGGTGCAATCGGGCGAGTCCGCGGGGCAGGAAGCCGGCCCGGGCCAGGGCGTAGATCTGGCGCGAGTAGCCCATGATGATGCCGTGGAACGAGGCGACGAGGCCGAACAGGCCGAGCCAGACCAGCATATGCAGCCAGCCGCTGGATTCCCCCACCACGCCCTTCATCGCCTGGGGGAGGGGATCGTTGAGATTGCTCAGGGTCCGCCAGTCGCCCGAGCCGCCGGCGAAGAGCATCACGCCGAAGGCCAGGACCGTCAGGGTCAGCACGCCCGTGATGTAGGCGATGGGGATGGTGCGTTTGGGGTCCTTGGCCTCCTCGGCCGCCATCGCCACGCCCTCGATGGCGAGGAAGAACCAGATGGCGAACGGGATCGCGGCGAACATGCCGCCGATCGCCGGCAGGCCGAACCGGTTCGCGCCGGCCCAGCCGTGGGCGGCGAAGTGCGACCAGGCGAAGGCCGGGGCGACGACGCCCTTGAAGACCAGGAGTTCGGCCACCGCCAGGATCGTCACGAACAGCTCGAAGGTCGCGGCGATCTGCACGCCGACGATGTTGAGGGACATGAAGACGAGGTAGGCGCCCAAAGCCGCGTGCTTCGGATCGAGGCCCGGGAACTGCACGTTGAGATAAGCGCCGATCGCCAGGGCAA
Organism: Methylobacterium sp. Leaf88; assembly: GCF_001422795.1. Taxonomy (NCBI): domain Bacteria; kingdom Pseudomonadati; phylum Pseudomonadota; class Alphaproteobacteria; order Hyphomicrobiales; family Methylobacteriaceae; genus Methylobacterium; species Methylobacterium sp. Leaf88. Next base: position 161,856 of record NZ_LMMK01000005.1, on the reverse strand, counting down.
TGGCGGGCGGGGCGAACACGAACTCGATCAGCGTGGCGTAGCCGGCGATGCAGCCGCCCACCGGCCCGAAGGCGCGCCGGCTGTAGGCGAAGGGGCCGCCGGCCTGCGGGATCGCCGTGGTGAGTTCGGTGAAGCTGAAGATGAAGGCGACGTACATCGCCGCCACGGCCGTGGTGGTGATGAGGAAGCCCAGGGTCCCGGCGGAGGCCCAGCCGTAGCTCCAGCCGAAATACTCGCCCGAAACGACGAGCCCGACTGCGATGCCCCAGAGGTGGAAGGCGTTCAGGCCCCTGTGGAGGCCGCTCGTCTCGGTCTGCATCGCCCTGGCTCCGTCCGCCCGCCGCGGGCGGGGGAGCTTGAAGCAAGAGCGCTGCCGTGCCCTCGCGTCGGACGGAGGACTGGCACCGGCGCGTTCAGGCGGCGCTGGCGCGGGGCCGCGGGCGGCGCCAGGGGTTGCGCCGGGAGGGCTCGGACGCCTTCGTCCGGATGTCCATGGGATTGCCGCGCCAGACGATGGCGCCCCGCAGCCAAGCGCTCACCCACAGGGCGGGAACCAGGGCGTCGCGGATCAGGAAGGCCAGGAGCAGCCGGGGGTGCCGGTACCAGCGCGCCCGGACGGCCAGGGCGATCTCGGCCCCGTACCACAGGCCTGTGAGCCCGAGGAGGAGGCCGGCCAAGGGGATGGACGGCGCGGCCGCGAGGGCGGCCGCGAAGGGCAGGAGCGGGCCGCAGCCGATCTCGGGGGCGAAGAAGAGCGGGAAGGTGACCCGGCGCAGGCGCGCCCAGCGCAGCTGCCGGGACCAGACCTCGGCGAGGGTGCGCTGCCCGAGGGGCTGGTCGAAGGGGACGGCCACGAGATGCACCTGCGCCCCCGCCGCGCGCACGAGCTTCGTCGCCGCCGCATCCTCGGCGATCTCGGACGCGAGCGCCCGGATGCCGCCGCGGGCCTCCAGGAAGGGCTTGTGCCAGAGCATGCTCTTGCCCTGGGCGAAGCCGAGGCCGAGGGCCTCGCCGGTATATTGCCAGCGCGCCTGCAGGGTGTTGAGGAAGGCGCATTCCACCGCGGCGAACAGGCCCGCGGGGCGGGCCCCGATCGGCGTCGAGCAGACGAGGCCGGTGTTCGGGCGCCAGGCCGCCTGCAGCTGCTGCAGGTAGTCCGGCGGCATCGCGACGTTCGAGTCGGCCAGCACCACCCAGTCGTGGCGGGCCGCCTCCCAGCCGCGTACGCAATTGTTCAGCTTCGGGTTGTCGCTGATCCGCTCGTCGCCGACGATCAGGCGGGCGGGCACGCGGGGATGCGCCGCCATCAGGCGCTCCAGCAACGGCACGATGGGGTCGGCACCGTGGGCGACGCAGAAGATCAGCTCGTAGTCGGGATGGGCGAGATGGAAGCCGCGCGTCAGTAATTCCTCGCTGAAGGCCTCGACGCCGCAGACCGGCCGCACTAGGGAGATCGGGACGGCGCTCGGAAACACTGACGCGCCGTTGCGCCGCCCGATCCGCAAGGCCGCCACCGCGATGCCCACGAGGTTGATGCAGGTCAGGGCGACGCAGAGCCAGAGGGCGGCCGTGGCGCCCGGCTCCGACAGCTCCTGCAGCGCCTGGTCCCACATCCGCGACGTCCCCCGTTCGCGAAACCCCACCATCGCAGCCCGGCGCGGGTTGGACACCGCGTCGCGTCCCCGGCTGCACAGCGCCCCTAACAGCCGTGATGCTTCAGTCGTATGACAGCCCCGGATCACGAGGGGGGAGTGCGGGTGGCGGAACCGGTGCAAGGGGCGAGACCGGCGCGTGTGGCGATCGTGGGGGCCGGGATGGCAGGGGCGAGCGCGGCACGCGCGCTCCACGCGGCCGGGTTCTCCGTCGCGGTCTTCGACAAGGGCCGGCAGCCGGGGGGCCGCATGGCGAACCGCCGCGACGACGAGACCGGCCTCAGCTTCGACCACGGCGCGCAGGTGATGCGGGCGCACGGACCCGCCTTCCGCGCCCGCCTCGCCGACTGGGCGGTCAGCGGCCGCGTCGCGCCCTACGATGCGCCCGGCAGCGTCACTGCCGTGCCCGACATGACCGCGCCCGTGCGCGACCTCCTCGCCGGCCTCGACGTACAGGTCGGGCGCACCGTCACCGCCCTGGCGCGCGCCGACGGCGGTTGGCGACTCACCCTGGCGGAGGCCGGCGAGGACCGGCTCTTCGACGCGGTCGCCCTGACGCTGCCGGGCCCGCAGGCCCTGCGCCTCCTCGCCGCGAGCGGTCTCGCCCTGCCCGGGGTCGAGCGGGCGACCTACGCGCCCTGCTGGTCGCTGATGCTGGCCTGCGAGCACGACCTGCCCCTCCCGGGCGACGTCCTGCGCCCCGTGGACGGGCCGGTCGCCGCGATGTTCCGCGAGGGCGCGAAGCCCGGGCGCCCGACCGCGCCCGTCGCCTACACCGTCCATGCCACGCCGGACTGGTCGAAGACGCATCTCGAAGAGGCCCCGGAGGCGGTGCGGGCCGCGCTGCTCGCCGCCCTGGGCGACCTGTTCGGCGACCCCGTCATCCCCCTGCAGGCCCGCGCCCATCGCTGGCGCTACGCCCTCGTGGAGGAGACCTGCGGCGCCCCCTGTCTCTACGATCCGGGCCGGCGTCTCGGCTATGCCGGCGACGGCTGCCTCGGGCCGCGCATCGAGGCTGCCTTCGACAGCGGGCTCGCCCTCGCGGACCGGCTGATCGCGGATCTCGCATGAGCCTGTCACGATGAGCCTGCCCATCGTCTTCCACCCGGCCTACGAGGCGACCCTGCCCGAAGGCCATCGCTTCCCGATGCGCAAGTATGGGCGCCTGGCCGCGCTGCTGGTGGAGCAGGGACTGGTGCCGGGCGGCTTTGCGCGGCCGGAGCCCGCCGGGGCCGATCTCCTCGCCGCGGCCCACGACCGCGCCTACGTGGAGGCCGTGCTCGCCCTCGACGTCTCCCGCGAGATCGAGCGCACCATCGGCCTGCCCGTGGGCGCCTCGGTGGTCGCCCGTTCCTGCGCCTCGGTGGGGGGGACGCTGCTGGCGGCCCGCCTCGCCCTGGCGCACGGCCTCGCGGGCAGCACCGCCGGCGGCAGCCACCATGCCCGCCGCGAGACCGGCGCTGGCTTCTGCATCTTCAACGACGTGGCGGTGGCCGCGCGCACGCTGCACGCCGAAGGCACCATCGCCCGTGCCCTGGTGGTGGATTGCGACGTCCACCAGGGCGACGGCACCGCCGATTGCCTCGGCGGCACGCCCGATCTCTTCACCCTCTCGATCCACGCCGAGAAGAACTACCCAACGCGCAAGATCGCCGGCGACCGCGATGTCGGCCTGCCCGACGGCGTCGACGATGCCGGCTATCTCGCGGTGCTGGCGGCCCATGTCGGGCCGCTGCTCGATGCGATCCGCCCCGACATCGTCTTCTACAATGCCGGCGTCGACCCCCATCGCGACGACCGGCTCGGCCGCCTCGATCTCACCGATGCGGGCCTGCTGGCGCGCGACCGCTTCGTCGTCGGCGAGGCGCATCGGCGGGGCATTCCCTTCGTCGGGGTGATCGGCGGCGGCTACTCCACCGACATCGACGCCCTCGCGGCCCGTCACGCCCTGGTCTTCGCAGCCATGGCCGAACGGGCGGCCTGACCGGGCACCCGATCGGCCGTCGCGGCGGTGACCTCGACCTCGGCTTTCGACAGCGCCGCGTGACGGGCGACGATCCGGTCGATCGTCCGACCCGGCTGCCCGCCGCAATACGGCGTGCGCAGGAGTTCGAAGCCCTGGGCATCCTCCTGCGCCAGGATGTGGCTGTCGCTGGAGGCGGGCGGCACCGGCAGCGTCGGACGCCGCCGCTTCAGGTCCCGCGCCGGGGCGACGCCGCCCATACCGGGCAGGACCCGAGACCGCGATGTCGAAGGGGGGCGTCCCGCGTGCCTTCCGCCGGCGCGCTCCCGGCGTCGGGAGGCCCGGTCGGCCGGCGACCGAAACGCGTCGGCATCGCTACGCGGCAGAGGTCTGTGTCGCCGTTCGCTCCTCAAGGTTCAAGAAACGCACGCGCGGCGCGCGTGCGGCTTCAGGCCGGGATCGGCTTCGGCAGGCTCCGGGCGGCGCTCTCCATGGCGTCGAACAGCTTCTCCAGTTCCGCGCCCTCGAGACAGTGGAAGCCCAGGGTGCGGCTGAGCAGCAAGCCCAGGGTGGCGAAGGTCAGCATCGCGCCGGCCCCCGGGCAGCAGGCCACGTCCTCCATCTGGGCGAGGCGCTGCTTCAGGAAGGCGTTGAAGCCCGCGAAGGCCTCGGGGTTTTCCGCCGAGGCCAGCAGGAGCGCGCGGGGAAACCCGTCCTCGTCGGCGTAGACCTGACGGGCATGCGCGATCAGGGCGAGGGGGAGTGCTGCCGGACCCGGACCCTGCTCGACCTCGTGCGCGGCCACGCTCTCGCGGATCTCCCGCAGCTTGCGCTCGGCCAGCGCGGAGATCAGTGCGTCCTTCGAGGCGTAGTGATGCAGCACGCCCCCCTTGCTGAGCGAGGCCTCGGCCGCCACCGCGTCGATGGTGAGCGTCCGGGCGCCCATGCGCCGGATCAGGCGTTCGGCGGCATCCAGGATGACCACCGGTCGGTCTTCGCGGCGGGTACGCGCCTTCATCATCGACGATCAAGCCGGTTCACCGGCGGTTTCGAGGGCGGGAGATCTGTTGCCAGAACCGGCGCGAAGATCGGGAAACGACAATGGGATATCGGGGAACGACGGCGGCGGGAAGACGGTTCGCCGAAAAAAGAAACCGTCTGGACGGTCGGTAGCGGAGCCGATATGGGTGACGTCAGAGAGGGCCTTTTCGAGTTCGAGGACGCGATGGTGGGTAGGCTGAGGGTGTGGCCGCGCAGGTGCGCGGGCGTGGCCTTCGTGCTCGCGGTCTGTGCCGTCGCGCTGGCGCCGGCCCGGGGCGGCGAGGCGGTGGCCGGGGAAACGGCCAGGGAGACGGGGAAGCCGGCGAGCCCCGCCGTTGCCGTCGTGCGCACGGCCGTGGCGCGCGCCACCACGATCGCCTCCGACCTGATCTTCACCGGGGATATCCAGGCCCAGTCCCAGGTCAACGTGGCCTTCCGGACCAACGGCAAGATCGCGCAGCGCCTCGTGGAGGTCGGCGACCACGTCACCGCCGATCGGGTGCTGGCCAAGCTCGATCCCCAGGAGCAGCGCGCCAACCTCAACAACGCCCAGGCCGCGCTCACCTCGGCCGAGGCGCTGCTGACCCAGGCCAAGCTGAACTTCAAGCGTCAGGAGCAGCTCCTCGCCAGTGGCTACACCACCCGCCCGAGCTATGACGATGCCGAACAGCAGCTGCGCACCACGCAGGCCTCGGTGGATTCCGCCAAGGCCGCCCTCGGCAGCGCCGAGGAGCAGTACTCCTACACGGACCTGAAGGCGGGCGTGGACGGCATCGTCCTCAGTCGGACCTTCGAAGTCGGCCAGGTCGTGCAGACCGGCCAGACGGTGCTGGCGATGGCCCAGGACGGCCCCCGCGACGCGGTCTTCAACATCTTCGAGGCGGTGCTGGCCGCGCCCCCCGAGAGCAAGACCGTGGAGGTGACGCTGCAGGCCGACCCGCGGGTCAAGGCGACCGGCCGGGTACGCGAGATCTCGCCCAGCGTCGATGCCGCCTCCGGCACGGTCCGGGTCAAGGTCGGGCTCGACGCGACGCCCCAGGCCATGAGCCTCGGCGCCATCGTGGTCGGCACCGGCAAGTTCCGGCCGCGCCAGGCGATCGTGCTGCCCTGGTCGGCCCTCTACCGCTGGGAGAACGCCCCGGCCGTCTGGGTCCGCGATCCCACCCACAGCACCGTCGCGCCCCGTCCGGTCGTGATCGAGCGCTACGGGCCCAACACCATCGCGCTCAAGGGCGGCGTCGAGCCCGGCGAGGAGGTCGTCATCGCGGGCATCCAGCTCCTGCGCCCGGGCCAGACCGTTGCCGTCTCGCAGACCCTGGAGGCGGCGCGATGATCCGCCCGACCCTGCTCCGGTCGACCCTGGGCGCCCTGGCGCTCGTCTCGCCCCTCGGCGCCTGCCAGGCCGCCGAGGAGACGGCCCCGCCGCCACCCGTACGGCCGGTCCTGTACCGAGTCGTGAAGCCGGTAGCGGCCCAGGTCTTCGGCCCCTTCGCGGGGGTCGTGGCCCCCCGCTACCAGTCGGAGATCGGCTTCCAGATCGCCGGCCGGATGATCGCCCGCGACGTCACCGTGGGCGACATCGTCCACAAGGGCCAGCGCATCGCCGCCCTCGATCCGGTGGTGACGCGCTTCGCCCTGACCCGCGCCGAGGCGGACCTCGCCGACGCGAGGGCGCAGGCCGAGAACGCGAGCGCCACGGAATCGCGGCGCCGGCGCCTGCTGGCCGGCGGCAACGTCACCCAGGCCCAGCTCGATACCGCCGTGGCGAGCCGCGACACCGCCCAGGCCCGCGTCTCCCAGGCGGAGGCGAACCTGCAGCGGGCCCGGGACCAGATGGGCTACACCGAGCTGCACGCGGATTTCGACGGCGTCGTCACGGTACGCAGCGCCGAGGTCGGGCAGGTGCTCAGCGCGGGCCAGGCCGTGGCGACCCTGGCCCGCCCCGAGGAGCGCGAGGCCGTGGTGGACATCCCCGAGGAGCTCGTCGGGACGATGCCCACGGATGCCCAGTTCACGGTGGCGCTCCAGAGCGCCCCGGACGTGACGGCGACGGCGCGGGTGCGCGAGATCGCCCCCTTCGCCGACCAGACCACGCGCACCCGGCGCATCCGCATGACCCTGCTCAAGCCCTCCGAGGCCTTCCGGCTGGGCTCGACCCTCACCGTCACCCTGGCGCGGGCCGAGGCGCCTCACGTCGACCTGCCCGCCGCCGCGGTGCTGACGGAGGACGGCCGCGACGCGGTCTGGGTCGTCGCGCCGGACGGGAAGAGCGTGCGCAAGCGGCCGGTCACCGTCACCCGCCGCGACCCGGAGCGCGTGAGCATCGGCACGGGCCTGAACGCCGGAGAGCGGGTGGTCCTGGCCGGGGTCCACTCGCTCCAGGAGGGGCAGGCCGTGCGCTTGCCCGACCCGACGCCCTGAGCCCGGGCACCGCCGCCATCCATGATCAGCCGCCATCCCGGTAAGGCGAGAGCAAACCCGTGAAGTCCTTCAATCTCTCCGAATGGGCCTTGGAGCATCGCTCCTTCGTCTGGTTCCTGATGCTGATCTCGGTGGTGGCCGGCTTCCTGGCCTACGAGCGCCTCGGCCGCGAGGAGGACCCGCCCTTCGCGATCAAGACCATGATCGTGCAGGCGCGTTGGCCGGGCGCCACCATCAGCGACACCCTCGATCAGGTCACCGAGCGGATCGAGAAGGAAGTGCAGCAGATCGATGCCGTCGATTTCAGCCGCAGCTACACCACGCCGGGCCAGGCCACGGTGTTCGTGCAGCTGCGCGAGACGACGCCACCCAAGACCATCCCGGCGATCTTCTACCAAGTCCGCAAGCGCATCGGCGACATCCAGGGCACGTTCCCGCAGGGCATCCAGGGTCCGTTCTTCAACGACGAGTTCGGTGACGTGTTCGGCAACGTCTACGCCTTCACGGCCGACGGCGTGACCCCGCGGCAGCTGCGCGACTACGTCGAGCGCGTCCGCGCCGAGGTGAAGAAGGTGCCGTCTGCGGGCAAGATGCAGCTTCTCGGCGCCCAGGACGAGGTGATCTACCTCGACTTCTCCACCCGCAAGCTCGCCGGCCTCGGCCTCGACACCAACTCGGTCATCCGCACCCTGCAGTCGCAGAATGCCATCGCGCCCTCGGGCGTGATCCAGGCGGGCCCCGAACGGGTCTCCGTCCGGGTGGGCGGCCAGTTCGTCAACGAGGAGAGCCTGCGCGCCGTGAACCTGCGGGTGAACGATCGCTTCTTCCGCCTCTCCGACGTCGCCGAGATCTCCCGCGGCTTCACCGACCCGCCGACCGACCTGTTCCGTTTCAACGGCCAGCCGGCCATCGGCCTCGCCATCGCGATGCAGCCCTCGGGCAACCTGCTCACCTTCGGGCACGACCTGAAGGAGCGGATGCGCAAGCTCGAGGGCGAATTGCCGGTGGGCGTCGGCATCCACCTCGTCTCGGACCAGCCCAAGATCGTCGAGGAAGCGGTGGGCGGCTTCACCAAGGCGCTCGTCGAGGCCGTGGTGATCGTGCTCGCGGTTAGCTTCATCTCGCTCGGCTGGCGCGCCGGCCTCGTGGTCTCGCTGTCGATCCCGCTGGTGCTCGCCATCGTGTTCGTTGTCATGCAGGTGATGGGCGTCACGCTCCAGCGCATCTCGCTCGGCGCGCTGATCATCGCGCTGGGCCTCCTCGTGGACGACGCCATGATCACCGTCGAGATGATGGTCGCGCGGCTGGAGGTCGGCGACAGCCTGAAGAAGGCCGCCACCTTCGCCTACACCTCCACCGCCTTCCCGATGCTCACCGGCACCCTGGTGACGGTGGCGGGCTTCCTGCCCATCGGCTTCAACGGCTCGTCGGCGGGCGAGTACACCTACTCGCTCTTCGTCGTCATCGCCGCCTCGCTCCTGGTCTCTTGGGTGGTGGCGGTGCTGTTCGCGCCCCTGATCGGGGTGAAGCTCCTGCCGAAGCAGATGAAGCACAAGGACCACGGCGCCCCGAGCCGGTCCATGCGGATCTTCACCGGCCTGCTGCTGGGCGCCATGCGCTGGCGCTGGACCACCGTCGCGGCCTGCGTCGGCATGCTCGGCGCGGCGATCGTCGGCATGGGCTTCGTCCAGCAGCAGTTCTTCCCGGCCTCCGACCGGCCCGAGCTCCTCGTCGACATGACGCTGCCGCAGAACGCCAGCATCGCCGAGACCAAGGGCCAGATGGACCGCTTCGAGGCGACCCTGGTGGGCGACCCCGAGATCGTACGCTGGTCGTCCTATGTCGGTCAGGGCGCGGTGCGCTTCTACCTGCCCCTCGACCAGCAGCTCGGGAACGCCTTCTTCGGCCAGATCGTGATCGAGACGAAGTCGATCGAGGCGCGCGAGCGCATGAAGCTGAAGCTCGACAAGCTCGCCCGCGAGCAGTTCGTCGGCACCGACTTCCTCATCCATTCCCTCGACCTCGGCCCCCCCGTGGGGCGTCCGGTGCAGTACCGCCTCAGCGGCCCCGACCTGCAGACCCTGCGGGCCCAGGCGCTCACCCTCGGCAACATCGTCGGCGCCAACCCGCATCTCGACGTGCCGACCTTCGACTGGAACGAGCCCGGCAAGGTGCTCAAGGTCGACATCATCCAAGACAAGGCGCGCCAGCTCGGCGTGACCTCGGAGGACATCGCCGGACTGCTCAACGGCATCGTCGGCGGCCGGTCGATCACCCAGGTCCGCGACTCGATCTACCTCGTCAACGTGGTCGCCCGCGCGCAGGCCGTGGAGCGCAACTCCCTCGACACGCTGCAGAGCCTGCAGGTGCCGCTGGCCAATGGCAGCGTGGTGCCGCTCTTGGCCTTCGCCACCATCGGGTACGAGCTGGAGCAGCCCATCGTCTGGCGCCGCGACCGCCTGCCGACCATCACGGTGCGGGCCTCGATCGCGGACGACACCCAGCCCGCCACGGTGGTCGCCCAGCTCGACGAGACGATCACCGCGTTCGGCAAGTCCCTGCCCGACGGCTACGTCCTGGCGGTGGGCGGGGCGGTGGAGGAGAGCGCCAAGGGCCAGGGGCCCATCGCCGCGGTGGCGCCGGTGATGCTCCTCACCATGGCGATGTTCCTGATGATCCAGCTCCAGAGTTTCCAGAAGCTCTTTTTGGTGGCCAGCGTGGCGCCGCTCGGGCTCATCGGCGTCGCCATCGCGCTCCTCACCTTCAACAAGCCCATGGGCTTCGTGGCGATCCTGGGAGTGCTGGCGCTGATCGGCATCATCGTGCGCAACTCGGTGATCCTGGTGACCCAGATCGACGAGTACGAGCGCGACGGGCTGGCGCCGTGGGACGCGGTGGTGGATGCCACTTGCCACCGCATGCGCCCGATCCTGCTGACCGCGGCGGCGGCCAGCCTCGGCCTCGTCCCCATCGCCCGCGAGGTGTTCTGGGGACCGATGGCCTACGCCATGATCGGCGGCATCCTGGCGGCCACCTTCCTGACGCTGTTCTTCCTGCCCGCCCTCTATGTCGGCTGGTACCGGATCAAGGCGCCGCCGAAGGGCACTCCGCGCAAGGTCCACGGCACGGACGGGCAGGTCCACGGTGCCGAGGCGCCCGCGGGCTGATCCGCGGATCCGCGGGCGGGCACCGCCTCAGCGCGGGCTCGTCCCGGCCCGGTCCACCGTGGCGCCGGGGCGCGAATCCGTCGACGCGAAATAGGGCTTGATGTCGAGGAGCGGGGTGCCGTCGCGGCAATCGAGACCGCGCACCCGCAGGCTCGCCCCGTCCCGCGCCAGGAGCTCGACCACCGAGAGGGCGATGGGGTTCGGGCGCGCCGGCGAGCGCAGGGAGAAGGTGCCCCGGCTGCCCTCCGCATGGCGGGGGCGCTGCAGCGCGAGGTCCCGGGCGGCCTCGTCCATCCAGTAGAGGACGATGAGGTGGCTCGCGCCCTCGACGTTCTGGAGGGCCTCGGCGAAGGGCGCATCGACGGCGAGCGTGCAGACCGCGTCGGTCTTCAGGCCGTTCTTCGGGCACTCGCCGCGCGTGGCCCAGGGCGTGCGGACGCGGCCGATGAAGTAGAGCCCGGCGTCGAAGGCGTCGGGCAGCGGGATCGCCACCTCACCGGGACGATGGTCGGTCTCGTCGTGCATGCGCGGCGGCTCTCCTCCGGCGCGGGTCGAAGCGCCGGGCCTCTCGTTTCGGGCAAGCCGAGACCGGGAGCAAGCCGAGACCGGGAGCGGGCCGGTCGCCGCCGGTCAGGCGGCGACCGGCGACCGTTGCCGGGCGCCGCGGGTCTGCTGCGCGAACTCGCTGATGGGGCCGGGCCGGCCGATGAAGTAGCCCTGCGCGGCGTGGCACTTCTCGGTGACGAGGAAGCCGAGCTCCTCGGCGGTCTCCACCCCTTCGGCGATGACCGGCAGCCCGAGGCCGGCGCCGAGCCCGAGCACGGAGCGCACGATGGCGGCCGCCTGCGGGTTCGAGTCGACGGACGCGATGAAGGAGCCGTCGATCTTGATGGTGTCGAAGGGGAAGAGCCGCAGGTTCGAGAGGGACGAGTAGCCGGTGCCGAAATCGTCCATGGCGAGGCGCAGCCCCAGCGCCTTCAGCCGACGCAGGTTGGTCAGGGCCCGCTCGGGATCGCGGATCAGGGCGGTCTCGGTGATCTCGAGTTCGAGGCGCGCCGGATCGAGGCCGGTCTCGGCCAGGATCGCCTGGACGGCCGGCGCGAAGCCGGAATCATGGACCTGGACCCCCGAGACGTTGACCGCGACCGCCAGGGGTACCTCCCAGCGTGCGGCCTCCCGGCAGGCCTCCCGCAGCACCCAGGCGCCGATCTCCCGGATCAGACCGCTCTCCTCGGCGATGGGGATGAAGACCGCCGGCGAGACCAGCCCGCGCCCGGGCTGGTGCCACCGCAGCAGGACCTCGAAGCCGATCACCGTCCCGGAGCGGGTCTCGATCTGCGGCTGGTAGACCAGGCGCAGCTGGTCCTCCGCTAGGGCGCGGCGCAGCTGCTTCTCCAGGAGGCGGCGCTCGCGCACATCCTGTCCCATGGACGCCTCGAAGAAGCGGTAGGTGTCCCGCCCCTCGGACTTCGCCAGGAGGAGCGCCGTATCGGCCGCGTTCACGAGGTCGTTGCGGTCGCGCGCGTCGTCCGGGAACACCGCGATGCCGATGGTGGCGGCCGGCACGGGCTCACCCTGGAGCGCGCTCTCGGCCGCAGCCTGGAGGGTCGCCCGGATGGTCTCGGCGAGGCGGCCGGCCGTCACCGCGTGGGTGCAGGGCGTCAGCACGGCGAACTCGTCGCCGCCGATCCGCGCCATCGTCTGGGTGTCGTCCAGGAGGCCGCCGACGAGGCGGGCGACCCGCACGAGGGTGGCGTCCCCGATCGGGTTTCCGAAGAGATCGTTGATTTCCTTGAACCCATCGAGGTTGATGTGGAGGAGCGCCAGGCGCCCGCTGCCCGCCTGCCGGATGTTCCGGTCCAGGCAGTCCTGGAAATGCCGGCGATTCGGCAATCCGGTCAGGAGGTCGTGCCCGACGAGGAACCGGATCTGGCGCTCGGCCCGCCGCCGCGTCGTGAGGTCCCGCACCGCCAGGGCGACGTGCGGCGTCCGCCCATAGGCGACCGGGCGCATGATGAGCTGGACTGGGAGGTCGGACCCGTCGAGCCGGTACAGGGTCCCCTCGACCCCGTCGTCGGGGTGGTCGGCGAGGCTGCCGCGGGTCGCGCTGTCGGGAACGAACTGCGCCAGGGGCAATCCGGCCAGGGCCTTCGCCTCGCCGCCGGCCAGGGCCGCGAAGCTGTCGTTGGCGCTGATGATGACGCCATCCTGGCAGATCACCAGGCCCTCGACGGCGGCGTTGGCGAGGCTGTGCAGGCGTCCGCGATAGACCTCGCGCTGGCGGTCGCGCAGGTCGAGCACCAGGGTCGTGCAGGCCATCAGGAGGATCGTCAGGCTCGCGAGCCCCACCGGGAGGGCGAGCCAGAGCGAGGGGACCGTCTCCTCGGGCACGACGACCGAGGGATCCGGCATCACCGTCAGGGCCAGCATGCCGAGGATGTGGTGGCCGCAGATCGCGCCCGCGAGGAGCGCGGCCCCGACGACCCGACCCCGCGCGCGTGCGCTGGTCAGCCCGATCCCCAGGGCCGCCATGGCGAGCCCGACGCCCACGGCGACGGAGAGCGCCACCAGGGCCGGGTTCCAGACCATGCGCCCGGCGACCTGATAGGCCGCCATCCCGGTGTAGTGCATCGCGGCGATGCCGAGGCCCACGATGGCCCCCCCGACCAGGGGGGCGCTGCGGGCGCTCCAGAACGCCGCGGTCGCGAGGCCGATCCCGCTCACCCCGATGCCGAACACCAGCGACAGCACCGTCAGGCCGACCGCATAGGCCGCGACCAGGCCCGGATCGGAGGCCAGCATGGTGAGGAAATGCGTCGCCCAGATCCCCGAGCCGCCGGCGACGGCCGCGACCCCGACCCATCCGCTGCGCCAGCCGATCCGGGTCTGCTTCGCGTGGTGCAGGAGCGCGACCGTAGACGTCGCGGCCAGGGCGCAAATGATCGCCGCGAGCGTCAGCAGCCACGGGTCATGTTCGGTAGTGAAGCACCCGAAGACTGTGAGCATCGACGCCCTGTTCCCCCTGTCGTCGCCGCTTATGCCAGTCCGAGGACCCAGTCTTCGTCTCTTCAGGACGAAATGGATACCTTGCATATGTTAAGGGAATCGGAGGCGAAACGAAATGGTTGTATTGGAACCCAGCGGCCATTGGGAATCCCTCAGGCCGCGACGACGGCGGGAAAAGTCGCCGATCCTGCCCGCGTTCGCCTCCTGGGTGCGGCGGGTGTAAGACCCTGGGGACCGAGCGCCTGGGCAGGAGTCACCGTGATCCGCGACGAGTTGCGACCGATGGAATCCGTCTCCGATGCCGAGACCGCGGTGGAACGCCTGGCGGCGCTCCATGCGGGGGCGATCGCGGCGTTGCGTTCGGCCCTCGCGCGCTATCTCGATGGCGGCCCGCCGCCGGACGCGACGGAGCGGCTGCAGTTCCGCTATCCGGAACTGCGCCTCACCTACCAGCCGGCCGGGCCGATGCCGCAGGTCTCCCGGGCCACGGCCAAGCTCCAGGCCCCGGGCACCTACGCCACCACCGTGACCCAGCCGGACCATTTTCGCGGCTACCTGCTGGAGCAGTTGCGGCCCCTGGTTCGGGACTACGCCGTCACCCTGGAGGTCGGCCTCAGCGCCCAGGAGATCCCGTATCCCTACGTGATCGAGCCGGGCGCCGATCTCGGGCGCAGCGGCGTCACCCCGCGGGACCTCGCCACCTACTTCCCGGTGCCGCTGCTCTCGGTGGTGGGCGACGAGATCGCGGACGGGCTCTGGCAGGACCTGCCCGACGCGCCGCGCCCGCTCGCCCTCTTCGACGCGATCCGGACCGACTACTCGCTCCGGCGCCTGGTGCACTACACCGGCAGCGACTGGGGCGACGTGCAGCCCTGGATCCTGCTGACTAACTACCACCGCTACGTCGACGGCTTCATCCGCCACGGCCTGGAGCGCCTGGCGCGCGGCGACGAGGGGTTCGAGCGGATGATCCTGCCGGGCGGCGTCACCGTCTCGCGGGCGGAGGCCGCCACCGTCGACCCGGCGGCGCTGATCGCCGCCTCGCCCTGGCACAAGTACCAGATGCCGGCCTACCACCTCGTGGCGCGGGGCCCCGACGGCAGCCAGCAGGGCACGACCCTGGTGAACATCGGCGTCGGCCCCTCGAACGCGAAGACGATCACCGACCACCTCGCGGTCCTGCGTCCGCATTGCTGGCTGATGGTCGGCCATTGCGGCGGCCTGCGCCAGTCGCAGACCATCGGCGACTACGTCCTCGCCCACGGCTATTTCCGCCGCGACCGCATCCTCGACGAGCTGGTGCCGCCCGACGTGCCGGTGCCGGCCCTGGCCGAGGTGCAGCTCGCCCTCCAGGCGGCGGCCGCCCACGTCACCGGCGAGAAGAGCGAGGCCCTGAAGCGCCGGCTCCGGACGGGCACGGTCGTCACCTACGACGATCGCAACTGGGAGCTCCGCTTCAGCCAGGAGCGGCGGCGCATCAACCTGTCCCGCGCCATCGGCGTCGACATGGAGAGCGGCACCATCGCGGCGCAGGGCTATCGCCTGCGGGTTCCCTACGGCACGCTGCTCTGCGTCTCCGACAAGCCGCTCCACGGCGAGATCAAGCTGCCCGGCGCCGCCAACGCCTTCTACGAGCGGGCGGTGGCCGAGCACCTGCTCATCGGCCTCGCCGCCCTCGACAACCTGCGGGCCGAGCGCCACGGCCTGCATTCCCGCAAGCTGCGCAGCTTCGACGAGCCGCCCTTCCGCTAGAGCATTTTCGGTGATTTCCAGATCACCGAAAATGCCCTTTCTTATTGTGTGGTCGCGTTGTCTTCACGCGATCCGGCATCCCCCTTTCTTGAAAACGCTCTAGGCCGGCTCGGCGAGGACGTCCGGGGGCTCGACGGCCTCGAATTCCGGAAAAATCGCCCGCACGGTGGTGCCCGCGTCGGGCACGCTCTCGATCAGCAGGCGGCCCCGGTGCCGGTTGACGATGTGCTTGACGATGGCGAGGCCGAGGCCGGTCCCGCCCTGGTCGCGGCTGGAGGCGACGTCGACCCGGTAGAACCGTTCGGTCAGGCGCGGGATGTGCTCGGCCGCGATCCCCGGCCCGTGGTCGCGCACGGCGAGCTCGATGCTCGTCCGCCCGCTGGCCGCCTCGGTCTGGCGCCGAAGCGCGACCTCGACGCGCCCCCCGCTGCCGCCGTACTTCACCGCGTTCTCGATCAGGTTCTCGACCACCCGCAGCAGCTCGTCGCGCTCGCCCAGGATGGGGAAGGCGCCCTCGGCGGCGACGCTCAGCACCACGCCGCGGTCGCGGGCCAGCGGCCCCTGCGTGTCCACCATCTGCCGGGCGATCCGGGTCAGGTCGACGGGGTGCGTCGGCGGAACGTGCTCGCGCAGCTCGATCCGCGACAGCGACAGGAGGTCGTCGACGAGGCGCGCCATCCGCTGTGCCTGGGTCTTCATGATGCCGAGGAAGCGTTCGCGCGCCGGCGGGTCGTTGCGGGCCGGGCCCTGCAGCGTCTCGATGAAGCCCAGCAGCGAGGCCAGCGGCGTGCGCAGCTCGTGGCTGGCATTGGCGACGAAATCGACCCGCGTCGCCTCGAGGCGCCGGGCCGAGGTGAGGTCGCGCAGGAACAGCACCACGTTGGGCTGCCCGCCCACCACGCCGTCCGGCATCGGCAGGGCGCCGATCTGCACCTCGAAGGCGCGCTCGGTGGGGACGCGCGTGGCGTAGAGCGTCTTGAGCGGGGCGCCGGTGCGCAGCACCTCCTCGATCCCGTCGAGGACGTCGGGGGCCCGCAGGGCGAAGGAGAGCGGGTGGCGCAGCTTCAGGGCCGGCAGCAGGGCCCGGGCGGCGGGATTGACCTCGATCACCACCGCACGGCGATCCACGAGGATGACGGGATCGGGAATGTTGGCGAGGAGCGCTTCCGCCACCGAATGCCGGCTGGCCCCGGGGCTCTCGGTCACCCGCACGATGCGGGCCCGCCCAAGGCTGCCGATGACGCCGCCGAGGCAGAGGACGACCAGGGAAGCCGCGATCATCGGTCCGTCGAGGGTTCCCCGTCCGGCCGCGAACACCCCGAGTCCCACCGTCGCGACGGTGGCGGCGGTCCAGGATGATCGGCGTGCGCCCCGTGCCATGCGGACCCTCCCGGCTCAGCCCCGCGCCTCAGGCCCGGGCGTCCCGGGTGCGCTTGACGATCTCGTAGACGGTCAACATGGCCAGCGCGATGACGAAGGGCACGAGATAATAGCAGACCCGGAACAGCAGCAGCGATCCGAGCACCTGGTCCCGGGGCAGGCTCGACAGCGCGAGGAGGATCGTCGCCTCGAACACCCCGATGCCGCCCGGCGCGTTCGAGGCGATGCCCAGCATGGCCGCCAGGACGTAGATCGCCACGAAGGTGGTGAAGCCGATGGAGGTGCCCGCCGGGAGAAGCACGTAGAGCGTCGCGGCCGCCGCGCAGACGTCGCCGATGCCCACCACCATCTGGCTCAGGGAGACCGAGGCGCCCGGCAGTTCGAGCCGCCAGCTCTTCACCCGGACGTGGCGGCGCTTGAGGGAGACCCAGAGCAGGTAGGCCACCACGGCGAGGAGGGCGCCGAAGCCGACCCCCTGGTTCAGCGCGATGCTGGTGAAGGTGAGGGCGGCGAGCTGGCCGGCCTCGACGATGAGGCTGAGGCCCAGGACGACGCCCATCCCGAGCCAGAAGGTGAAGCCCGCGATCACCGTCAGGGCGGCGATCTTGGCCGCTCCCAGCCCCTTGCTCGAGTAGATCCAGTAGCGGATCGTCCCGGCCGTCAGGAGCGGGAAGCCGAGGGTGAAGCTGACGGCGTAACTCGTGAACGAAGCCAGGGCCGTCGTTCGGTACGGAACCTTCAGCTTGAGCTGCCGGAGGGCCAGGGCATCGTAGCAGGTGAGGAAGAGGTAGCTCAGGCCGACGAACAGGAAGGCGAAGCCGAGCTGTTCGGCCGAGGCGCCCGTGAAGGCCGCGTGCATCTCGGCCCAGGTGACCGTCTCGACGAGCTTCCACAGGACGAACAGCGAGCCCGCCAGGATGGCGAGGCTGGCGATGGTGCCGAGCCAGGCGTAGCGACCGCGCAGGCCGCCCTTCGGCGCCTCGGTCTCCGCCGCGTCGATCGGCGACGCCTCGGGCGCGAGCGCCTCGGCCGTCTCGATCTGCTTCTGCTGTCTCGCAAAGTTCATCGTGTCGGCGTCCGCCTCCGCTGGGCTCCCCGCGCACGGCCGCATCGGCGGCATGGGGTCAACCCGAGCTTGTGCCGGACCACGGCCCGTCGCCCGCATTTAGGGGCATCGGCCGGCAATTGCCAGCGAGGGAGGCGCAATGCCCACCGGCGATGCAGGCTTGCGCCTCCGCCAGCCCCGCCCGGATGCGCGCGGCGACGCTCGGCGCCGTGCAGACAAAGGTCGGGCTCGGATGCGGGATCGGGATCAGCCTCAAATCCGGACGCGACGCTTCGAGGTCCGACTGCGCGAAGCCCGCGACCCGTCCGGAGAGCACGACGACGCGCAGGTGCGGCAGCCAGGCGAGGAGGGGCGTCAGCCAGGGCAGAGCCTGCCGCACCTCGGACCGGCGCGGGGGCCGGTTGCGGGCGCCGGGGGTGTGGATGACCCACGGAATCGTGTTCCAGATCAGGGTGTCGCGGCGGGCGATCCCGGCCTCGGCGAGGAAGCGGAAGAGGTTGGCGGCGGTGCCCGTCGGGTTGTCCCGCGAGACGAGGCCGGTGCCGCGGATGCGCGGACCCGGCGTCTCCAGGAGCAGCAGCAGGCGGGCCGCGACGCCGCCGTCGAGGGGGTCGGGCTCGGGGACTTCGGCGCCCTGCGCCGCGGCGATCGCCCGGCCGAGGGCGCGGATCGGGGCGAGGTGGGGGCTGTCGAGCCGGGACTTGCGCGCGGCCAGGGTGACGGGGTCGCGCAGGCTCTTCGGTTCGGCGGGCGGCGCCTCAGCCGACATCGGCGACGAGGCGCCTCAGGCTTTCCGGCAGGGTGCCCTGCCGGCGGAAGCGCTCGCGCCCGTCCTCCTGCGCCAGGCGCCGGGCGAGGCCCTCGGGACCGCCGAACTGGAAGCCGAGCTGCGTCGCGTAGGCCGCGCAGGCCGCGCCCTTGGCCACCCGGCCCTCGGGGCCGAACCGGAATTCCGTCTCCGGCAGATCGGCGAAGCGCGGGCGCAGGGGCTCCTTCGGGGTCTGGTCGCGCACCGTGTAGGGAAAGTCGCGCCACCACAGGATCGGCGCGGTCGGCTCGGCCGCGTCCAGGGCGCGGACCACCTGGACGTGATCCACATGCCCGCCGATGCCCTGGGGGGCCAGGACGAGGTCGGGTGCCGTCTCGGCGAGGAGCGCTCGGATCGCGCGGGTCAGGTCGGGCACGATGGTGTCCTCGGCCCGCACCGCGCCGAACAGCTCCGGCGCCGAGCCGTAGCCGCGATGCGGCGCCTCGCGGAAGGGCCAATGGCGCGGGGGTGCGAGCAAAAGGGCGGCCACGGCTGCCGCATCCTCGGCCCGGCGCAGGTCCATGTAGTCGATCTCGGGCCCGAGCCCCTTGTCGGTCTGGCAGGCGAGGGCGAAGCGGGTCGGGTTCGCCACCGAGGCGGTGAACACCGTCACGATCTCGACCTGCCAACCCGCCCGGCCGAGGGCGTGGAGCAGCCCGCCGCAGGAGAAGGCGGCATCGTCAAGATGCGGCGACAGGGCGAGGGCGGTGGGCATCGGCTCAGAGCAGGTGCGGTTCGGCGCGGAAGCGGCAGGACGGGTCGTGCGGCAGGGTCGCGGCGAAATCGGTCGCCGGGCGCTCGTTCGCCACGCGCGCGTACACGTCCATGATCTGCCGGCCCACCGCCCGCCAGGAATAGACCTGCCGGCACTCGGCGAGCCCATCCTCGGCCAGGCGCCTGCGCAGGGGCTCGTCCTCGATGACGCGGGCCAGGGCCTCGGCCAGGGCCGGCACGTCGCCGGGCTGGACCAGGAGTCCGTTCTCGCCGTCGCGCAGGCAGTCCGAGACGCCGACCGCATGGGTCGAGACCACCGCGAGCCCGGCGGCCATCGCCTCCAGGATCGTGTTGGAGAATCCTTCCGCATAGGTCGGCGAGACGAAGACGTCCGCCGCCCGGTAGAGGTCCGGCACGGTGTCGTAGTCGGCGTAGCCGGTGAAGCGGATCTCGGCTTCCGAGAACTTCAGGTCCGCTGCGCGAGCCTTCGACGAGTCCACGTCCGGCCCGATGCCGGAGATGGTCGCTTCGAACGGGATGGCGCGGGCGCGCACCAGCGCGAGGGCGTCGATGAAGTCGAGGACGCCTTTCCGGCGGTCGACTCGGCCGTGATAGAACAGCCGCACCGGGCCGGGATGGTTATCGGGGCCGGGCGTGAAGCGCGCGGTGTCGACCGCACCCGGTACGATGGTGAAGCGGGCGGGGTCCGAGCCGAGCCGGTCGCAGACCTCGCCGACGAAGGAGGCGCCGCCGATCAGCAGGGCGTTGGCATGGGCCAGGACTTCGCACATGGCGACCCGGTGGGTCTCGCAGCACGAGCCGACCCAGTGGCCGTCGCCGCCCTGGATCGAGACCACGTTCGGCACGCCGAGGGCGCGCGAGGCCAGGAGCGTGGCCCAACCGGTGGGGTAGCCGTACTGCGCGTGCAGGATGTCGAAGGGCTTCTTCGCGTGCTCGGTGCGAATCGCCGCCACCATCGTGTCGATGTCGCGCTCGAAGTCGCCGCTCTCCTGCTCGCCGAGCTGTTCCAGGCCGATCACGGTGACGCCGGGGACGTCGGGCGGCGGGCCGCCGCCATAGACCCGGGTGCCGAAGGCGTCGCCGCGATACTGGGAGATCATCGTGACGTCGTGGCCGGCCTCGACCAGCTCGCGCAGCAGGTTCTGCGCGTAGACGCTCATGCCGGAGATCGCCGGGAAGTAGCGGCGCGAGACGAAGCAGATCCTCACGCGGAGGCTCCCGGGTTCGGATTGCGGCAATCGCGGAGGTATTTCAGCGAGGCCGGCACCATCAGGTCGGCGCGGTGGCTCTCGCGGGAGAGCTCGACGCAGATCAGCCGGTCGAACCGGATCGCCTCGAGGGCGTCCAGCACGCCGGGCACGTCCATGTCGCCCTCGCCGAAGGGCAGGTGGACGTGGATGCCCCGCGCCATGTCCTCGAGGGCCACGGTGCCGATGCGGTCGGCGAACTCGCCGACGGCGACGGCCGGGTCGCGCTCGCCGGTGACGAGGCAGTGGCCAGTGTCGAGGGCGAGCTTCAGGCCCGGCAGGTCCAGGGCGGCGTAGTCGTCCAGGGTCTCGATCAGCATGCCGGGCTCGGGCTCCAGGCAGGCGATGACGTTCTGCTCGGCGGCGTAGGCGACGACCTCGGTCAGGCCCTCGCGCAGCCAGGCCCTCGCCGCGTCGGGATCGATGCCGGGCTTCGGCACGCCGGCCCAGAACGAGACCGCCTCGGACTGCAGGATCGCCGCGATGTCGACGGCGCGCTTGAGGAAGCCGATGCGCCGCGCCCGGCCGGACGCGTCGCCGCTGACCAGGGTCGGCTCGTGCTTGGCTTTCGGGTCGAGGAGGAAGCGCGCGCCGGTCTCGATCACCGAGCCGAGGCCGAGGCGCTGCAGGCGGCTCGACACCCGCTGCGCCTCCTGCACCCAGGTCTCGGCGAAGGGGTCGAGGTGGTGGATGTCGAGGGTCAGCGCCACGCCCTGGTATCCGGACTCGGCGATGAGGTCGATCGCATCGTCCAGGCGGTGATGGGCGGTGCCGTTGGTGTTGTAGGCGAAGCGCAGGCTCATGCGGCGCGGCCCTGCTGGCTCAGGCGGAACGGCGCGTGGTGCGATTCCGGCTCGCGATAGAGCGGGTAGTGGGCGCCCACGATCCGGTCGGCCAGCGCGGTGTCGAACAGCGGCTGCCCGCCGAAGTGCTCGATCGCCTCCGGGGTCAGGCGCACGGGCTTCAGGGTGTCGGTGGCCTCGCCGAAGCGGATCAGTGGGTGGTCGCGGTCGATGAGCTTCTGCGTGTTGCGCGCGCCGATGCGGTGATAGCTCATGGTCTCGACCTCGAGCCCCGGCACGATGGCCTTGACCACGCCGACCCGGCCGCCGGGCGGCGAGCAGTCGACGTAGAGCACGTCGAACCCGGCGTCCTCCAGCCGTTCGCGGGCGATGCGGCCCCGTGCGTGCCCGTCCGGGGCCTGCGTCGTGGGCAACTCCGAAAAGCGCTTGGTGGCGCGCTCGGAATAGACGGTGTCGCGCAAGGTCGCGGCGATGCCCTCGGGGGGCTGCACGATCCATTCGAGCATCGCCTTGAGGGCGCGGCTCTCCTCCAGATCGAGGCTCGGCAGGGCCTTGTCGATGAAGGCCTTGACGTAGCCCGGGGGCGTGACCCGCTCGGCGAAGGCGAGCGGCCCGTGGCCGAAGGCCTTGCGCACGCGGGCGGCCTGGAACTCGAGCAGCGCCTTGCGCAGGGCCCGCTCGCGGTCCGGGTCGCAGGCCTCGCCGCAGGCCGAGAGCGCGATCGGCACCGGCGTGTCGGCGAGGTTCCGGTCGTAGCCGACGACGTAGAGGTTGGTCAGGCCGAACTGATCGGTGGCGAATTTCGGCAGGGCCTTGATCCCGAGGGAATCCAGCCGATCGAGCATGCCGCGCGTCTCCGGGCCGAGGCCCTCCGACAGGTCGAGCACCACCCCCTGGTCGAGGGCGCGGAACAGGAGGCCGTTGCCGTCGCGCTGCAGGAGTTCGA
This sequence comes from Methylobacterium sp. Leaf88, assembly GCF_001422795.1. Classification (NCBI taxonomy): domain Bacteria; kingdom Pseudomonadati; phylum Pseudomonadota; class Alphaproteobacteria; order Hyphomicrobiales; family Methylobacteriaceae; genus Methylobacterium; species Methylobacterium sp. Leaf88. Next base: position 139,869 of record NZ_LMMK01000005.1, on the reverse strand, counting down.
GCAGGCCGTGGCCCAGCGCGAAGTCGACGTCCGGCCCGGCGCCGAGACCGTTGGTGATGAGGTTGGTGAAAGGCTTGTAGCCCTCCGACAGCTCGAAATAATCGGTGGCGGCGATGTCGAGCGGCATCAGCACCGTCTCGCCGCTGCGGGCGCGGAGGGCGGGCGTCCATTCGAGGGTGGTGGCGCGCCCCACCGGGCTGCCGGCGGGCAGGCACAGGGTGAGGGGATCGGCCACCGCGCCGGCGCCGTAGACCCGCACGAGGTCGTCGTAACTGGCGCGCTCCTTCTTGCGCGGCATCACGGCGAGTGAGGGCATCAGGTTCTCGGCGATCTCCGCGACCGCGCCGATGATCGCCTCATCGTCGGTGGCGCCGTAACCGATGCCGCTCGGCATGGCGCCGACGAAGAACGGATCATCGAGGAACAGCGACACGAACCAGACCGGGATGCCGGTGCGGTCCAGCGGCGCCAGGGGGAAGCCGACGATGCGGCCCTCCGGCAGGATGTCGAGATAGGCGCGCACCGGCTCGGGCAGGGCGGCCGGCAGGCCCTCGATCCGGCGGGGAGCGCCGTGTGTGTAGGCGCGCGGTGCCTTGATCCGGCTGTGGCGGGCGCGGTCGTCCTGGTCCTGCTCGTTCACGGTCGTGCGTTTCCGTTGTTCAGGCCGACGCTTCGTAGGCGCGGGCCAGCAAGCGCATGGTGTGAAGGTCGCGCGTTGCGCTGTAGGCCTCGCGCTCCTCCGGTCGGCGCAGGGCCGAGCCGAAGGCCTTCACCTGTTCGAGGAAGGGCGAGGCCTCCCCATCGAAGGGCAGAGTTTCGGAGATGCCGGTTGACCCGTCGGTGAACGACAGGGTTCCGCCTGCCACCTGTCCCATCGTGTCGACGGCGGTGAGCAGGCCCTGGGTGCCGGTGACTTCGAGGCGCCGGCGCGGCAGGGCGTCCGGGCAATTGTAGGCGACGTGCAGGTTGGCAAGGACGCCCGAGGGCGTGCGCCCGATCAGGAGTGCACCGTCGTCGACGGCGTAGTCCTGCGCCCGCGCCTGGGTCAGGGCGGCCAGATCGTGGATCGATTCGTCGAGGAGAAAGTCGACGAGGTCGAGGCCGTGCGGGGCGAGATCCATCAGGGCGCCTCCGCCGGCCTTGGCCGGGTCGATGCGCCAGTTGTCCTGGCCCGCGAAGGAGGTCCAGGCGCGCGGCAGCCAGCAGGCATAGACGATGCGGATCGCCGTGACGGTGCCGAGGCGGCCCGCGCGGATGGCATCCCGCATGGCCCGGTGGGCCGGGTGGTGGCGCTGGTCGAAGGCGGTGCCGTAGAAGGTGTCGCCGCGCGCCAAGGCCGCGACCATCGCCTCGGCATCGTCGAGGGAGGCCGCCATCGGCTTCTCGCACAGGATCGCCTTGCCGGAGCCGGCCAGCGCCGCGATCGCCTCCCGGTGCAGGTGGTTCGGGGTGGCGACGTAGACCGCCTCGACCTCCGCGTCGTTCACGAGGTCTTCGAGCCGCGCGTAGGCCCGTGCGCCCTCGGCCTCGGCCGCCGCGCGCGAGGCCTCGCCCGGATCGGCGACGGCGACGAGCCGGTGCCCGGCCGCGCGGATACCCGGTGCCATGTAGTCGCGGGCGACCCAACCGTAGCCGACGATGCCCCAGGCGACGGGGCTCCGCTCCGAACCCCCCATCACCAGCGCTCCGGCAGGTCGACATAGGTCCGGTCACGGACCCGGTCGGCCTCGGGCGCGTCGAGGTCGCCCTGCCAATCCAGGGTGTCCGGCCCGGTGTAGGTCGACGGATAGGTGGCGCGGGCGGCGTACTCGGCCTCGTAGCGCTCGGACGGCCAGCGGATCGCGTGCCGCGCCCCGCCTTCGGAGAGGAAGAGCGGGTTGAGCCGAAGGCTCCGGCCGGGGCGCGGCACGGTGATGCCATCGATCACGCGGCGGGGGGCCGGGCGCATGCCGGGACCCGCCACCACCGAGAAGGCCTCGCAGGCGGTGAGGTCCTGGGGCTTGCGGGGGGAGGGGGCACGCCGCTCCACCATGGCCCGGGTCAGGTCGTCGTCGTCGTAGACGAGGCCGTCGGGGAAGAGCTCGTCGATCTCGGCGGCCGAGACGGCGCGCCCCGCCGAGAATCCCGGGCGGTCGCTATTGTGAATGTGGCTGACGGCGAGCCAGCCGTCGTCACCGGCATTCTGGCGCAGGCATTCCAGCACCTCGGTCTTGCGGTCGAGGAAGTAGAAGGCATCGTTGCAGACGACGAGGTCGACCGGCGCGCCCGGGATCGGCCAATGGGGCGAATTCGCATCGAAGCAGACGAGCTGGGCCGACTTGCCGACGACCCAGTGCCGGGCGACCCACAGCTTGGCGAAGACGACGTCGGCGCCCGCGACCTTGATGCCGCGGGTCTGGAATTCGCGCAGGTAGTGGCCGATGCCGCAGGCGAACTCGAACACGCAGACCGGGTCGTTCCAGTGGGCCTCGAGGAGCGTCAGCCCGGCCAGGAAGGTCGGGTCGGTCCAGCGATTCAGGAAGTAGTCGCCGACCCGGCCCCAGCCGAGGAGCCGCACCGCGTCGCGCAGCGAGCGTTTGTCCCGCTCGCGCACGAGTTCGTGGAGGTCCAGGGGATCGGCCGGCGGGCCCGTCCACCAGTCGTCCTGGTCGGCGAGGAGACCTTCGAGGGCGAGGTTCGCCTCGCCGGAATCGAGCAGCACCAGGGTTTGGGCCACGAGGTCGGCGCGGTTGGTCCGCAGGTAGGGAATGCCGTCGATCACGGGCCAGCGCGCCCCGCTCGCCCCGTCGCGGAGCGAGTGCGGGGTGTCGGCCTTGAGGGGCTCGCCGGTCTCCGGCGAGCGAAGATCGAAGGGGATCATGACGGGGCGCCCGCGCGGTCGCGAGGAAACATCACGGGATCTGCATGTCCTTGAGCACGCGGTCGTGGAAGCCCTTCACCGGACCCGCGTGGACGAGCTCCATCTCGTCGAGGACCGTGCCCATGGTCAGGGTCGCGGCCCGCAGATGCTGGGCGATCTGCAGGACGCGGTCGATGCAGTCAGCGGCGTGGAAGGCGCGGCCCTCCGCCGTGGCGTCGTCGGGCAGGACGGCACGCGCCCGCTCCACAGTCTCCCGCAGCCCGGGATCGAGTTCGTCCAGCGCCCATCGCGTGGTGCGGGCCATGATCGGCAGGAGGTGGTCGCCGAGGAGCATCTCGCCGGTGAAGCCGGCATCCGGCATCGCGGCGTTGTGGAAGTGGTGGGCCATGGCGGCCAGGAAGACCTGGGTCGGGTCGGCCCGGTAGAACGGACTCAGCACGACGCCGTAGACCGCCACCATCAGGCAGTGCTCGGCGTGGTTCTCCGGCGGCTCCAGCAGGATGCGGGGCTTGCCGGGGCAGGTGACGCCGGCGCGGGGCTGATGCGCCAGGGCGGCGACGAAGCCCGGGAGGGGCCCCTGCCCGAAGCCCGACGGCGCGCGCAGGGCCGCCCGGAGGCGGTCCCGCAGGCCGGATTCGACGCTGTCGGTGACGGCATCGAAGCCCGCCACCAGGACGTCGGCCGTTTCGCCCGCCTCGAGCCCCGCGGAGGCCAGGAAGGCCGCGTCGAGGTCGCAGAGGCGGGCGGCGGCGAGCGCCTTGGCGGTGATGTCGAGGGCCACGGCCTCCGGCGCGGCGCCCCCCGTGAGGGCGCTCCAGCCCTGCGCGAAGAGGCGCTCGGCGATGGAGCCGGTGCGCCCGGCGGAGTGCACGCGCTTGAGGTCGTTGACCTCGACGAGGAGGGCGCGAAGCGCCCGCGGGGCCGCGGGACCGGCGCCCTCCGTCTGGGCGATCATCAGTGGGCGCCGAGCCAATCGAGCAGCATGGTCTGCTGCTTGCCGAAATCATGCTCGGGGCCGTGGCCGTTCTTCACCATGGGCGCCTTGAAGAAGCTCGAGAGCTGCTCCTGGGGGCCGCCGTCGCCGCGCTTCTTGGCGAGGTCGAGAACACGGGCGATCTCGATGACGAGGGGGGCGGCCAGGATCGAGTCCTTGCAGAGGAAGTTGACCTTGATCTGCATGCGCTGACCCAGGAACCCGGTGACGTCGATGTTGTCCCAGGCTTCCTTGTCGTCACCGCGGGGACGGTAATAGTGGATGTGCACGAGGTGGTCCTCGACCGGGTAGCCGAGGATCGAGTCGAGCACCGTGCCCTTGGTGTTGAGCTTCGACTGGAGCGAGTCCTTGTCGTTCAGCGCGAGGCCGTCACGGTTGCCGAGGATGTTGGTGGAGAACCAGCCATCGACGTGCAGGGCGCGCGCCTTCAGGGCGGGGGCCAGCACCGTCTTCATCATGGTCTGGCCGGTCTTGCCGTCCTTGCCCGCCACGGGGACGTTCAGGTCCTTGGCGAGTTCGAGCAGGGCCGGCACGTCGGCGGCGACGCTGGGGGTGAAGTTGGCGTAGGGAACGCCGCTCTTGATCGCCGCGTAGGCGTAGAGCATCGCCGGGCTGATCGACTCGTCGCTGCTGTCGAGGCCCTTCTCGAAGGCGGCCGTCGAGTTCAAGGTCGGGTCGGAGAGGTCGGGCCAGCGCTCGGTGGAGGCGAGGTTGATCACCACGACCTCGTCGAGATTGCTCTCGGCCTTGAAGCGGCGCAAGTCGTTGGCGATGACGGAGACCGCCTCGCGGTGGTCCTTGGCAACGATGCGGTTGGCACCCTCGATGTTCTTGCAGAACTTGGCGCTGCCGACGGCCGGCCAGGGCTTGATGCCCTTCAGAACCTGGGCGCCATTCTCGATATCCTGGGCGTTGAGGACACCGTGGCCGGTAGCGGCGGAGGCGAGGTCATCGTCGTTCAGGTCCCATCCGCCGAACACGAGGTCCTTGTAGTCGGCCATCCCGGCGACGGGGACGCCCGCGAGGGGCAGGCCATCAAGGCGGTTCGATCCGGATTTAATCATCTCGATGCCTGCGATGGCGGTGGTGGCGACAGCGCCACCCATGCCAACGAACGCAACGCCGACGCGGCGACCGGTCTGCATGCTCATTGGGAAACGGCTTCCTTCTTCAGGCGAACGGGAGCCTGTCCCAACCTGGGGGCCGTTCCGCTCAGCCCTCACTAACTGGGCTTCCGGGGTTGCGTTCCAACCCTGGCCAGGACGCCTTTTTGACGCGGTGCGCCTGAACGGCCTCCGAACGAGGCGTTAAAAATTCGTAAATACAAGAGCTTAACCCAACGTTAAGCCTGCCATCGTTGAATCACGGAGCTGTCCCATTCTGGTCACAGCAGCCGGCGAGACGTCCCCTCGCTGAACGACAACGAAGCCGCGCCCGACGAAGGCAGCGGTACGAACAAGGACCAATGATGGGGGTTTTCCCGGAGCCGGCGCTCTGCGCCGACGACGTGAGCCGTCTCGTGCCCAACGAGACCTTCAACGCAGATCTGACCGTGGCGTGGCTGCCGCGGACCGAGCGCAGGACGCGCCGGACCTTCGCCACTCTCCGCCGCCGGACCCTCGCGACGCTCGTCACAGGCGCGCTGCTGGGCGGCGCCCTGCCGCAGAACGCCCTGGCCCCCGCCGCGGCGGCCCATGACCGGATCGACGAGCGCGCCCTGACGGCGCAGACCCTCATCCGGGAGCAGTCCGCGCCCGCACCTGAAGCCCCCAACGCGGCCGACTGGGCCGGGGTTCCGGTGCTCGAGCAGGAACCCGCGACGCTGTCGCTGATCGAGAGCGACCTCGCGGCCCTCGCCCCGAGCCGCGACGCCGCCGGCGCCGAGCGCCTGCGCTTCGGTGACATGGCCGTGCCGCGCGAGATCGTCGACACCATCCTGCGGGCCGCCACCGAAACCGGGGTCGATCCCGCCTACATGATGGCGCTGGCCGACAAGGAATCGAGCTTCTCGACCACGGTGAAGGCCTCGACCTCCTCCGCCGAGGGCCTGTTCCAGTTCCTGTCGGGCACCTGGCTCGAACTCATCCGCACCTACGGCGCCCGCCACGGCCTCGCCGACGAGGCGGCGGCGGTGAAGGGGCGCGGCAGTGCCATCACGATCGCCGACGAGGCGGTGCGGACCCGCGTGCTGCGCCTGCGCCAGGACCCCTACGTCGCCGCCCTGATGGCGGGCGAGCTCATCAATCGCGACAAGGGCCGGATCGAGCAGCGCATCGGCCGCGACCTCTCCACCGCCGAGCTCTACTTCGCGCATTTCCTCGGCACCGCCAGCGCCGGCCGCTTCCTCGAACTCACCGCCGAGAAGCCGGGCCAGGTCGCCAAGCAGGTCTTCAAGGCCGCGGCAAAGGCGAACCGGAGCCTGTTCACCGAGAAGGCCGGCAAGGGCCGCCGCAGCCTCACGGTCGCCGAGGTGCGCGAGAAGATCGGCGGCATGATCGACCGTCGCCTCGACCGCTACGAGGGCGTGGCCGCCCTGGCGGGACCCGAGCTGAAATCCGAGGTCACCCTCATGGAGATCGAGACCGACGCGGCCCCCACCCCGGCGCCGGCCGCGCGCGTCCACGTCACCGAGGCGACCACGCCGGCCGACTGACTCAGTGCCCGGCCGGCGCGCGCCCGCCGAGCTTGACCTTGCTGAGGATCATCGCGAGCGGCACCGCCGCCCCCGAAACGAGGCAGAGCGACCAGAACACGTCGATGTAGCCCCAGTACGCCACCTGGGTCTGGAGCTGCTGGCCGATCCAGGCGATGGCCTGGTTCTGCGCCTCGACGCCGGACGCCCCATGGGCCTGGAAGTACTGCGTCGCCGCCCGCAGGGTCTCCTGGTAGTTCGGGTTGGCGCCGGAGATGCTCTCCCCGAGCCGGCTCTGGTGGAATTGCTGCCGGTAGGCGAGCACGTTCTGGGCGAGGCTCACGCCCATCGAGCCGCCGACGTTGCGGGCGACGTTGATCAGCGCCGAAGCCTGGTCGGTCTGCCCCTTGTCGATCCCCTCGTAGGAGGCGGCGGTGATCGAGATGAAGATCATCGGCAGGCCGATGCCGATATAGATGCGCGACCAGGCGAAGAACCAGAAGCTGGTGTCGCCGTAGAGGCGCGTGAGGTCGTACATCGCCGCGGAGACGATCGCGGCGCCCAGGGCGATGAGGTATTTCGGCTGCACCTTGCCCGAGATCCGGCCGATCACCAGCATCATGAACACCGTGACGAGGCCGCCGGGCGCCAGGACGAGGCCCGCGAGGGTGGCGGTGTAGCCGTAATATTCCTGCACCAGCTGCGGCACGAACTGCGTCGTCGCGATCAGGATCGCGCCGGTGGCCATCATCACCAGGAAGCACGCGCCGAACTGGCGGCTGCCGAGGAGCCGGAGGTCCACGACCGGGTTCTTCCGGGTCAGCTCCCAGGGGATCATCGCCACGAAGGCGACGACGCAGATCGCCGCGAACACGATGATGAAGGTCGAACCGAACCAGTCCTTGCGCTGGCCCTCGTCGAGCACGACCTCGAGCGACCCCAGGAAGGTGGCGACGAGGAGGAATCCCACGAGGTCGAAGCGCACGCCGGCGCGGCGCAGGCGACGCCGCTCCGCCGCCGCCCCCGGCGGGTCCTCCAGCAGCACGTGCATCAGCCCGAGGGCGATCAGGCCGATGGGGCCGTTGATGAGGAAGCACCAGTGCCAGGAGACGTTGTCGGAGAGCCAGCCGCCCAGCGTCGGGCCGATCACGGGTGCCACCACCACGGCGAGGCCGTAGAGGGCGAAGGCCTGGCCGCGCTTCGCCGGCGGGAACGAATCGGCGAGGATCGACTGGGCCAGCGGCGCCATGCCGCCCCCGCCCAAGCCCTGGAGCACGCGGAAGACGAGGAGCGATTCGAGGTTCCAGGCAAAGCCGCACAGCACCGAGGCCACGGTGAAGAGCGCGATGCTCCACATGAAGAACGCCTTGCGGCCGAACCGCTTGGCGAGGAAGCTCGAGGCCGTGAGCACGATGGCGTTGGCCACGAGATAGCTCGTCACCACCCAGGCGGCCTCGTCGGGGCCCACCGCCAGGCCCCCGGAGATGTAGCGCAGGGCCACGTTGGCGATGGTGGTGTCGAGCACCTCCATGAAGGTCGCCAGCGAGACGACGAGGGCGATCGCCCAGGGGTTGTGCCCGCCCGGCGCCTTGGCGGAGGCCCCCGACGCGCCGCTCGCCTTGCCCCCCGCCTTGCCCCCCGCCTGCGAAGCCGCACCGCTCACCGGACGTGGACCCGCGGCACGATCGACATGCCGGGGCCGATGGCGACGTCGGTGGGCCACTGGTCGACGACGATCTTCACCGGGATGCGCTGGACCACCTTCACGTAGTTGCCGGTGGCGTTCTGGGCCGGGAGCAGGCTGAAGGCGGTGCCGGAGCCGGGCTGCACGGACTCCACGTGGCCGGTGATCTTGCGCTCGGGATAGGCATCGATCGCGATGTCGGCGTGCTGGCCCGGCCGCATGTCGGTGATCTGCGTCTCCTTGTAGTTCGCGATCACCCAGATGTCGTCGGGCACGAAGGTCGACAGCGTCTGCCCGGCCTGGGCGAACTGGCCCTTGGCGCCCGACAGCTGTACCAGCCGGCCCGGCTGGGCCGCCGTGACGGTGGTGTAGCCGAGGTTTAGTTCGGCCTGCGCCACCTGGGCCTTGCCGGTGGCGAGGCTGGCCTCGGCCCCCGCCTTCTGCGCATTGAGCGCGCCGACCTGGGTGCGCGCCGCGACGACGTTCGCCCGCGCGCGATCGTAGGCGGCCTGCTGCTGGTCGAGGGTCGAGGACGAGGATTGCGAGCGCTGGATCGTGCCCGCCCCCTTCTCGGCGAGGTCCCGGTAGCGGGCCGCATCCTCCCGGGCGAATTTCAGCGAGGCCTCGGCCTGCGTCACCTCCGCCTGGGAGGCGGCGACCTGCGCCTTCTGGCCCTCGATCTGCGCCTCGAAGTTGCGGATCGAGGCCTCGGCCGAGGCGACCTGCGCCTTCGCCTGCGCCAGGGCCACCGCGTAGTCGCGCCGGTCTATCTGGAAGAGAACGGCCCCGGTCTCGACATGCTGGTTGTCGGTGACCGGCACGTCCACGATGTAACCGGCGACCTTGGGCGCGATGGAGAATTGCCGCGCATCGACGAAGGCGTCGTCGGTGGATTCGAACGGGTGCAGGCGGGTCAGCCAGTAGACGTAGGCGCCGGCCGCCACGGCGACGACCGCCACGGTGATGCCAAGGGCCCAGAACGGATGCCGGCGCAGGATGTTCGGCTTGCTGTCCGCGTCGGACTCCTCGCCCGAGCCGGACTTCTCGGGCGAGCCGGACTCCGCGCCCGGCTCGGTCTCGCCGGGGGGCGCCTCTCCGGGGGACCTCGTCGCGGACGCCGTCTCCTGCGGATCGGCCCCTTCCGGGTCGGAGGGCCCCACCGCGTCGCCCCGTGCGGGCTGGCGCCCCACAGCCTGCTGATCCTGAAGCATCGACGAACCGTCCGAACGCATCCAGGGGCCGCGCGATCGAAACCGCGCCGCCCGAAACTCCCGCCTCGGCGACAACAAGAAGTAGCGCCGGCGATAGTTCCCAGTGCGCATGACGTTTGCGGGCCCCGTCCGCGGCCCGACGGAACGTCCGAAATCCGGCGCGCGTTTTCGGGTTTGACGGGCCGGATCCCGGTTCGTCCGCAACCTGCAGGAGGCGCGTATGACAGCCGGTTCTTCCCTGTCGCCACCGGGTGCCGCCGGTCCGGGCGGCCTCGACCGTCTCGACGCGATGAGCACGGTGCTGGCCCGCAATTGGTGGTTGATGGCCCTGCGCGGGGTCGTCGCGATCCTGTTCGGGCTGATCGCCTTCGTGGCGCCGGGCGCCTTCGTCCTTTCCCTCGTGCTGTTCTTCGCCGCCTACATGCTGGTGGACGGCATCGTCGGCGTGATCGCCTCGGTGCGGGCCGCCCAGCGCCACGAGCGCTGGGGCTTCCTCCTCCTCGAAGGGCTCCTCGACCTCGTCGTCGGCGTCGCGGCCGTGCTCGTCCCGGCGGCAGCCGTCTGGGCCTTCGTCTACCTCGTGGCGTTCTGGGCCCTCGTCACCGGCGGCCTCATGGTGGCGGCGGGCTTCCGCCTGCATGCCCATTACGGGCGCTGGTGGCTGGTGCTCGGCGGCGTCGTCTCGATCCTGTTCGGCATCGCGCTCCTGGTCGATCCCGGCATGTCGGCCCTGGTCCTGACCTGGTGGATCGGCAGCTACACGATGGTGTTCGGAATCCTGCTGGTGCTTCTGGCCTTCCGCCTGCGCGGCCGCCACGCGGAGGCGGGCCGGCCCGGCCCCCTGGGGCGCCCCGGAACGGCGTAGCTTTGGCCGCGCGAGATGGTCTAGAACCGGCGGGACACCGCGGGGCGCTTCGCCGCCCGAGCCCCGCCCCCCGTGACCATGGCCCGCGATGACCTCCCCCGACCCGGAACGCCCGCGCCCCGCGCGGGTCGACCCGCCCCGGCCCGCCCCTGAGCCCGAGCCCCGGAGCGCCGCCGGGCCGGACAATGCGGACACCCGCGCCGCGGCGCGGGAAGCCGCGGCGGCGGCGCGGACCCTCGGCCGCCAGCTCGGCGTGCTCGCCGTCGGTGCGGCACGGGGTGCCGGACGCCGGGCCGCCGGCGCGGCGCGGGCGGCGGGGCCAGCTTGGCGGGGATGGGCTGACCGCATGCGCCCCCGCGCGCCGGCCGGACCTCCGCCCCCGTCCACCGCCGCGCCTGCGGCGGGGCCGACGCCCGCGCCCGCACGCGCGCCGGCGCCCCGCGCCGCCGGCTGGCCGGCCCGGCTCCGCCGCCATCCCTGGCGCGCCGCGGCCCTGGCGGTCGTCCTGCTGCCGCTGCTGGCCCTGGCCGGGCTCGTCCTCTACAGCTTCGCCACCCTGCCGCCCCTGGGCGGCGTGGTGCCGGAAGCGGGCCAGCGGGCGCTCACCGTCGAGGCCGATGACGGCCGGGTCTTCGCCACCCGCGGGGCGTTCCAGGGCCAGAAGCTGACGGCGGCGGAGATGCCGGCCCATCTCGGCCAGGCGATCATCGCGATCGAGGACCGGCGCTTCCGCTCCCACTGGGGCCTCGACCCGCGCGGCTTCCTGCGCGCCCTGTACCGCAACGCCGTCGGCGGCGGCGTGCGTGAGGGCGGCTCGACGATCACCCAGCAATATGCCCGGCTCGTCTCCCTGAACCAGGAGAAGTCGCTGCGCCGCAAGATCCAGGAGGCGTTCCTGGCCCTGCGCGTCGAGGCGACGATGTCGAAGGACGAGATCCTGCTCGGCTACCTCAACACCGCCTATTTCGGGGCCGGCGCCTACGGCGTCGATGCCGCCGCCCGGCGCTACTTCGGCAAGGGGGCCAAGGCCCTGACCCTGCCGGAGGCCGCGATGCTGGCGGGCCTCGTACGCGCGCCCTCGCAGCTGGCCCCGACCCGGAACTTCGGCGGCGCTAAGGAGCGCGCCGACGTGGTGCTGCAGACCATGGTGGAGACCGGCGCGATCACGGCCGCCGAGGCCGACAAGGCCCGCGCCCAGACCATCACCCTGCGCACGCCCCCCGAGACGCCGCCGGGCACCAACTACTTCCTGGACATGGTCTCGGCGGAGTCGAAGAAGCTCGCCGACGCGCCGGGCGACGTCACCGTGCGCACCACCCTCAACCTCGACCTGCAGAGCCTCGCGGAGGGCGTCGTCGCCCGCCGCCTCGACGCCGAGGGGCCCAAGAAGAAGGCCGGCCAGGGCGCCATGGTGGTGCTCAACAAGGAGGGCGCGATCCTCGCCCTGGTGGGCGGGCGCGACTACGAGGACAGCCAGTTCAACCGCGCCACCCAGGCCAAGCGCCAGCCCGGCTCGCTGTTTAAGCTGTTCGTCTACCTCACGGCCTACGAGAACGGCTTCAACCCCGACACGGTGCTGGTCGACCGGCCGATCCAGATCGGCGACTGGGAACCGCAGAATTCCACGGGCCGGTTCAAGGGCGCGATGCCCCTGCGCAGCGCCTTCGCGCAGTCGATCAACACGGTGGCGGCGCAGCTGGCCGACGAGGTCGGCATCCCGGCGGTCATCGCCACCGCCCACCGGATGGGCGTGACCGCGGAGCTGCCCAACGTGCCGAGCCTCGCCCTCGGCTCGGCCGAGGTGACGCTGCTGGAGATGACCCGCGCCTATGCGGGCGTGCTGGCCGGGGCCGCGCCGGTGGACACCCACAGCGTCCACGCCATCCGGGGCGCTCAGCCGCAGCCGCTCTACCTGCGCGCCGACGCCAAGGGCGGCACCGCGATCCCCACCGAGGCCCGGGCGATGATGCTCGACTCCCTCCAGGCCGTGGTCGACGGCGGCACCGGCAAGGCCGCCCGGGTCGCCGGCCTGCCGGTGGGCGGCAAGACCGGGACGACCCAGGACTATCGCGATGCCTGGTTCATCGGCATGACGCCGGACCTCGTCGTGGGCGTCTGGGTCGGCAACGACGACAATGCCTCCATGAACCGCGTCGGCGGCGGCGATCTCCCGGCGAGCATCTTCCACGACTTCGTCCAGCGGGCGACGGCGCAGCTGGCCAAGGGCCGCAAGCGCCCCTCGGCGGCGCGGGGCGAGCCGGCCCGGGCCGAGCCGGCGCCCGCCCGCGAGGTCGCCGCCAGCGCCGCCGCGCCCGGCATCCGCGGCGTACCGGAGGTGGTCGACACCGGCACCCTGGCCTTCCGCGGCCGCACCGTCCGCCTCCTCGGGGTGGAAGGGGAGGGCGGGGCGCTCGCCCGGCAGCTCGCCCGCTACCTGCGCCGCCGCGAGGTGACCTGCGCCCCCGCCTCCGGGGCCGAGGCGGCTGGCGAGCAGCTCCGCTGCCAGATCGATGGCGACGACCTCGCCGCCCTGATCCTCACGGCCGGCGGCGCCCGCGCCGCCGAGGACGCGCCGGCCGACCTCCTCGCCGCCGAGGAGCAGGCCCGCTCCGAGCGCGCCGGCATCTGGGGCCGGCGGCGGTAGGGGCCGGAATCCTGGGCTGAGCGGAACATCGCGTTCCGCACCGTTCCGCGATGCGTTGGCCCCCCTCCCGCGGATGCGGCGCGCCGACCGGGCGGAACCGGTCCGGTCAGTACCCCCGCCCGGCCCTTGACCTTCCCACCATGGGAACCCCCACATGGGAGGACATGGACAAGCGCCCGACCCTCGACGCCACGATTCCCACGCCCGGCCGGCGGCTCGGCTTCCCGGTGGAGGGGCTGACCTGCGCCTCCTGCGTCGGGCGGGTGGAGCGGGCGTTGCGCGCCCTGCCGGGAGCCTCGGAGGTCTCGGTCAACCTCGCCACCGGACGGGCCGAACTGCGTCTGCCGGGTTCCGGTGCCGCGGCGGTGGAGGCCGTCGCGCGGGCCGGCTACGCCGTGCCGGAGGCCGTCACCACCCTGGAGATCGCCGGACTGTCCTGCGCCGCCTGCGTCGGGCGGGTCGAGCGCGCGCTGGTCGCCGTCCCGGACGTCGCCGCGGTCACGGTCAACCTCGCCACCGGCCGCGCCACGGTGCGCCACCCCGAGGGGCTGGTGGCGCGCGCGGACCTGGAGGCGGCGGTCGCGAAGGCGGGCTACCAGCCGCAGGCTCCGGCCGAAGCGCCGGTCGCGGCCCGGGAGACCCGTCTGGCGCAGGAGGGCGCGGCCCTGCGCCGGGACCTCGTCGCGGCGGCGCTCCTGTCGGCGCCGATCGTGGTCCTCGACATGGGCGGCCACCTCGTCCCGGCCTTCGGCCACGCGGTTCACGGCGCCCTCGGCGCCTGGGCCGGCGGGCTCCAGGCCGGGCTCGCCACCCTGGTGCTCGCCGGACCCGGAGCCCGCTTCTTCCGCCAGGGCCTGCCCGCCCTGGTCCGCGGCCACCCGGACATGAACGCCCTCGTGGCCCTCGGGGCCGGCGCCGCCTACCTGTATTCCCTGGTCGCGGTCCTGGCGCCGGCGCTTCTCCCGGCGGGGACGGCCCACCTCTACTTCGAGGCCGCGACCCTGATCGTCACGCTGATTCTCCTCGGCCGGACCCTGGAGGCGCGGGCCAGGGGGCGGACGGGCGCGGCCATCGCCCGCCTCGTCGGCCTCAGCCCCGCCACCGCGCGGGTGATCCGCGACGGCGTCGAGACGGAGGTGGCCCAGGCGAGCCTCCGGCGCGGGGACGTGGTCCGGGTCCGCCCGGGCGAGCGGGTGGCCGCCGACGGCGTCCTGGTCTCCGGGGCGAGCTACGTCGACGAGAGCATGATCACCGGCGAGCCGGTGCCGGTGGCCAAGGCGCCCGGCGACGGCGCGGTGGGCGGCACCCTCAACACCCATGGCAGCTTCGACCTGCGGGTGGACTCCGTCGGGGCCGACTCCGTGCTCGCCCGGATCGTCCGCATGGTCGAGGCGGCGCAGGGCGCCAAGCTGCCGATCCAGGCCGTGGTCGACCGGGTGACGGGCTGGTTCGTGCCGGCGGTCATCGCCGCCGCGGCGGCGACCTTCGCGGGCTGGCTCGCCTTCGGGCCGAGCCCCGCCCTCGGCCTCGCCCTCGTCAACGCCATCGCGGTGCTCATCATCGCGTGCCCCTGCGCCATGGGCCTCGCGACCCCGACCTCGATCATGGTGGGCACCGGCCGCGCGGCCGAGCTCGGCGTGCTCTTCCGCGACGGCGGCGCGCTCCAGCGCCTGCGCGCGGTCGGGGTCGTCGCCCTGGACAAGACCGGAACGCTCACCCTGGGCCGCCCGACCCTGACGGACCTCGTCGCCGGGCCGGGCGTCGCGGCGGACGAGGCCTTGCGCCTCGCCGCGAGCCTCGAATCCCGCTCCGAGCACCCCATCGCCCGCAGCCTCGTGGCGGCGGCCGCGGACAGGGGCCTGGCCCTCGGAACGGTCACGGCCTTCGCGGCGGAGCCCGGCTACGGCATCGCCGGCACGGTGGACGGCCGCGCCGTCGTCGTCGGCGCGCGGCGCTTCCTCGACCGCCTTGCGATCCCGGCCGTAGACCTCGACGACGCGGCCGACCGCTTCGCCCGGGAGGGCCGCAGCCCGCTCTACATCGCCCTCGACGGGCGCCTCGCCGCCCTGGTCGCGGTGGCGGACCCGATCAAGCCCGGCGCGGCCGAGGCCGTGGCGGCCTTGCGCGCCCGCGGCCTCGCGGTGGCGATGGTGACCGGCGACGGCCGCGCGGTGGCCGAGGCCGTGGCCCGCACCCTCGGCATCACGTCGGTCTCGGCCGAGATCCTCCCCGGCGGCAAGGTCGCGGCGGTGCAGGCCCTGCGTGCCCGCCACGGCGCGGTGGCCTTCGTGGGCGACGGCATCAACGACGCGCCGGCCCTGGCCGAGGCCGATGTGGGCATCGCCCTCGGCACCGGCACCGACATCGCGGTGGAGGCCGCCGACGTGGTGCTGATGTCGGGCGCCCTCTCGGGCCTCGTCGGCGCTTTCCGGCTCTCGGCCGCGGTGATGCGCAACATCCGCCAGAACCTGTTCTGGGCCTTCGCCTACAACGTCGCGCTGATTCCGGTGGCGGCGGGGCTGCTCCACGCGGTCGGCGGACCGCTGCTGTCGCCGGTCCTGGCGGCGGGCGCCATGGCGCTGTCGAGCGTCTTCGTCCTCGCCAACGCCCTGCGGCTGCGCCGGGCCGGCGGCACGGCGTCGACGACGGGAGCGGGGGCGTGAGCGCGGTGACCATCGGGGAGGCCGCCCGCGCCACCGGCGTCTCGGCCAAGATGATCCGCTACTACGAGGAGACCGGCCTGCTGGCGCCGGCCGGCCGGACGGCCGCGGGCTACCGCCTCTACACGGAGGCCGACCTCCATGCCCTGCGCTTCGTGCGCCGGGCCCGCGACCTCGGCTTCACCATGGAAGATATCCGGGCGCTGCTCGCCCTCTGGCACGACCGGGCGCGGGCGAGCGCCCAGGTGCGCCGCCTCGCCCTCGACCACGTGGCGGACCTGCGGCGCCGGATCGACGCCCTGGACGGCATGGCCCGCACCCTGGAGGATCTGGCCGCCCATTGCGGCGGCGACGCCCGGCCCGACTGCCCGATCCTCGACGACCTCGCCAGCGGTCCCCACGGCCGGCCCGGCGCGACACCGCGGCAGGGGGAGCGCGACCCCGGAGCGTCGCCTTCGCGGCGCGGGACGCGTTGACCGCATCCCTGGCCTCTTGTTTGCTGGGACCGGCGTCGCAACCCCGGCGCGTCCCCCCCTTGAGAGCCGTCGCCTCTCGAAAGTCGCTGTCCATGCCCGTCCTCGACCGGATCGCCGCCTTCGCGGACGAGATCGCCGCCTGGCGCCAGGATCTCCACGCGCATCCCGAGCTGCAATACGACGTCCACCGCACCGCCGGCTTCGTCGCCGACAAGCTGCGGGGCTTCGGCTGCGACACGGTCGCCACCGGCATCGGCCGAACGGGCGTCGTCGGGGTGATCCGCGGCCGGGCCCACGGCTCGAACCGCGCCATCGGCCTGCGCGCCGACATGGACGCCCTGCCGATCCAGGAGGCGCGCGACCTGCCCTACCGCTCCACGGTGCCGGGAAAGATGCATGCCTGCGGGCATGACGGGCACACGGCGATGCTGCTCGGGGCGGCGAAGTACCTCGCCGAGACCCGCGCCTTCGACGGCACGGCGGTGCTGATCTTCCAGCCGGCGGAGGAGGGCGGCGGCGGCGGCGAGGCCATGGTCCGCGACGGGCTGATGGAGCGCTTCGGCGTCGAGACCGTCTACGGCATGCACAACATCCCGGGCCAGGCGCTGGGCACCTTCGCCATCCGGCCGGGCCCGATCATGGCCTCCACGGACCGCTTCACCATCACCATCACGGGCCGGGGCGGCCACGCCGCCCAGCCGCACAACGCCATCGACAGCGTGCTGGTGGCGAGCCACGTGATCACGGCGCTCCAATCCGTGGTGTCGCGCACCGTCGATCCCCTGGAGAGCGCGGTGGTCTCGGTCTGCGCCCTGGAGGCGGGGGAGGCCTTCAACGTGCTGCCGCAATGCGTGGTCCTGCGGGGCACCATGCGGGCCCTCTCGAAGCCGATGCGGACCCTGATCCAGGACCGGATCACCGAGATCGTCACCCACGTGCCCCGGGGCTTCGGCGCCACCGGCGCCATCGACTTCAACAGCGGCTACCCCGTCACCGAGAACCATCCGGCGGAGACGGACTTCATCGCCGACGTGGCGGCCGGGCTCGTCGGCGAGGCCGGCATCGACCGGGCGGTGGCCCCCATGATGGCCGCCGAGGACTTTTCCTACATGCTCGCCCACCGCCCCGGCGCCTACATCTTCCTCGGCAACGGCGACAGCGCCGGCCTGCACCACCCGGACTACGACTTCAACGACGCCGCCGCACCCTACGGCGCCTCGCTCTGGGCGCGGGTGATCGAGACGGGGTTGCCGATCCGGGGCGCGTGACGCGGATCGTCACGCGAGGTAGGCTCTGGCCGAGCCGGGCGCCCTCCTGAAACGGCGGGTTCCGGGCGGCCGGGCCGCGCATGCCGATCGATGGCCCTGACAGGGCCCGGCCCTGGGGGCAACAGCCGAACGTCCCGACCCTGCGAGGAGCGACTTGCGACCCCGTGTTGGACCTCTGGAGGTCCGCTTCTCGGAAGCTTGCCGGACGACGCTCTACGGCCGGATCGGTTGGGTTGGTGCCGGATTGCCGACAGTCCGAAACGTCGTGACGTCGGACGTTCGCTGGAGCAGGGGCCGGCAGCGGATCTGTCGTATGCCCGAACGAACGATCCCAGCATTGCCGAAGCCGTCGAGCTACTTGGCGAGGCTATCCCGAACGTTGCATGAAGAAGGCGACCGCCTCGTTGAGTGCTTCGGGCAGGACGGTCATGTGAGTTCGGCCAGGGATAAGGCTGAAGGTGCTTGTCACGCCCGAGATCCGGCTCAACCGCTCCGTCATCGCACGGGTCAGTTCCACGGTGCGGGTCGATGCGAGGCGGGCGCGGCGCGCCTCATGGTCCGGGGCGACCCGTTGGAACGGGGCGAGGGCTTCCTCGTAGGCACCGGCCAGGAGAAGCACGCGCGCGCCGTTTGGAGAGGCCTTCTCCAACTCCGCGATGCTTTCGAGCACCACGGCGTCTTCCCAGTAGATGGACGGGCTGGCGGCGATCCAGTGCGAGAAGGCCGCGGGCGCCCGAGCGAGGGCGTGGAGGACGAACAGTCCCCCGAACGAGTGTCCGAACACCGCTTGCCGCGAAGGATCGACCCTGCAGCGTCGTGCGATCGCAGGCCGGAGATCGTCCAAGACGAAGCGCAGGAACGCGTCGGCGCCGCCCGTCCGGATCGGAGGACCGCCGAGCTGGGCCGGTGGGTAGGACCGTCCGGGCGGTGGCGTGTAGTCCCAGGACCGACGCAGGCCATCGTAAGGATCGTCCCCGGGATAGCCGATGCCGACGACGACGAAGCGCGTGGCGATACCCGTGGCGTCGGGGTAGGGCGCCTGTACGCGTTCGATATCGATCGCCGTGGCCGTCACCGCGTTGCCGTCCAGCAGGTACAGCACGGGCCAGCCGTCTGCAGGCACCTCGCCGGGCGGAACGTAGAGCGTGATCCGCCACGGCACCTGCTGGCCGTTGCCGCCCAGATCGAAGGCGACCGCGCCGGTGAGCCGGGCCGGCTCGTCGGCAGTCGCATGGGCCAGGCTCGGCTTCAGCAGCAGCCAGGCGGCGGCGGGAAGAGCCGCCAGGCGGCGCCGCGAGGGAAGTGCCTTCATCGGTCTCGGCTCGCGAGGGGTCTCAACGGATGCGGAGAGGGGCGCTCCGGTGTCAGCTCTGCCGTCTACCATCGGTAGATCAAGCTGCCGATGACGGTCGCTGGCGCGCCGCGGTAGCAGAAGCCCGCCTGACAGGTGAAGTAGTCGCGGTCGAAGACGTTGTTGGCGTTGATCTGGGCGCGAAAGCCTTTGTACGCCGGATCGATGGCCGCAAAGTCGTAGGCCACCAGCGCATCGAACAGCGTGACGGTCGGGTTGCGGACGGTGTTCTCGTCGTTGGCGAAGCTGTTGGCGTTGAAGCGGATGCCGCCACCGAGCGTCAGTCCGCGCAGGGCCGAACTCGACGGGAACAGGTAGCTCAGGAAGCCGGTGAACGTGTCCCCGGGAATGCCCGAGAGGGCGTTGCCGTCCAGGGACTGGCCCGCGAACGAGGTCTGGCTGAGATAGCGCAGATTGAGGTGGGTGTAGGCGAGGGTGAGGTTGGTGCCCGGCGCGAAGTTGGCGATGGCCTCCATCTCGAAGCCGCGGGACTCGACGGCGCCGGTGGCCACCTGGAAGGCGACGTTGTTCGGATCCGTGCGCAGGACGCTGCTCTGGACGATATCGAAGCCGGCGAACCCTGCCTGGATGTTCGTGCCGGGGATCAGGTATTTGACGCCGGCCTCGATCTGGTCCCCCGTCGCCGGTCTGAAGGCGCGTCCGGCGGCATCGACGCCCGGCTGCGGCGCGAAGGTGGTGGCGTAGCTGGCATAGGGGACCAGCCCGGGGGCCAGCAGATAGTTGAGACCGACGCGGCCCGTGAAGGCCTGGTCGCTCTGCTGGGTCGCGGCAGCGGGGGCCGCGGTCGTGGTCTGGGACACCCAGTCGTAGCGCCCGGTCAGGGTCAGCACGAAGCGGTCGAACTTGGCCTGCTCCTGCAGGTACAGCCCGACCTGATCCTGGCTCTGCGCGGTGCGCGGGCCCAGCAGCGGCGCGAGGATCGGCTGCTGGCCGTAATTGCGCGTGACGAGGTTGAGATCGGGGGCCGCGCCGAAACCGAAGCGATAGTTGAAGTCGGAATGCGCGTAGTCGAGCCCCGCCACCAGCGTATGCGCGACCGGCCCCGTGGTGACATGCGCCTCGATCTGGTTGTCGAGCGTGATCTGGCTCAGGAACTGGCGCGAATATCCTGTCGATCGGCTGGCGCTCAGGCCGTCGGGGCTGAGCGCGGCGATCGACGCGTAGCGATAGTCGTTGCTGATATCGTAGAAACGGAAGTTCTGCCGGAAGACCAGATCCCCGTCGAAGCGGTGCTCGAACGCGTAGCCGACGCGCCCCTGCTGCTGCCTGAAGTCGTTGAAGGCCGGGTCGCCGGAGTAGATCCGGGTCGGGCGCAGGTTCTGGTTGAAGAACGTCGTGCTGCCCGGAAGCTTGGTCTCCTGATACTCGCTCAGGAACGTGAAGGTGGTGTCGGCGGATGGCTTCCACGTGAAGGACGGTGCGATGTAGCTCCGGTCGTCCGAGCCCCCGGGGATGAAGGTGTCTGACTGCCGCTTGATGCCGGTGACGCGGTACGCGAGGGTGCCGCCCGTGCCCTCCACCGGGCCGCCGATGTCGAAATTGCCCTGGTAGCGGTCGAAGTTGCCGACCTGTAGCTGCACCTCGCCGAAGGGCACGAAGACCGGTCGTTTCGTGGTGACGTCGAGAATGCCGCCGGGCGAGCCGAGCCCGTAGAGACCGGAAGCCGGCCCTCGCAGGATCGTAGCCGCCTCGATGCCGTAGGGTTCGATGCGCGGTACCGTCAGGCCCGATGCGACCTGGCGCAGGCCATCCCGGAAGATGCCGTCATAGGTCAGGCTGAAGCCGCGCACGAAGAACGAATCGAAGCGCGGATCGAAACCGAAGACGTTCGAGGACACTCCGGCCACGTAGCCGATGGCCTCGTTGAGCGTCTGGACGTTGCGGTCGTTGAGCGCCTCACGGGTGAGCACCGTGACCGACTGTGGAGTCTCAAGCAGCGGTGTGTTGGTCTTTGTCGCCGTGGGGCTGATCCGAGCGGTGTAGCCGGTGATTCCGGAAGGGCCTCCGCCGCCGCCGCTGGTCGCCGCCGTGCCGCCATCCCCACCACTGAGATTGGCCCCACTACCAATCCGGGGTCCCGGTGCGACGCCTTCGACGGAGAGCTGGTCGAGCTGCACGCTCGTTTGCTGTGCGGCCACGGGCCAGGAGAGAGCTGTTGTGGCGAGAAGTAAAGCAAGGGAGGGGGCGCGATGGGGCATATGGCACGCTGATAAGCGCCTTAAGCGGCGCAGTATCGTACTCATTGCCAGATACGATCTGCATGGCAAGTTTGAAACGTGATATTTATCACACAATTAGAGCACTTCAAATCTGAAGTTGTTCCAATCTGTAACCCTATAGCGTTGGATAATGAGATTTTACATCGGTCTATCATCGCTTTCCTTCATGGCCGATTCCATCAGCCTTAAGCCACTGGCTTGATCGAAGGAAATGACTGATCGCGGCGATGAAGTCGGGTCGATCACTGAACGCCCGCTCAGGGCTGGAGGGTCTCGTACTGAAGCGACTCCTCATTGACCCGATCAAATAGCTGACGAATGGCCGCCTTCGAGATGCGGCAATACCGGGCGGTCTGCCTGACGGGGGGCGGTTTTTGCCCCTCCGCTCGACCACCGGATCGAGTGGATCGCGGACATTTCACTTCGTAAGCTCCTCGAATGCGAAGGTCCGATGAAGCCAGGCATAGAAGCTCCGCAGCGCTGCTTCTCGGCTGCGTCAGTGCACTGGTCATGCTCATCATCGTGGGCCGCATCGTCTGGGCCGTCGCGACCGTACCAACGACCGCAGACGCCTTCCGGCTGTCACATCAGGCGATCCGAGACAAAGCTCTTTCGGAGACGATCGCGGCACGCCCTGACGCTTGTACGATCAAGGGCGCACCCGGTTTTGGTTGGTCCGTGGAATGTCGCGACATCGAACGCACCTCGGGTTCTGAATGCCGCTCCGTTTGGTGGAATATCGACCCATGGGGAGTCCCATCCAACGGGATCGGAGGCCGCTTGGACTCCCTTCACGACAGATGCCGGAAGGACTTCTGAGGGACGAGCGCCGTCGGCCCGCCGACGACCGAGCTGGGTCATCGCGAGATCGTCCCCTCCAGGGCAAAAGGCCAAGCTCCGCTTCTCACTCTCAGCGGCCCTTCACACAGACGAGCGGACCGAGTTTCAGCCCGAGGACGGAGAGTTCATGCGATGCGCAGACAGATCGATCGTTTCCTGCTTCCGCTGCTTCTCTGCATCTCTTCGACGGCCTTCGCCGGCGATGCGGTCAGCCTGACGGTCGCATCGACATCGGTGCGGGGAAATGGTCAGGGGCGAACCAACCCGACATCGTGGTCCACTTCAATGATGGCGGTGCGGCGGCGTTCGCGACATTCACGGCCGCGCCTGTCGGCTGTCGCCTGACAGTCCGGCTCGACGGCCTCCCTGTCTCGCAATCGGGGCGCCTCCTCACGCCCATGACGGGAGGGCTCGCGGTCCTCGTTCCCCTCCATCCGGATCAGGCGGTCGAGGTCGCCCGACAGATCGCATCGCGTTCCGAGAGCCTCACCGCCGCCTGCGCGTAGGCGACCGTTTCGCCGGAGCGGGAAGGGCCGTGGAGATGCCGACCGCTTCGGGGAAGCGCGTGACGCAGGTCCATCGAGGACGAGTTGGCAGACGCGACGCCGCCTCCTGTCCAGGAAAGGGCGATCGCAAGGGCCGATGCTCGAACCGAAAGTCGGAGTCCGGAACCCCCTCATCCCCGGGGCCGCGCAGCGGAGCCCGGGACCCGGGCACGCCGAGCGTGCCGGACCTGACACGGTCGGCGGCCTCGGACGGCGCGCCTCTCCTTCGGGGCGGGCTCGACTGCGGCGCCCCCGGATCGACGGGCACGGGTGCCACCGCCCGACGGCGAGGGGGCCCGCGCGGAGCCCGTGCGGCGTGCGCCTGCGGTCACCCTCCCCGTGGGGGAGGGCCCCCGGAAGCCCCGCTCAGACCGGGCGGTTGGCGGTCCCGCCGAGGTGGAACACCCGGTGGGGCACCAGTTCGCCGCGCTCGACGTCGCCCACCGCCACGAGGATTCCGCCGCAGGTGGCGAAGGCCTTGCCCTCCACCGGGGCGTCGCGCCCGCGCAGGATCACCGGCTGGCCGCGCATCAGGCGCAGGGCCATGTCCCGCGACACCGGCACCGAGGGCACCGCGTCGAGGGCGGTCTCGACGGCGTGGAGATGCCCGGCATTGCCGTCCGGCCCGGCTTCCTCGAGGGCGGCGACCTGGCAGGAATCCGCCTCGGTGAAGGGGCCGACGCGGGTGCGGCGCAGGGCCGAGACGTGGCCGTAGCAGCCCAGCAGGCGGCCGAGGTCGCGGGCGATGGCTCGGACATAGGTGCCCTTGCCGCAGGCGGCCTCGATCACCGTGCGCTCGGGGCTGTGCTCGACCACCGCGAGATGGTCGATCTGCACCGGGCGGGCCACCAGCACGACCTCCTCGCCGTCGCGGGCGAGGTCGTAGGCGCGCTCCCCGGCGATCTTGATGGCCGAGTAGCGCGGCGGCACCTGCTCGATGGCGCCGATGAAGGTCGGCAGCGCCGCTTCCACGGCCTCGCGGGTCGGACGCGCCTCGCTGGTGGCCACCGGCCGGCCCTCGGCGTCGTCGGTGTCGGTCTCGATGCCCCAGGTCACGGTGAAAACGTAGGCCTTGCGCCCGTCCATCACGAACGGGACCGTCTTGGTCGCCTCGCCGAGCGCGATCGGCAGGATGCCGGAGGCCAGGGGGTCGAGGGTGCCGGCATGGCCCGCCTTCTTGGCGTTGAAGGCGCGCTTCACCACAGCGACCGCATGGGTCGAGGTCATGCCCACCCCCTTGTCGAGGATCACCCAGCCGTTGACGTCTCGGCGCTTCGGCCGGTCGGGGCGCGGCGCGCCCCGCGGCGGACGCCGGCCCTCGGCGGCCACGGGCCGGTCCGCCGGGTTCGGCGGCGCTGAACCCTCGGTGCGCTCGACGGTCGGTTCGTTGATCATGGGGGTCCTCGGTCAATGCTCACAGGGGGCGGGCGGCACGTTCTGCGCCGTCATCCGTCCCGGTCGGGGTTCGCTGTTCGGTGTCCCCGCCGCCTCGGGCCGGAGACGGGGGACCGCTCAGGGCCGGTGCGCGTCAGGCGGCGTCGGGGTCCGAGGCGCCGTCGTCCTTCTCCGGGGCCGGCGATTCGAGGTCACGGCGCACCTTATCAGTCCGCAGCAGGGCGTCGATCCGGTCGGCCTCGTCGAAGGTCTCGTCGCGCAGGAAGCGCAGGTCAGGCGCGTATTTCAGGTTCACCCGGCGGGCGACCTCCTGGCGCAGCGCCTTCTTGTTGCGCGCCAGCGCCGCCAGGACCGGGGCCTCGTCCAGGCCGCCGAGCGGCATGATGTAGGCCGTGGCGAGCTTCAGGTCCGGCGACATCCGCACCTCCGGCACCGTGATGACGTGGGCGCTCAGCACCGGGTCCTGGATGTCCCCGCGCTGGAGAACCTCGGCGAGGGCGTGGCGGATCAGCTCGGCGACGCGCTGCTGGCGTTGCGAGGGTCCGGTGGGGGTCTGCTTCTGGGCCATGTCGGATTCTGATCGTCTTGTCGTCGAAACGGTTCGACACCGGCGCGCCGGGAGCCGCGGACGATGCGTCGCTGAAACGGAACATCGAGGTGCCGCCGCACGGAAACGCCGAGCCGGCTGAAACGAAGCGGACGTCGAAGGCGACCCTCTTAGCGCAGATCGGCGTCCGGGATATAGGCCCGTCGCGCCAGTTTCCGCGTCGTCTTTCCGCGAAGACGGCCGGCACCGGCTCCGAAACGCGCAACGGGGCCGCGACCTCGTCGCGACCCCGTCGGTATTCCGAAGCGAATCCGCCGCTCAGAGCGTGCGACGGATCTCCTCGACCCGGTAGCACTCGATGGTGTCGCCGGCCCGCATGTCCTGGAAGTTCTCGAAGGACATGCCGCATTCGTAGCCGGCGGTCACTTCCTTCGCATCGTCCTTCAGGCGCTTCAGCTGGGCGAGTTTGCCCTCGTGGATGACCACGCTGTCGCGAATCAAGCGGACATGGGCACCGCGCTGGACCACACCGTCGGTGATGCGGCAGCCGGCGATCTTGCCGACCTTCGACACGTCGAAGATCTGCAGGATCTGGGCCTCACCGAGACGCTCCTCGCGCAGCGTCGGCGGCAGCATGCCCGACAGGGTCGCTTTGATGTCATCCACGAGGTCGTAGATGATGTTGTAGTAGCGGATCTCGACGCCCTTGTTCTCGGCCGACTCGCGCGCTTCCTTGTGGGCCCGCACGTTGAAGCCGATGACGACGGCCTTCGAAGCCTCCGCCAGGGTGATGTCCGACTCGGTGATGCCGCCGACGCCCGCCAGCAGAATCCGCGCCGACACCTCGTCGTTGCCGAGCTTCTCCAGCGCGCCGTTGATGGCCTCGACCGAGCCCTGCACGTCGCCCTTGACGACCAGCGCCAGTTCCTTGCGGCCGGCGCCTTCCTTCAGGTCGCGCATCATGTCGACCAGCGAGCGATTCGCGCCACCGGTACGGGCAGCCAGGCGCTCGCGCTTCTGGCGGGCCCGGTATTCGGTGACCTCACGGGCGCGGGCCTCGTTCGGCACGACCACGACGCGGTCGCCCGCATCCGGTGTGCCGTTGAAGCCGAGCACCTCCACCGGGACCGAAGGACCGGCGTAGGGGACGTTCTCGCCCTTGTCGTCAATGAGGGCGCGCACGCGGCCCCATTCGGCGCCGGCCACGACGATGTCGCCGGTGAACAGGGTGCCGCGCTGGACCAGGACGGTCGCCACCGGGCCGCGACCGCGATCGAGCTTGGCCTCGATGACCGTACCCTCGCCGTCGCGCGTCTCGTTGGCGCGCAGGTTCATGATTTCGGCCTGGAGCTGCAGGCCCTCGAGAAGCTCCGGCAGACCGTCGCCGGTCTTGGCCGACACCTCGAACTCGAGAGTTTCGCCACCCATCGACTCGACCTGGATGTCGTGCTGCAGCAGCTCGGTTCGCACCCGCTGCGGGTTCGCCTCGGGCTTGTCGATCTTGTTGATCGCCACGATCAAGGGAACGCCGGCGGCCTTGGCGTGGGAGATCGCCTCCACCGTCTGCGGCATGACACCGTCATCCGCCGCCACCACGAGCACGACGATGTCCGTCACCTTGGCACCGCGGGCACGCATCGAGGTGAACGCCGCGTGGCCGGGGGTGTCGATGAAGGTGACCATGTCGCCGCTCGGGGAGGCGACCTGGTAGGCACCGATATGCTGCGTGATGCCGCCGGCCTCGCCGGAGACAACGGTGGTCTTGCGGATCGCGTCGAGCAGCGAGGTCTTGCCGTGGTCGACGTGGCCCATGATGGTAACCACCGGGGGACGGGGATCGAGATCCTCCTCCAGCTCCGGCTCGTCGCTGAACAGGCCTTCCTCCACGTCCGACTCCGCAACGCGGCGAACGGTGTGGCCGAGTTCCTCGGCGATGAGCTGCGCCGAATCCGAGTCGATCACGTCGGTGATCTTATGGATTTCGCCCTGCTTCATGAGCAGACGGATCACGTCCACCGCCCGCTCCGACATGCGGTTGGCGAGCTCCTGGATCGTGATCGTCTCCGGGATCGTCACCTCGCGGGAGAGCTTCTCCTTCTGCTCCACCTGCCGGTTGCCGCTCATGCGCTGCTGGCGGCGGCGGAACGAGGCGACGGAGCGCGTGCGCTCGTCCTCACCCGACGTGGCGGTGGCGATCGTGAGACGGCCGCGGTTGCGATCGCCGCCCGGCTGCTTCGGCGTCTTGGGCGGCGTGATGATCTTGAGCGGCATGCCGGGGCGGCGGATCACGCGCTTCTGCTCGCTCTCCTCCTCGGCAGCCTGCGGGCGGCCAGCCGTACGGGCCGGCGTTGCTCCACCGGCCGGACGGGCGGCCGTGGCCGCGGTCGGAGCGGTGGGCTCGGGCTCCGGCGCCGGAGCCGGGCGGGCCATGAAATTCAGGTCGCGCGGCTTGCGCACGTCGGCCGTGATGGTCTTGCGCGGCTCGGCCGTGGCAGGACGCGCCGTCAGCGGCGGGCGGGCAACCGGACGGGCCGGCGCTGTCGGAGCCGCAGGCCGGGCGGGAGCGGCAGCCTGAGCGGGACGCTCCGCCGCCGGGGCAGCCGGGGCCGGAGGCGCCGAGCGCACGATGGTCGGGGCCGCCGGCATCGGGGCGGTCTTCGACACGGTCGGGGCGGAGGCTGGTGCGGCATCGGCCTTCGCAGCGTCTTGAGCCGCAATTGCAGCAGCGCGTTCTGCCTCCTCGGCGGCGCGGCGATCCTCTTCCTCCTTGCGGCGGCGGGCCTCCTCCTCGCGCTTCTTCGCCTCGGCGGCCTCCCGCTCGCGCTGTTCCGCAGCGATGCGCTCGCGCTCAGCCGCGGCTTCTGCCTCGGCACGCCTCTGCGCCTCGGCCTCGCGGCGCTTGGCGTCGGCGAGGGCAGCCGCACGGGCGTTGCTCTCCTGCTCGCTGAGAGTGCGAAGCACCACGCCATTTGCGGACCGCTGGGCCTGACGCGGTGCGGCCGGCGGCGGAGGCGGCGCCACCCGCGTCGCAGGGGCGACGGGCGTCGTCTCACGCGCGGGGGCGGCCGGCGCGGCACCGATGACACGGCGCTTCACCGTCTCGACCACGACCTGCTTGGAGCGGCCATGGGAGAAGCTCTGACGCACCGTTCCCTGCTCGATCGGACGCTTCAAGGACAGCGGCTTCGAAGGGGGTCTCGCCTGCGTCTTGTCGCCCGGATTGTTCGTATCGCTCATTCAGTCCAAACCCTGAGGGTTTCCATCGTCCCGTGAACCGGCAAACTGCTGTGCGCCGGGTAGATCCATCGCTTCAATCGTCGTGCAGATCGGAAACGGCCTGCCCAATACGGGCGGAGCCGGCCTCCTCGGCCGTCGTCGCCAAACCTTCGAAGGTGCGGAGCCGACGCCAACGCGCAAGGCAGCCGGAAGCTCCGACTCCTGCGACGAGAGCCGCATGTATCACATGATCCCGACCCAAGGCCATGTCCAATTCTTCGTTGGACAGGTCATCAATGACGGGAATGCACGATATGGCACTGCCATGCCGCCGGTGCAATGCCGCGACGATCTTCCGCCGTCCGTCGGCGCTACCGTCGGAGGCTTGAATCACCGCCGCCACACCGGCCTTGTCGCCGATGGCCGACTCGACCTTGGCGAAGCCCGCGACCACGCAGCCGGCCTTGTTGGCCAGGGACAACGATTGACGCAGGTCGGCGCGCAGACCCTCGGCGATGCGGTCGGCGAGGTCGGATGCCATGGCATCCTTGCTTTTGAAGGCGCGTTGAAAGGCGCGCCGCTTCACCGCTTCGTTGACCGCCGCGCGGGTGGGGGTAAGCCAGGCACCACGGCCGGGTAGGCGAGCCCGCAGATCCGGCACGACGGCGCCGTCGGGCCCGAGCACGAAACGGATCAAGCCGGACGGCGCCTGCGTCACCCGCGTGACGAGGCATGTGCGCAGAGCATTGGCACGACCCCGCCCCAGACCCGGATCGAGCAGCGTGCTCGGATCCGGCTCGACGGCATCGTCGGTTACATCTGCGGTTTCGCCCGTCATGTGGCGTGGGATTCTCTCGTCAACTGGAAAACATCCCCGCGATCCGTGGCCGCGGGGAGCCATGATTCGCCTTCTCAGACGGAGACGGGCTCCTCATCGGTGGACTCGCTCGCCTCAGGCTCGGCCGGCGCCTCGATCCAGCCGGCATGGACGCGGGCCGCCATGACCATGGCCTCCGCTTCCGCCCGCGAAATCTCGAATCCCTCGAGGTAGCCCGTGTGCCGTTTGGCCTCGGGGCCGCGCCCTTCGGTGTAACCCACGAGATCATCGGTGGCGCAACCGGCGAGGTCCTCGATCGTCTTCACGTCGTTCTCGCCCAACGCCACCAGCATGGGCGTAGTGATGCCGTCGATCTCGCGCAGCTCGTCCTGCACGCCCAGTTCCTGACGCTTGGCATCGAACTCCGATTCGACGCGGGCGAGGTGATCCTGGGCGCGTGCCTGGATCTCGGTTCCGCTCTCCTCGTCGAGTCCCTGGATGTTGGCGAGCTCGCCCGGCTCGACGTAGGCGATTTCCTCGACGTTTCGGAAGCCCTCCGCCGCCAGGAGCTGGCCCACGGTCTCGTCGACGTCGAGGGCTTCCATGAAGATCGCGGTACGCTCGGCGAACTCCTTCTGACGACGCTCCGACTCCTCAGCCTCGGTCAGGATGTCGATGTCCCAGCCCGTGAGCTGCGAGGCGAGGCGCACGTTCTGGCCGCGGCGGCCGATGGCCAGGGAGAGCTGGTCGTCGGGTACCACCACCTCAATGCGGTCGGCCTCCTCGTCCAGCACCACCTTCACGACTTCCGCCGGCTGCAGCGCATTGACGATGAAGGTCGCCTGGTCCTCCGACCACGGGATGATGTCGATCTTTTCACCCTGGAGTTCGCCGACCACCGCTTGGACGCGGGAGCCGCGCATGCCGACGCAGGCGCCGACAGGGTCGATCGAGCCGTCCCGCGAGATCACGGCGATCTTCGCGCGCGAGCCGGGATCGCGGGCCACGGCCTTCACCTCGACGATGCCGTCGTAGATCTCCGGCACTTCCTGGCCGAAGAGCTTTGCCATGAACTGCGGGTGCGAGCGCGAGAGGAAGATCTGCGGTCCGCGCACCTCGCGGCGCACGTCGAATAGGTAGGAACGAATGCGGTCGCCCGGACGGAAGGTCTCGCGCGGGATCATCTCGTCGCGGCGAACAATCCCCTCGCCGCGGCCGAGGTCAACGATGACATTGCCGTACTCGACGCGCTTCACGAGGCCGTTCACGACCTCGCCGATGCGGTCCTTATACTCGTCGAACTGCCGGTCGCGCTCGGCGTCGCGCACCTTCTGCACGATGACCTGTTTGGCCGACTGGGCGGCGACGCGGCCGAAATCGAAGGGCGGCAGGGTGTCGGAGATGACGTCGCCCACGAGGGCGCCGGGGTTGTAGCGGCGGGCCTGCTCCAGGGTGACCTCGCGGGCGTCGTTCTCGACCTGGTCTACCACCACGAGGTGGCGCGACAGGCGCAGCGCGCCCGTCTTCGGGTCGATTTCGGCATGCACGTCGGTTTCGGCGCCGTAGCGGGAGCGTGCGGCCTTGGCGATGGCTTCCTCCATCGCGTCGATCACGATGGACCGGTCGATCACCTTCTCACGGGCGACCGCTTCGGCAATCTGCAGGAGTTCGAGCCTGTTGGCGCTGACGACGGCCATCGTTTTTCGTCCTTCTCTTCGTCGTGTTCTGTCGCGATCCCCTCGCCGCTCGGCGGGGCAGGGATCCGGGCGTGTTAGTGGAGCTTGCCGTCTTCCTTCACCCGCACCGCCTTAGTGCGGACGGGCTTCGCCTTGTTCCGAGCCTTGATGGCGAGACTCTCCTCGGTCTCGACCTTCACGGGCTTGGGCCGTTGCGAGGCCTTCGGTTTCAGGGGACGGGAAATCTTCTTCTTCAGCGGGGCAGGGGCAGGGGTCGGTTCGACTTCGATCTCCGCCCCGTCATCCTCCGCGTCGTCCATCTCGTCGTCGAGAGCGGGGGGACCGCCGCGGCGCAGGGATTCGCGTACCAGCTCGTCGGTGAGCACGAGGTAGGCGTCGCCGAGGTCGCGCAGCGGCAGGTCGATCCGGCTCGGCAGGCCCTCCTTCACGTCGGGCAGGTCGATCGGTACCGTGAGCCCGTCCGCATTCGGGGCGCCGATGATGCCGCGGAAGCGCTTGCGGCCGTCCATTGGCACGGCGAGCTCGATCTTGGCCTCGTAGCCGGCCCAGCGCGCGAAATCGACGGCCCGCACCAGCGGCCGGTCGATGCCCGGCGAGGAGATCTCGAGGTAGTAGGGCTTGCCGATCGGGTCATCGAGATCGAGCAGTGGCGAGATCGCCCGGCTCACCGCCTCGCAATCATCCACCGTCATGGTGCCGTCCGGCCGCTCGGCCATGATCTGCACGGTGCAGCCGTTGGCGCTCGTCACCTTCACCCGGACGACGCGATAGCCCAGGCCCTGAATTGAGCCCTCGATGACCTGCACCACCCGCGCGGCCACGCCGGTCTCGGTGATGAGGCGCTTCTCGTTGAGATCGCTGTTGAGCGGGTCGCTGTTGAGGTTGTCCGCCATGCTGCGCTTGAAGTCCGGCCTTGTCCGAGGCGATCCGGCGCAAGAGTCATTGCGGCAATAAAAAAGAGCGGACCCGGTGGGGCCCACTCCCGAACCGCAGTCTCACAACTGCAACCAGAACTGATAGAAACAGAGTAGGCGCGTTCGCTCCCATTTTCAAGCGGTTTCCGCCTTGTGTCGAACCCGGACCCTGGGCCGGCCTGGGCGAAAACCACCGCCTACGTAGCTGCCTTGATCTCCATGATCCGCGCGGCGGTTCCACAACGCGCCAGGTAGAAATCAGAAAAAATTTGAAGACCAGTCTTGGTCCGCTCGGCGATCCCGCTCGCGCCCCACCCCGAACGGATGGGACTGCAACGACCCCGGCGTCGTGCTGGGCACGCGGATGGTACCCTGTTGCCGATCGGAACCATGCAGCCCGGCCCTTCGGACTCGCAGTGCGTACCGCGAACGGAGTCCACGGTGTCGGGATCGCGCGCCGCCGGCGCAGACCTCTCAATCCCCATGGTGCTGGGCCGCGCCGGTGGATGTTGCGATCCGAGGCTTTGCCCTCGCGTACGACTGTCCGGCGCAACAGCGAGCCCGGAAGACCTCCCGCGTTGCGTCGGGCCCAAGAAAAACGCCGCCCCGCAGGGCGGGACGGCGTCGATGATCGCTGTCGGTCGTCTGGGTCCCGAGGTCCGGACCCAAATCGAACCTCAGGCCGCCTGGGCCCGCTTCAGGAGCTTGCGGTTCACCAGCATCTCGGCGATCTGCACGGTGTTCAGGGCCGCGCCCTTGCGCAGGTTGTCGGCGACGCACCAGAACGAGAGGCCGTTCTCCACCGTAGCGTCCTCGCGGATGCGGGAGACGTAGGTGGCGTCCTCGCCGGCGGCCTCGTGCGGGGTCATGTAGCCGCCGGGCTCGCGCTTATCGACGACCATGAGGCCAGGGGCCGAGCGCAGGATCGCGGTGGCCTGCTCGGCCGAGATCGGGCGCTCGAACTCGACGTTCACGGCTTCCGCGTGGCCGATGAACACCGGCACGCGCACGGCGGTGGCCGTGAGCTTGATCTTGGGATCGAGCATCTTCTTGGTCTCGGCGACCATCTTCCACTCTTCCTTCGTGTACCCGTCCTCCATGAACACATCGATGTGCGGGATGACGTTGAAGGCGATGCGCTTGGGGAACTTCTCGGCCTTAATCTCGCCGGCGGTGAAGACCGAGCGGGTCTGCTGGAAGAGCTCGTCCATGGCGTCCTTGCCGGCGCCGGAGACCGACTGGTAGGTCGCCACCACCACGCGCTTAATCGTGGCCGCGTCATGGAGGGGCTTCAGCGCGACCACGAGCTGCGCCGTGGAGCAGTTCGGATTGGCGATGATGTTGAGCTTGGAGAAGCCGTGGATAGCGTCCGGGTTCACTTCCGGAACGATCAGCGGCACGTCCTGATGGTAGCGAAACGCCGACGAGTTATCGATCACGACGCAGCCGGACTGACCGATGCGGGGCGACCACTCCTTCGAGGTCTCGCCGCCCGCGGACATCAGGCAGATGTCGGTATCGGAGAAATCGTAGGAATCGAGGGCCTTCACCTTCAGGATCTTGTCGCCGAAGGACACGTCCTGGCCGGCCGAGCGGCGCGAGGCAATCGCCACCACCTCGTCCGCCGGAAAGGCGCGCTCGGACAGGATGTCCAGCATCTCGCGGCCCACATTGCCCGTGGCACCCACGACGGCGACCTTGTAACCCATGCTCTTCACTCCGCTCTGCACGGGCGCCGAGGGCCCGTGCGGCGCCCGCCGGTCTGGCGAAGCGCATCGTCCG
>NZ_LMMK01000005.1:58927-107185 GCF_001422795.1 Methylobacterium sp. Leaf88 | reverse complement strand
CCGTTCTCAAGCCTCCCTGCCGTGCGCCGAGCCGCCCACGGCGGCCGGCGGCCCGCCGGCCGCGAAGGTGCGCGGCCCGATCCCGGTCCGCGCCGTCTGGCGCCCGCCGCATCGCAGCATGAGTCGCCAAGGGCGGGAGCAAGACGCCTCGCTCCCGCCTCTGTCAAGGGTTGGACGCTCCGATCACGCCACCAGGGCGGCCGGGGCAGCCTCGAGGGCGTCCCGCGCCTCCGCCAGGATGGCGTAGGAGGTTCGTCGCGCACCCTGGTCGTGGATCGCCGCCGCCACCATGATCTCGTCGGCGCCCGTCTCCCGGATCAGCTCGGCGAGCCCCGCTCGCACGGTCTGGGGCGAGCCGACCAGGCTGCGGGCCAGCATGCGCGAGGCCTGTGCCTTCTCGTGCGGGGCCCAATAGGTCTCGATATCGTCGATCGGCGGTCGCAGCAGGCCGCGCGTGCCGCGCACGAGGTTGGTGAACTGCTGCTGGGCCGAGGTGAAGAGCCGGCGCGCCGCGGCGTCGGTCTCGGCCGCCACCACGTTGATGCCGACCATCGCGTGCGGGCGGCTGAGCTGCGCTGACGGTTTGAAACGCTCGCGATAGAGGGCGAGGGCCGGCAAGAGCTGCTCGGGCGCGAAATGCGAGGCGAAGGCGTAGGGAAGTCCCAGCATCGCGGCGAGCTGCGCGCCGTAGGTGCTCGAGCCGAGGATCCAAAGGGGCACCTTCAGCCCCGTCCCCGGAACTGCCTGGACCGTCTGTCCGGGCTGCGGGTCGTCGAAGAGGGCCTGCAGTTCCACCACGTCCTGCGGAAAGGTGTCGGCGGCATCTGGGGAGCGCCGCAACGCGCGCGTGGTGCGCGGATCGGTGCCGGGCGCGCGCCCGAGGCCGAGATCGATCCGGCCGGGGAACAGGGTCTCCAGGGTACCGAATTGCTCGGCGATGACCAGGGGGGCGTGGTTCGGCAGCATGATGCCGCCCGCGCCGACGCGGATCGTCCGTGTGCCAGCCGCGACGTGCCCGATCACGACAGCCGTCGCCGCACTGGCGACGCCGATCATGTTGTGGTGCTCGGCGAGCCAAAAGCGACGATAGCCGTGCTCTTCCGCGTGGCGGGCGAGATCCACGCTGTTTCGCAGGGCATCGGCAGGCGTCGCGCCCTCGGGCACGAAGGCGAGGTCGAGGACGGAAAGGGGGATCATGAAGTCCTTCTGTGTGTCGCGCGGTGGGCCCCGTACCGAGAGATCGCGATGGGCAGGGCCCGCTGCAAGCACGGGCCGGCATGTGTCGCCCGCATGGGTCGATACCAACGATTCACCCTGTCGTCGGAAAGGCGGAGGCCGCACCCGATCCGGAAACCCCGGTTTGCCGGAGTGGGGAGCAGGATGGGCTCGGGCGGCGCGCGGTCGCCGAAGAACCCCGGAACGCGATGCGAACGGTTTTCGAGCGAGACGGATTGGGAACGGACGCGACGGCTACAGAGCGGATGCGGCTTCCTTGTCCGTCGGTCCGCCACCTCATGCAGGTCTTGGCAGCGGGGGCCGTGGTCGCGGTCTTGAGTCTGGC
This sequence comes from Methylobacterium sp. Leaf88, assembly GCF_001422795.1. Lineage (NCBI taxonomy): Bacteria > Pseudomonadati > Pseudomonadota > Alphaproteobacteria > Hyphomicrobiales > Methylobacteriaceae > Methylobacterium > Methylobacterium sp. Leaf88. The sequence continues at coordinate 105,624 of NZ_LMMK01000005.1, read as the reverse complement.
GGCACGGGGAGGAGGGCCCGACCCTGCCGCTTCGGCCATGGAGGCACCGCCCGGGCCCGGCTTCGTGCCGGTCTCGGCTCAGGCCGTGCGCCCCGCGATGCCCCTCGCCCTGTCGGCGCCCCGCTTCCGCCTGAACGACCCCGAGGCGATCGAGGCGCCGCGCGCGGAGGCGGCCCGGCTCAATCCGTCGAGCGGCCGTCGGGAGGACCTTTTGGTCCAGGGCGGCTTCGATACGATCGAGGCACCATACCTGCGCCTGACCCTGACCGAAGCATCCGAGACCGAGCCGGGCCCTAGCCTGTTCATCACCCTGGCCCGACGGGCCGCGGATGGTCAGGCCCTGGCCGTGATCCGCACCGGAGAGCGCGGTGCCATCGAGACCAAGTTCGGCCCCATGGAGACCCTCCAGTTCACTCTCGGTGGCGAGGGCAAGCGCGCCTGCACGGGCTTTGCCAGCCTGAACTCCGGCGCGCTGCGCCTGGACGGCTGGCTCTGCGCGCCCCTCGGACAGGCGCCGGAGCCGCGGGCCATCACCTGTCTTCTCGACAAGGTCGTGCTGAACGGTCAAGCTTCTCCGGAGCGAGAGGCCGCCTTCGCGAGCTTCGAGGCCCGGCGCGATCCCGGATGTGGGCCGCCTGCCCTTGTCGCGACGGTGTCGCCGCGGGATATCGGAAGCGAGACCGGATCGATCCCAAGTCGGGCCACAAGAAAGTCGGGCCACACGAAAAAATGAGGCTAAACTGCGGCGATCGCGCGAAGCGCGGCCATAATCCGGGAACCTCGGCCGGGCTGGCACGTCTTCCCTCCATGCGAAGGCCTTAGTTTCTTAAGGAAGCCCGGCCTACAGTCCCACAGCTTCAACGAAGGTGCGTCATGCGCTCTGTCTCGATTGCCCTGATGGGTGCCCTCACGCTCGCAGCCGTCGGCGCGAACACCGCTGCCGAGGCCCAGGGGCGTTATGCGCCGGCCGGCTACCGCGTCAGCCAGCCCCTGCCGATCCGCATCCGTCCGCGGAGCTGGCTCGATGCCGGCAACGTGGTCGAGGCGAACAACGGCTCGGTCAGCAACCCGGCAACCAACCCGCAGTTCATCACTGCGAGCTACCTGAACTCGCCCCCCTATGGCCGCAACGATCGCTTCGGCGGTGGCATCCTGTCGGATCCGATCACCAACGGCCCGTTCGTCGGCGCCCGTTCGAGCGCGATCCGCAACGTCGACCTGTCGGCCATCGACGCGATCGACCCGACCTCCTACGTTTCGCGCTTCGGCAACCCTTACTAATTCCAGCCTCAAAAGCCGGACATGCGACGGGCCCCTCACGGGGCCCGTTTTCGTTTGGACGTCGCTCGCTGCGACATCCGCACCTGAATCAGGCGGCGGCGTGCCTCAATTCGCGGATGATCGCGTCGCCCATCTCGGCGGTGCTGATCGGAGCCGTTCCCTCAGCAGCGATGTCCCGTGTGCGGGCGCCGGACGCGAGGGTGCGGGTGACGGCCGAGTCCAGAAGGTCGGCGGCTTCACCCAGGCCGAAGGAGTAGCGCAGGCACATGGCCAGCGAGCCGATCATGGCGATCGGGTTCGCGTAACCCTTGCCGGCGATGTCGGGTGCCGAGCCGTGGACCGGCTCGTAGAGGGCCTTGCGGCTGCCCTTGGCATCGACGGCGCCCAGGGAGGCGGAGGGCAGCATGCCGAGCGAGCCGGTGAGCATCGCCGCCACGTCCGAGAGCACGTCCCCGAACAGGTTGTCGGTGACGAGGACGTCGTACTGCTTCGGGCGGCGGACCAGCTGCATGGCACAGTTGTCGGCGAGCACGTGCTCCAGGCTCACGTCGCTGTACTCGGCATGGACCCGGGTCACGACCTCCTTCCAGAGGACGCCCGACTTCATCACGTTGTGCTTCTCGACCGAGGCTACCCGGCCCGAGCGCTTGCGGGCGAGGTCGAAGGCCACGTGGGCGATCCGCTCGATCTCGGCCGTGGTGTAGACCTGGGTGTCGACGGCGCGCTTCGAGCCGTCCGGCAGGGTGGTGATCTCCTTCGGCTCGCCGAAATAGACGCCACCCGTGAGCTCGCGCACGATCATGATGTCGAGGCCCTCGACCAACTCGCGCTTCAGGGCCGAGGCCTCGGCGAGGGCCGGGTAGCAGATCGCCGGACGCAGGTTGGCGAAGAGGCCCAGATCCTTGCGCAGGCGCAGGAGCCCTGCCTCGGGCCGGATCTCGTAAGCGACATCCGCCCATTTCGGGCCGCCCACCGCGCCGAGCAGGATGGCATCGGCGGCATCGGCCCGGGCCAGGGCCTCGTCCGTCAGCGGCTTGCCGTGGGCGTCGATGGCGCTGCCGCCGACGAGGTCGCGCTCGATCTCGAAGTGGGCGAGACCCAGCGCATCCAGAACGCCGATCACCTTCTCGACCTCTGCCATCACCTCGGGGCCGATGCCGTCGCCGGGGAGGAGGAGGAGCTTGTAGGGGGTCATGGGATCAACTCGCGATGGATGTTCGAAGGACGGGGGGCAGGCGGTCCGCCGTCGGATCAGGCGTCAGACCTTGCGCGCCACCGTGAACCGCGCCGCCTGGCGCAGGGTCTCGGCCTTGTCGCCCCAGGATGCCACGGCCTCCTCGCAGACGCCGACGAGGCGGTCGCACTCGGCACGGGCGCCGTCGAGGCCGAGGCGGTCGACCAGGGTCGCCTTGCCGGCATCCTTGTCCTTGCCGGTGGCCTTGCCCATGGCTTCGGACGAAGCCTCGCGGTCGAGGATGTCATCGGCGATCTGGAAAGCCTGGCCCAGGGCGTGGCCGTAGCGCAGCAGCGCCTTGCGCTGGTCCGGGGTCGCGCCGCCGACGATCGCACCGGCTTCCACCGAGAAGGCCAGGATCGCGCCGGTCTTCATGGCCTGAAGCTGCAGCGTATCGTCGACATCGAGGGAGACGGGACCGAAGCGACCCTCGGCGCCGAGGTCGAGGAGCTGGCCGCCGACCATGCCGCCGAGGCCCGAGGCCTTGGCGAGACCGAGCACGAGGTCCGCGCGCACGGCAGGATCGGGTTGCCAGGCGGCGTCGGCCAAGATCTCGAAGGCCAGGGTCTGGAGGGCGTCGCCCACCAGGATCGCGGTCGCCTCGTCATAGGCCTTGTGCACGGTGGGCTTGCCGCGGCGCAGGTCGTCGTCGTCCATGGCGGGCATGTCGTCGTGGACGAGGGAGTAGCAGTGCACCAGCTCGATGGCCGAGCCGGCTGCGAGGGCGCCGGTCTCTGTCCCGCCGAGCATCCGGGCGGTCTCGATGGCCAGGAACGGGCGCAGGCGCTTGCCGCCGCCGAGCACGGCGTGGCGCATCGCGTCCATCAGGCGCACCGGACGGGTGATCTCGCCGGCCTGCGTCTCTGGGGTCAGGCGCTCGGCGAGGTAGGCCTCCACCGTGTCCGCAACCGTGGCAAGCCTGTGGGAAAACGCGTCGACCGGGGCATCCGCCTTGACCGAAGCGTGGGATCCTTGCGTTGAGGTCATGTTCGGTCGGGCCTTCGGTCAGACGGTGTCGTGTCGTGGGCGGGGGAGGTTCGAATTCAGGATCGGGAGGAGAGCGCGGAGCAGCCGTTGCGGCAGGTTTCGGCGCGCCCGCTGCCGATGCGCGAGGCATCCGGCAGGACACGGGCGAGAGGCTTGCGACGGATCGTCAACCTCATCCTGCTCCTCCCCGTCATCGGCCTCGTCCTCTTATTGTCGCTCGCGCTCGTCTATAGTGCGCTGACCCCGCCCTCAACCCTGATGCTGGGGCGATGGTTGACGCTGCACTCCGTCGACCGGCAGGCGGTGGGGCTCGAGGCCATCTCACCCTACCTCGTCCAGGCCGTCATCGCGTCGGAGGACCAGCGCTACTGCCTGCACAACGGCGTGGATTGGGGCGCCCTGCGGGACGTGGTCGACGACGAGGAGGGCCCGAGCCGCGGCGCCTCGACCATCCCGATGCAGACGGTGAAGAACGTCTTCCTGTGGCCGGGCCGATCGGTGATCCGGAAGGCGCTCGAGATCCCCCTGGCCCTCGTGGCCGATACCCTGTGGGGCAAGCCGCGCACCATGGAGATCTACCTCAACATCGCCGAGTGGGGGGAGGGGGTGTTCGGGGCCGAAGCCGCTGCCCGGCGCTGGTTCGGCAAGCCGGCCCGCGCCCTCACCCGCGGGGAGGCGGCGCTGCTGGCCGCCGTGCTGCCCAACCCGATCCTGCGCAATCCGGCTCTGCCCTCGCGTGGCGTCCGGGCCCAGGCCGCTCGGATCCAAGCGCGGATGAACGGCGTCTCGGGGCTGATGGGTTGCCTGAAGCGGTAGCCCGAGGCCACGGGATCGGCTACCTGCCGCCCATCCTCATCGCGGTGCTGAGCCCCCGCGACCACGACCTGCCCCCGCGCGACCCCATGGGCGAAAGACCGACGATGACCCAGCCGACCTTCGAACTCACCCTCGAGCGCATCGCGCTGATTCGCCGGATGGTGGTGGCCTGGAACCCTGAGGGCGTCGGTGCGCCCATCGTCCACCCCGACGCGCCCTACGGCAGCACCGACCGCGACGGCGATATCTTCAACGTCACCGGCGACGACGACGGGGCCGACGAGGAGCACCGCGCTCTGGGCGATGCCCTTGCGGTTTTCACCGCCAATGCCGTCCTCAAGCCGGGGCGCTACGCCTATCACAACACCCTGGCGAAGCTTGCCTCCGACGATGTCGGCGACGTCTTTCGCGATGAGGCCACCGGTGAGACGCCCGAGCACGTCACCTTCGACGTCGCGGCCGAGCAGGTCGCCCGCGTCAAAGCCCTGGCGATCCGCTGGGACGCCGCCCGCGACGTGCCGGCCGTGGACACGGACGCGCCCTACGGCCCGGGGGTCGGCCTGCCAACCGGGCACCGCGAGATGCAGCCGGTGCTCCAGATCTTCCTGCGCTACGCCGATCTCGGCCCGGGCGACTTCTCCCGCGGCACCTCGGGCTGGCAGCCAGCTTGAGGGGTGCGAACGACGCAGCAAGCGAACGGATCGGCCTGCAGGAACGTTGGCGGTGGAGAACAAGCCGAGGAACGTGACGGATGCTGCAACGCTGGCCGAGCCGGATCTGGGTCGTCCGACACGGCGAGAGCGCGGGCAACGTCGCGCGCGATGCCGCCCATGACGCTGGGCTGGAACGCATCGACATCCCGGAGCGCGACGTCGACGTTCCCCTGAGCGATCGCGGCCGTCGGCAGTCCGAGGCGTTGGGGCGCTGGTTTTCCGAGATGCCGGACGCGGAGCGTCCGAACGTGGTGCTGAGCTCGCCCTACCTCCGGGCACAGCAGACCGTCGCGGGCATTCGCCGGGCCGGCGGCCTCGCATCGGACGCGGCCGACGACACCGTCGACGAGCGACTGCGCGAGAAGGAACTGGGGATGCTCGACCGGCTCACGCGCACGGGCGTCGACGCGCTTCATCCGGAACAGGCCGAATTGCGGGCCCGCCTCGGAAAATTCTACTATCGCCCCACCTGCGGCGAGAGCTGGTGCGATGTCATCCTGCGTCTGCGCGGCGCCATGGACACGATTTCCCTGCACCACGGCGAGAAGCGCGTCCTGATCGTCGCCCACCAGGTGGTGGTGCTCTGTCTGCGCTACCTCATCGAGAACCTCAGCGAGGCCGAGATCCTCGGCATCGATGCCGAGGGAGACGTCCTGAACTGCTCCGTTACGGAATATGCCTTCCGGGCACAAACGGGTTCCACCGGCCGCCTCCATCTCGCGCGCTACAACTTCGTCGCCCCGGTCCAGCGGGCAGGCGCTCCCGTCACCGCCGAACCCTCGCTGACGGAAGACGTGCGATGACCGGGAGCGAACTCGACGCCGCGTGCCTGCGGGCGCGTCCGCTTCCGACCCCGGAGGCCGGCAGCAAGGACGACCGCGGCAGCGTTCTCGTCCTCGGCGGCTGCGCCGAGGTGCCGGGCGCCGTTTTCCTCGCCGGCGTTGCGGCCCTGCGGGCCGGTGCGGGCAAGCTGAAGATCGCCTCCGTGCGAAGCGTCGCCGTGGCGATGGCCCTGGCCGTGCCCGAGGCGATGGTGATCGGTCTCCCGGAGACCGGCGGGGGCGAGATCGAGGCGGAGGCCGCGGCCCCTCGCATCGCCGAGGCGGCCCGGCGCTGCGACGCGGTGCTGCTCGGACCCGGCATGAACACCTGCGCGATCACCACAACGCTGGTCCGCACGCTGCTCGCGGACCAGGACGAGATCGCCTACGTCCTCGATGCCGGCGCCATCTGCGGCCTTGCTGCCCATGCCGAGACGGTGCGCGCCCTTCTCGCTCCGCCGGTGCTGACACCGCATGCGGGGGAGATGGCGCAGCTCCTGGACTGGGACCGCGGGGCCGTAGAGGCAGAACCCCTGAAGGCGGCCCGGCGCGCTGCCGAAATGCTGCGGGCCGTGGTCATCATGAAGGGCGCCGAGAGCTGGATCGTCGCCCCCGACGGCGCGCACTGGCACTACGATGGCGGCGGCGTCGGCCTCGCCACCTCCGGCTCGGGCGACGTCCTCGCGGGCGTCATCACCGGCATCCTCGCCCGGGGCGTCGATCCGCTGACCGCCGCTCTGTGGGGCGTCTACCTCCACGGTGACGCCGGCGCCCGGCTCGCGAAATCGGTCGGGCCCGTGGGATTCCTCGCCCGGCAGATTTCCGGCGAGGTGCCCCAGATCCTCCAGGGCTTCTCCGCAAGTCGGTCCGTCTAGCCGGGTCCCCGTGGGGAGGGGACCCGGCGGGTTTCGCCTCAGGCGCCGAGCTTCTTCCTGCGCTGGGCGAGGGTGCGCAGGCGCAGGGCGTTGAGCTTGATGAAGCCGGCCGCGTCGCGGTGGTCGTAGGCGACGGCGCCCTCCTCGAAGGTGACGAGGTCCTGGTCATAAAGCGAGTTCGGGCTGGTGCGGCCGATGACATGGACGCCGCCCTTGTAGAGCTTCAGCCGGACCTCGCCGGTGACCATCTCCTGGCTCTTGTCGATCAGGGCCTGCAGCATCTCGCGCTCGGGCGAGAACCAGAAGCCGTTGTAGATCAGCTCCGCGTATTGCGGCATCAGCTGGTCCTTGAGGTGTGCGGCACCCCGGTCCAGCGTGATCGACTCGATGGCCCGATGGGCGGGAAGCAGGATGGTGCCGCCCGGCGTCTCGTACATGCCGCGGCTCTTCATGCCGACGAAGCGGTTCTCGACGAGGTCCAAGCGACCGATACCGTTGTCGTGGCCGAGCTGGTTGAGCTTGGCGAGCAGGCTCGCGGGCGACAGCCGCTCGCCATCGATGGAGACGGCGTCTCCCTTCTCAAAGCCGATGGTGATCACGGTCGGCGTATCCGGCGCCTCCTCGGGCGAGCGAGTGCGCGAGTAGACGTAATCCGGCACCTCGTCGGCGGGGTCCTCCAGCACCTTGCCCTCCGAGGAGGCGTGCAGGAGGTTGGCGTCCACGGAGAAGGGGCTCTCGCCGCGCTTGTCCTTGGAGATCGGGATCTGGTGCTGCTCGGCGAAGGCGATCAGCTGCTCTCGGCTCTTCAGGTCCCACTCGCGCCAGGGGGCGATGACCGTGACGTCGGGCTTCAGGGCATAGTAGCCGAGCTCGAACCGGACTTGGTCGTTGCCCTTGCCGGTGGCGCCGTGGCAGACGGCGTCCGCCCCGAGCTTCTCGGCGATCTCGATCTGCTTCTTGGCGATCAGCGGCCGGGCGATGGAGGTGCCCAGGAGATAGACACCCTCGTACTGAGCGTTGGCCCGGAACATCGGAAACACGTAGTCCCGCACGAATTCCTCGCGCAGATCCTCGATGAAGATGTTCTCGGGCTTGATGCCGAGCAGTTCCGCCTTCTTGCGGGCCGGCTCGAGCTCCTCGCCCTGGCCGAGATCGGCCGTGAAGGTGATGACCTCGCAGCCATAGGTCGTCTGCAGCCACTTCAGGATGATCGACGTGTCGAGTCCGCCGGAATAGGCGAGCACGACCTTGTTGACGGGCTTCGGGTTCGCGTCGGTCATGAGCTCGCTTCCGGTTCGGGCGTCGTGTGCGTCGGCGTCGCGCGCCTCCGCGTCGTGATTGCCGCGGCTTATCAGCGGAGCGCGGGGCCGTGCAACCGCTGTGCCGTCGGACGCGTTCGCTCAGCGTGGCCGTGAGCGTGAACCGCCTTGTCGCGAGCCCTCGGGCGGGCGACACTCACGACCGTTCTCGACCCCGGAGATTCGACGCATGCCGCGCAGGCCGACCCTCGAATTCTGGTACGAGTTCGCATCGACCTATTCCTACCTCTCGGCCATGCGGATCGAGGCCCTGGCGGCGGCGGCCGAGGTCGAGATCCGCTGGCGCCCGTTCCTGGTCGGGCCGATCTTCGCCGCGCAGGGCTGGAATTCTTCGCCGTTCAACCTCTACGCCGCCAAGGGGCGCCACATGTGGCGCGACGTCGAGCGCGAGGCGGCCCGGCTCGGCCTCCCACCCGTCAAGCGCCCCGATCCCTTCCCGCAGAACAGTCTGAGCGCCACCCGCGCGGCGACCTACGGCATGGACCACGATTGGCTCGTGCCCTTCTCCAAGGCCGTCTACGAGGCCGAGTTCGCCCGCGGGCAGTCGATCGCCGAGCCGCCCGCCGTGGTGTCGATCCTCAACGGCCTCGGCCTCGACGGCACGATTATCCTGAAGCAGGCGGCGGCGGAGGCGAACAAGGGGCGGCTGCGCGTCAACGGCGAGGAGGCGCGGTCCCGCGGGATCTTCGGTGCACCGACCTTCCTGGCCGGCGACGGCGAATTGTTCTGGGGCAACGACCGCCTGGAACAGGCCCTCGCCTGGGCGGCGGGGGACCGGCCCGGCGCGATGCGCTGAGGCGGGGCGGCGCGGCGGCGCTGGCGGTCGGGCACCGGCGGGTCTAGAAGCCGGGCGGCTTTCCGCACGCTTCCCCGATCCCCACGCTACCAGGGCCGCCCCATGAGCTTCGCGTTACCGGGCCTACACCGCCGGCGCTTCCTCCTCGCCTCCACCGGCCTTGCCGCTGGCCTCGCGATCGCCGGGGAGAGTGTGGCACAGGGCTACGGCCAGGCGTTCAAGGTGGACAACGACGAGGGCCGGCCGGTCGCGAACATGCGTCTGCCCGGCGAGATCGTCGGCGAGATTCCAGCTCTGCGCGGGGTCACCTATGTCGGACCGGCCGAGGCAGAGACGACCCTGTACGAGTTCTTCGACTACAATTGCCCGTATTGCCGGAAGGCGGCGGCCGACATGGTCTCCCTCAGCGAGAGCGATCCATCGCTGCGAATCGGCCTGATCAACAATCCCATTCTCGCGGTGCAATCGGCCCAGGCCGCGAAGGTCGCCCTTGCGATCCAGCGCAAGCTCGGATCGGCAGCGGCCTGGAGCCTGTATCGAACGCTGCTGGCCAAGCCCGGCAAGATCGACGGGCCCGGCGCCCTCCAGGCCGCCGCCAAGCTCGGTGTGCCCGCCGCCGAGATCGAAAGCATCGCCGACAGCGAGGAGGTGCGGCTCGCCCTCAAGGCGCAGATGCGCATGGCCGCCGATCTCGGGCTCGCCGCGACCCCCTCCTACGTGCTCGGCAACACGGGGCTTCTCGGCCATCCCGGCCCGAAGGCCCTCGCGCGGATGGTCGCCGCGACCCGACGCTGCGACCGCATCGCCTGCTGAGGCGGCCTCACCTTCGCCACCGTTTGTCCGCATCGGAACAGGGTTCGGCATCTCGCGTTGCACAACGCACCGGCGCAAGTTCCATCGTCTTGCGCCCCCCGGACACGCATGCTAGGCCCTCGCCGCGCCGGAAGGGCGGGCTTTTCATGGCCCGCGCAGACCGGCACGTTCCCAATCCTGACGGTTTCAGAGCCCGCGCCGAACACGGCGCGACGCGGCCGGAGCCCTCAGGCAGGATTGAAGAGAGAGCGGCGCGTGGCGCAGAACGGTTCCGAGGCGGGTTCCCCGGTTGCAGGCGTAGCGGCACGCTACGCGTCGGCCTTGTTCGAGCTGGCGCGCGATGAGCGCGACGTCGATGGCGTGGCGGCGAGCCTCGACCGGTTCGACGCGATGCTCAAGGAGAGCGCCGACCTGCGACGCTTCGTGCGCAGCCCGATCTTCACGGGCGCCGAGCAGGAGGCCGCCATCGTCTCGCTGCTGGAGAAGTCCGGCATCGGCGGCATCGGCGGCAACTTCATCCGCCTCGCGGCCGCCAACCGTCGACTGTTCGCCCTTCCCGACATGATCCGCGCCTTCCGCACCCTGGTGCGCGAGTCGAAGGGCATCGTCCGCGCCGAGGTGACCGTCGCCGAGCGTCCCTCCGACGCCGTCGTGGAGGAGATCAAGGCCTCCCTGCGCGACGTGGCGCGCGCCGAGATCGACCTCGACCTCAAGATCGACCCCAGCCTGATCGGCGGCCTCGTGGTCAAGATCGGCAGCCGCATGGTGGACGCGTCCCTGCGCACCAAGCTCAACGGAATTCGCCTCGCGATGCGGGAAGCCCGGTAAGGGCCCTCGAGGCCCGACCGCTTCCCGTTCCCAACCCCATTCATTCAATCCAAGACAAGAGGCCCGACGATGGACATCCGCGCCGCCGAGATCTCCGCGATCCTGAAGGATCAGATCAAGAATTTCGGCCAGGAAGCCGAAGTCACCGAGGTCGGTCAGGTTCTGTCCGTCGGTGACGGCATCGCCCGCGCCTACGGCCTCGACAGCGTCCAGGCCGGTGAGATGGTCGAGTTCGAGTCGGGCGTGCGCGGCATGGCCCTCAACCTCGAGCAGGACAACGTCGGCATCGTGATCTTCGGATCCGACCGCGACATCAAGGAAGGTCAGACCGTCAAGCGCACCGGCGCGATCGTGGACGTGCCGGTCGGCAAGGCGCTGCTCGGCCGCGTCGTCGACGCCCTCGGCAACCCGATCGACGGCAAGGGCCCCATCGCCACCACCGAGCGTCGCCGCGTCGACGTGAAGGCGCCGGGCATCATCCCGCGCAAGTCGGTGCACGAGCCGATGGCCACCGGCCTCAAGGCCATCGACGCCCTGATCCCCGTCGGCCGCGGCCAGCGCGAGCTCATCATCGGCGATCGCCAGACCGGCAAGACCGCCATCGCCCTTGACACGATCCTGAACCAAAAGCCGGCCCATGCCGGCACCGACGAGAACGCGAAGCTCTACTGCGTCTACGTCGCCATCGGGCAGAAGCGCTCCACCGTCGCCCAGTTCGTGAAGTCGCTAGAAGACAACGGCGCGCTCGAGTACTCGATCGTTATCGCCGCCACCGCGTCCGACGCCGCGCCGATGCAGTTCATCGCACCCTTCGCCGGTTGCGCCATGGGCGAGTACTTCCGCGACAACGGCATGCACGCCGTGATCGTCTATGACGATCTCTCCAAGCAGGCCGTCGCCTACCGCCAGATGTCGCTGCTGCTGCGCCGTCCGCCGGGCCGCGAGGCTTACCCGGGCGACGTGTTCTACCTGCATTCGCGCCTGCTCGAGCGCGCCGCCAAGATGGGCGATGCCGCCGGCAACGGCTCGCTGACCGCGCTGCCGGTCATCGAGACCCAGGCCAACGACGTCTCGGCCTACATCCCCACCAACGTGATCTCGATCACCGACGGCCAGATCTTCCTCGAGACCGACCTGTTCTACCAGGGTATCCGCCCGGCGGTGAACGTCGGTCTCTCGGTCTCTCGCGTGGGCTCCTCGGCCCAGACGAAGGCGATGAAGAAGGTCGCCGGCAAGATCAAGGGCGAGCTCGCGCAGTACCGCGAGATGGCCGCCTTCGCGCAGTTCGGCTCGGACCTCGACGCCTCGACCCAGAAGCTCCTGAACCGCGGTTCGCGCCTGACCGAGCTCCTGAAGCAGCCGCAGTTCTCGCCGCTGAAGATGGAAGAGCAGGTGGCGGTGATCTACGCCGGCGTGAACGGCTACCTCGACACCCTGCCGCTGAACAAGGTCCGTCCCTTCGAGGACGCCCTGCTTTCGGCCCTGCGCACCAAGCACGCCGACCTGCTCACCAAGATCCGCGACTCGAAGGACCTGTCGGACGACAGCGCCAAGACGCTGAAGGGCGTCGTCGAGAGCGTCGCCAAGTCGCTCGCGTAAGTCGCGGCATCGACAGCGAACCCGGTCGCCTGCGGGCGACCGGATCTTGAGCGAGCGCAGGCGCCCGGATCGTCCGGGCGCCTCGCCTTGAGCGGCAGCGGATGGATCTGGAAGTCACCCCATGGCGAGTTTGAAGGATCTGCGGAACCGCATCACCTCGGTGAAGGGCACGCAGAAGATCACCAAGGCGATGCAGATGGTCGCCGCCGCCAAGCTGCGGCGCGCCCAGATGGCCGCCGAGAGCGCGCGTCCCTATGCCGAGAAGATGTCCCAGGTTCTGGGAAACCTCGCGGCGAACCTCGTCGGCGGCGTGCAGGGGCCCCGACTCCTCTCCGGCACCGGCGCGGAGAAGACCCACCTGCTCATCGTCTGCACGGCCGATCGCGGCCTGTGCGGCGGCTTCAACTCCTCGATCGCCCGTCTCGCCCGTGACCATGCCCGCCGGCTGATGGCCGAGGGCAAGACGGTGAAGATGATCACCGTCGGCAAGAAGGGCTACGACCTCCTCCGCCGCCAGTTCCGTGACGAGATCATCGAGAACCGCGACCTGCGCGGCAACAAGGCGGTCGACTACGAGTTCGCCGCCGAGATCGCCGACAGCATCATCGCCCGCTTCGATGCCGGCGAGTTCGATGTCGCGACGTTGTTCTACTCGCGATTCCGCTCCGTGATCTCGCAGATCCCGACGGCGCAGAAGCTCATCCCGGCCGAGCTGCCGGAGACCGGCGCCACGGCGCCGGACGCCGCCCTTCAGTTCGAGCCGAGCGAGGAGGCCATCCTCGACACGCTGCTCCCGCGCAACCTCACCGTCCAGGTGTTCCGGGCACTCCTGGAGAACGCCGCTTCCGAGCAGGGCGCTCGCACCGGCGCCATGGACTCCGCCACGCGCAACGCGGGCGAAATGATCAAGAAGCAGACGCAGATCTACAACCGGACGCGTCAGGCCATGATCACCAAGGAACTCATCGAGATCATCTCGGGCGCCGAAGCGCTCTAAGCGCAGACGACGCCCTGACCGCAACATATCCAAAGGACCCGTAACATGGCGAACACCGCGATCCCCGGCGCCGGCTCGAACAAGGTCGGCAAGATCACCCAGGTCATCGGCCCCGTGGTCGACGTTCACTTCGACGGCCACCTGCCCGAGATCCTGAATGCCCTGGAGACCAAGAACAACGGCAGCCGCCTCGTTCTCGAAGTCGCCATGCAGCTCGGCGAGAGCACCGTGCGCTGCATCGCCATGGACACCTCGGAAGGCCTGGTCCGCGGCCAGGAAGTCACCGACACCGGCGAGGCCATCAAGGTTCCGGTCGGCTTCAACACCCTCGGCCGCATCATGAACGTCATCGGCGAGCCGATCGACGAGGCCGGCCCGATCCAGTCGGACACGCTCCGCGCCATCCACCAGCCGGCGCCCGCCTATTCCGAGCAGTCCACCGAGTCACAGATCCTCGTCACCGGCATCAAGGTCGTCGACCTCCTCGCCCCCTATGCCAAGGGCGGCAAGATCGGCCTGTTCGGCGGCGCCGGCGTCGGCAAGACCGTGCTGATCATGGAGCTCATCAACAACATCGCCAAGGTGCACTCCGGCTACTCGGTGTTCGCCGGCGTCGGTGAGCGGACCCGCGAGGGCAACGATCTCTACCACGAGATGATCGAGTCCAAGGTGAACATGGACCCCAAGGAGCACAACGGCTCCGCCGAGGGCTCCAAGTGCGCCCTCGTCTACGGTCAGATGAACGAGTCCCCCGGCGCCCGCTCGCGTGTCGCCCTCACCGGCCTCACCATCGCCGAGGACTTCCGCGACCAGGGCCAGGACGTGCTGTTCTTCGTGGACAACATCTTCCGCTTCACCCAGGCCGGCTCGGAAGTGTCGGCGCTCCTCGGCCGCATCCCGTCGGCGGTGGGCTACCAGCCGACGCTCGCCACTGACATGGGCGCCCTCCAAGAGCGCATCACCACCACCACCAAGGGCTCGATCACCTCGGTGCAGGCCATCTACGTGCCCGCCGACGATCTGACCGACCCGGCCCCGGCCGCCTCGTTCGCCCACCTCGACGCCACGACTGTGCTGTCCCGCTCGATCGCCGAGAAGGGCATCTACCCGGCCGTGGATCCGCTGGACTCCACCTCGCGCATGCTCAACCCCGCCGTCCTCGGCGAGGAGCACTACGACGTCGCCCGCAAAGTCCAGCAGACCCTGCAGCGCTACAAGGCCCTGCAGGACATCATCGCGATCCTGGGCATGGACGAGCTCTCGGAAGAGGACAAGCTTACCGTCGCCCGTGCCCGTAAGATCGAGCGCTTCTTCTCGCAGCCCTTCTCGGTGGCCGAGATCTTCACCGGCTCGCCGGGCATCCAGGTCCCGCTGGCCGACACGATCAAGGGCTTCAAGGGTCTCGTGAACGGCGAGTACGACGACCTGCCGGAGGCGGCGTTCTACATGGTCGGCACGATCGAGGACGCCAAGGAAAAGGCGAAGAAGATCGCCGCGGCGGCCTGAGGTCTTGAACCTCAAAGCCGTTCTCCTTCTCGTCGGTCTCGTGGTCGGCGGTCTCGCCGGGTATCTCACCCGGCCCGAGGCCGCCGAGATCAAGATCGGGTCGTTCAGCCTCGAGGTTCAGGGGGATTCGCCGGCGGGAACCCGCGGCGGCTCCCTGACCACGGGCCAGATGCAGCATATCGGCATCTTCGCCGTCATCGGCGCGGTGCTGGGCCTCGGGATCGGCTTCGTCGCCGATCGCCGCAGGGCCTGACGACGAACACGACGGCGCGCGCCCCTCTCGGGCACGGCGCGCCGTCCTTCCGCACAGACAACCCGAGCCGGGATCCTCGACCTCATGGCCACCTTCCAGTTCGATTTCGTCGGTCCCGAGCGGACGCTGTATTCCGGCCAGATCGAGGCCGTGCAGCTGCCCGGCATCGAGGGCGAAATGACCGTGCTCCCCGGCCACGCTCCCGTGCTCACCGCCCTCAAGGTCGGCGTCATCGTGATCAACGAGGCCGGCCATACCGGCAAGCGCGTCCTGGTCCGCGGCGGCTTCGCCGACATCGGCCCGACCTCCGTCACCGTCATTGCCGAGCGTGCGAACCCCTTCGAGGAGATCTCGCCGGAGTCCCTCGACCGCGACATCGAGGCGGTCGAACTCCTGCGCGACGCCACCGAGGATTTCGCCAAGAAGGACGAGCTCACCGGCCAGATCGTCCAGCTCCGCGACGCCAAGGTCGCGCTCAAGCTCTGAAGGCCGATCGTCTGCGAGGTCCTACCTGGCCGCGTGCGCGAGCAAGGCCTCGCGCGCGGACGCATCGTCCGGGCAGCCCAGATCCAGCCACAGGGCCCGGGCCCGGGCGAGTCGACGACCGATCTCGGGACCGGGCCGAACGCCCCGCGCCACCAGATCGGCCCCCCCGAGGGGAAATTTCGGCGCCCCGACGCGGCCGCTCGCCAGATCGTCGAGATAGCGTTCCGCCCCCGGCGAGAAGTTCGGCATCGGTTCGCTCCGGGTGGTCGTCCGCGCCAGGGAGAGGCCCCGGCGGTCGTGATCGGCGGCCAAGCGTCGGATCTCCGTGTCGTCGATCATGGCCCGTCCATGCAGAGCATCGAGGGCGCGCCCATAGGCCACGAGGGCGTCAAGGTCGGTCCTCGAGAGCCGTAACTCGGCCTCCAGCCGTGCGGCATCCGCAGCGGACCACACCGCCAGCGCCGCCAGTCGGTCGATCGCGGACGTCTCCGAGCCATCCGCGAGGGCGCGGGCGAAGCGCTCGAGATCCCCGAATCCGCCGATCAGCCGCAACAGCAGTCCGGTCTCACTCAAAATCGCGACGGCCGCAGCCGTGCCGGGCGCGAGGAGCAGCTTGAGGAATTCCGCTCGGATGCGCTCGCGCGAGAGCCCATCCAAAGCATCGCGGGCGGAGATGCAGGCCGACAGGCCCTCCGGGTCGGGAGGTCCGGCGCCGTAGCGGGCATGGAACCGGAAGAACCGCAGGATGCGCAGGGCATCCTCGCGAATGCGGGTCCGGGCCTCGCCGATGAAGCGGACGCGTCCCGCCCGCAGATCGTCGACCCCGCCGGTCGTGTCGTGGAGGGTGCCGTCGGGCGTGAGGGAGAGCGCGTTGATGGTGAAGTCCCGGCGCTGCGCATCGAGGGCAAAGTCGCGCCCAAACCGCACCACGGCGCGGCGCCCGTCGGTTTCGACATCCTCCCGCAGGGTCGTGACCTCGAAGGAGGCTTCGCCCGCGAGCAGCGTGATGGTCCCGTGCTCGATCCCGGTGGGAATGGCGCGCAGGCCGGCCGCCTCGGCCCGGGCGATCACCGCCGGGGGCAGCAGCGTGGTGGCGAGGTCGATGTCGTCGCCGGCGCGCCCGAGCAGAGCGTCGCGGATGCAACCGCCGACGAGCCGGGTCGCCTCGCCCTCGGCGGACAGGGCGCCGAGCACGCGACGGACCCCCGGTCGGTCGAGAAGGTGGCCGAGGCCCGCTCCATCGAGGACGTGTCCGCTCACTGGAACCGCCCGGGCACGACCTGGCCGTTCTCCAGGTGGGGCGGTACGTAGCCGCCACGATGCCGTTCGCTGAAGAGCCCCGTCGCCACCAGGGAGAGGACGACGAGGACGATGCCCGCCAGGGTCAGGCGGAAGGCCTGCCCGTCCCAATGCACGCCGTGGTCGGGCCGGCGTCCGCGGACCGCCAGGTAGAGGGCGTAGAGCAGGAACGGCGAGAGGAAGATCAGGAGTTCTTCGAGGACGCGGCGGATCATGAACGTCTCGAATCGCGATGGGATGGGCGCTGCGTCACGGGAAGAGGCGCTCCTGCAAGTTGTTGACGATCCCGGCGGTGACGCCCCAGATCCGGAACGCGCCGTAGGTGATGGCGTAGTAGCGCCGGTGACGACCGCGCCAGATCGCGCTCTCGATGCGGCGCTGGGCCGGATCGAGGAGGTGGCTCAGCGGAACCTCGAACGTGGCGGCGACCTCGTCGGGGTTCAGCGACAGGTCTGCCTCCGGGTCGACGAGACCGAGCACGGGCAGGACCAGGAATCCCGTGGCCGAGAGATAGGGATCCAGGTAGCCGAGCACACGGATCGCCTCGGCGGGAAGTCCGACTTCCTCGCGAGCCTCGCGCAGGGCAGCATCGGCCGGGCTCGGATCGCCGGCGTCGATCTTACCCCCGGGGAAGGCGATCTGCCCCGAATGATCGCGCAGATGCGCGGCACGGACGGTGAACAGCACATGGGGGCCCTCGGCCCGGGGCAGCACGGGCACGAGAACCGCCGCGCGCCGGTGGGGGCGCTCCGGCACCACCGCCCCATCGGTTCCGTCGAGGTCGTGGTCGCCCCGCGGGTTCGCCGTCGGAGAGCCATCGCCCGGCGGTTCCGCCGACAGGTACGCGGAGGCCCGGGCGACGAGGTCCGCCAGCGCAGCGTCCTGCCTCATGCGCTCTCGGCGGGCGCGATGCGGTGGAAGATGCCGCCGGCCATGACGCCGAGCCAGCCGTCCTGCTCCTCCGCCAAGGCGAGGAGGTCGTAGGTCAGCGCCCGGGTCAGCAGCGCCCAGAGGTCGCGGCGGACATGAACGTAGGGGCGCAGGCCGCCCCCCGCATCCTGCTCGAAGCGCAGGGCATGGCCGGCTTCCACGGGCACGAGGTCGTCGACATTGGTGCGGAAGGCGATGCGCCGCCCCGGACCGTCGCCCTCGACCGCCATCTCCACGGCTACGAAGGGCGCATCTTCCACCGTGATGCCGACGCTCTCCACCGGGGTGACCAGCACGTAGCCGCCACCGGGCTCGCGCCGCAGGATCGAGGCGAAGAGCTTGACCAGGGCCGTACGGCGGATCGGCCTGCCGTCGTGGTGCCAGGTCCCGTCGGCGGCGATCCGCATGTCGATCGCCCCGCAGAAGGGCGGATTCCAGCGCTCCAGCGGCGGCGGGCCGCGGCGCGCCACATCGCCCAGGGCGGCGCTGAGGCGGTCGATCGTCGGATCGGCGACGGGAGGGGTCGGTTCGGTCATGCGGTCACAAGATAGCGCATCCGGACGGCGGGGGAACGGCGGCGCGACGTCCTCTCCGCGCCGACGAAGGCCAGCGCGCGCAGGTCCGAACCCTGCGTCGTCGCGCCGACCTTGCCAGCGTGCCGCAAAGGGCGCCACACTCCCGGACAGACGGCCGACGCCAGGCCCGCCCCTCGATGGCGCATTCCCGCCGCGCGCGGCCCTCGCCGGCCGATGCGGAGAAGTCAGGACCGAGACGCATGATTCAGGGCTCCCAGTCGGCCACCACCCTCGATGACGGCATCGTCGCCACGGCGGAAGCCTGCCTCGGCTCGGTGGGGCAGGCCCGCGAGGCGATCCACAAGGTCATCTTCGGCCAGGAGCAGGTCGTAGACCTCGCCCTGGTGACGATCCTGGCCGGCGGCCACGGCCTGCTGGTCGGCCTGCCGGGGCTCGCCAAGACCAAGCTGGTCGAGACCCTCGGCACCGTCCTCGGCCTCGATGCCCGCCGGGTGCAGTTCACGCCCGACCTGATGCCGTCCGACATCCTCGGCACCGAGATCCTGGACGAGGACGCCGATCGCCACCGGTCGTTCCGCTTCGTCAGGGGGCCGGTCTTCACCCAGCTCCTCATGGCGGACGAGATCAACCGCGCCAGCCCGCGGACCCAGTCCGCGCTGCTGCAGGCCATGCAGGAGAACTTCGTCTCGGTGGCTGGCGAGCGCCACGACCTGCCGCGCCCGTTCCACGTGCTGGCGACCCAGAACCCGATCGAGCAGGAGGGCACCTATCCGCTGCCCGAGGCGCAGCTCGACCGCTTCCTCCTGGAGATCGACGTCGGCTATCCCGACCGCGCCGCCGAGCGCCGTATCCTGATCGAGACCACCGGCGTCGATGAGCACAAGCCGGTGGCGGTGATGTCCACCGAGTCCCTGCTGACGGCCCAGCGCCTCGTGCGCCGGCTGCCCGTCGGGGATGCGGTGGTCGATGCCATCCTCGACCTCGTGCGCGCCGCCCGCCCCGAGGGCGGCGATCCGTCTCTCAAGGGCAAGCTCCTCTGGGGGCCGGGCCCCCGCGCCAGCCAGGCCCTGACCCTGGCGGTGCGCGCCCGCGCCCTGATCGAGGGCCGCGTCGCCCCGTCCATCGCCGACGTGAAGGCCCTGGCCGAGCCCGTGCTCAAGCACCGCATGGCACTGAGCTTCGCGGCGCGCGCCGATGGCGAGACGATCTCGGGCCTCATCGCCCAGCTCGCCGGCAAGCTCTAGGGCATGGCGATTCCCCGGCCCGGCGGCGGCGCCCCCCAGGTCCTCGACCGGAGCGCCCGCAATCCCGGACGCCGCGAGACCGAGCATGCGCTCGCCCTGGCCGAGCGCATGCCGCGGCTGATCCTCGAATCCCGCCGGGTGTCCTCGACCCTGGCTCATGGCATCCACGGCCGCCGCCGGGCCGGGCCGGGCGAGAGCTTCTGGCAGTTCCGGCCCTTCGTCGCCGGCGAGGCCGCCGCGCGCATCGACTGGCGCCGCTCGGCTCGCGACGATCGGCTCTACGTACGCGAGCGCGAGTGGGAGGCCACCCACAACATCTGGTTCTGGATCGACCGCTCGGCCTCGATGGGCTTCGCCTCGCACCTGGCACAGGCACCCAAAGTGGAGCGCGCGCTGGTGCTCGGCTTCGCCCTGGCCGACGCCCTGGTGGAGGGTGGCGAGCGCACCGGCCTGCTCGGCCTCACCCGCGCCACCGCCTCCCGACGCATCGTCGAGACCATGGCCCAGGCCCTCGCCGCCGATGCCAAGGGTCAGGACGACGATGCTCCGCCGCCCGCCACGCCGGGCCGGTTCGACGAGGCCGTGCTGATCAGCGATTTCCTGTCGCCGCCCGATGCCGTGAAGGCGTCGGTGGACCGGCTCGCCGGCCGAGGCACCCGGGGTCACCTCGTGATGATCGTCGATCCCGTCGAGGAAACCTTTCCGTTCACGGGTCAGGCGGTTTTGCACGACCTCGAGTCGAAGCTCAGCCTCAATGTCGGCGATGCTGGCGCCTGGGGCGAGGCTTATCGAGTGCGGATCGCCGCCCATCGCGATCGCCTCGCGGAGATCGCCCGGACCCAGGGCTGGACCCTGACGATCCATCGCACCGACCGTCCGGCGAGCGAGGCGGCCCTGCGCCTTCTCACCCTCGTCGCCGCCGCGCGCGGGACCGGCTGAGGATCGCCGCATGCTCGGACTGCCCCTTACCTTCGCCGCGCCCCTGGCGCTTGCCGCCCTCGTCGCCCTGCCGGCCCTCTGGTTCCTGTTGCGGGTGACCCCGCCGCGCCCGCGCCGCATCGATTTCCCGCCCCTGCGGATCATGGCCGACCTGCTGGGCAAGCGCGAGACGCCGGCCCGGACGCCGCCCTGGCTGCTGATCCTGCGCATCCTCGCCGCCGCCTGCCTGATCCTGGCGGTGTCCGGCCCCGTCTGGAACCCCTCCGGCACGGGCGCCGCCGCGGGGCGCACGCCGCTCCTCGTCGTCCTCGACAACGGCTTCACCGCCGCCCACGATTGGCGCGACCGCCTGCGGGTGGCCACGGACGCGATCGAGAGCGCGGCCCGCGACGGCCGTCCGGTGGCGGTGACGGCCCTGGCCGAGCCGGCGGCGGCCCTGGAGGCCAAGGTCCCGTCCGCCGCCCTGGAGCGCCTGCGCGCCATTGCGCCGCGTCCGCATCTGGCCGATCGCGGCGCGCACCTGGCATCGCTCACCGCTTTCCTCGAGCGCAGCCCGAGCACGGCGATCCTCTGGATCAGCGACGGCGTCGCGGGCCCAGGCGAGGAGACGTTCGGCAAGCGCTTCGCCGACCTCGTCGGCCGGACCGGGGCCGCGCTCACCATCCTGAAGGCCGATCAGCCGCCGGCGCTCGCGCTCTCGGCCGCAGAAGCCAGCGGGCAGCTCACCGCGCATGTCCTGCGAGCGGCCCCGAACGGCCGCGACACCGGCCTCGTGCGCGCCGTCGACCAGAAGGGCCTGCCCCTGGCCGAGCACGCCTTCACCTTCGGGGCGAACGCCACCGAGGCCGAGGTCGGGTTCGACCTGCCGGTGGAGCTGCGCAACAGCATCAGCCGGATCGAGGTCGCGGCCGAGCGCTCGGCCGGCGCCGTCACCCTGGTGGACGAGCGCGGCAAGCGCCGCCGCGTCGGCCTCGTCTTCGGCGGAACCAGCGACCAGGCCCAGCCGCTGCTGGCGCCGACCTACTACCTGTCGCGCGCGCTCGGTCCCTACGCCGACGTGCAGGAGCCCCGGGGTGCCAAGGGCATCGCGGAATCCATCGGGCAGCTCCTCGACAACCAGGTCTCGGTCCTCGTCCTCGCCGATGTCGGCGCCCTCGACGGTCCGACCCTGGCCCGTGTCGAGCAGTTCGTCGACGCGGGCGGCCTCCTCCTGCGCTTCGCCGGACCGCGCCTCGCCGCCGGCAACGACCCCCTGGTGCCGGTGCGCCTGCGCCGCGGCGGCCGCACCCTCGGCGGCACCCTCTCGTGGGACAGCCCCAAGACCCTGGCGCCCTTCGCGCCCGAGAGTCCCTTCGCCGGCCTGACCCCGCCGGCCGATATCGGCGTGCGCCGGCAGATCCTGGCCGAGCCCGACGGCGACCTGCCGGGTCGGACCTGGGCCTCGCTCCAGGACGGCACGCCCATCGTCACGGCGCAGAAGCGTGGCCAGGGCCTCGTCGTGCTCTTCCACGTCACCGCCGATACCACCTGGTCGAACCTGCCCCTGTCGGGCCTGTTCATCGACATGCTGCGCCGAGTGGTGAATCTCGCGGGGGCCAAGGCCCTGCCGGAGGGCGATGCCGCCGCGCGGGCGACCGCCGTGCTGGCGCCGCGCCTTACCCTCGACGGGTTCGGCGCACTCGGGGCGCCGCCGGCCGGCGCCACCGCGGTCTCCGCCGACGATACCGATCGCGCGACGCTGGAACACCCGCCGGGCTTCTACGGCCCGGCCGATGGCGGCATCGCGGTCAACGCCCTCGCGGCGGCGGATCGGTTGAAGCCCCTCGATTTCGCGGCCCTCTCCGGCGCCCGCCTCGGCTCGCTCGCCGGTGCCGAGACCCTCGACCTGCGCGCCCTTCTCTTCACCCTGGCCCTGATGCTCCTCATCCTCGACACCCTCGCGGGCCTCTGGCTCAGCGGTTTCCTGCGGCGCGGACGGGGCTTCGTCTCGCGCCCGGCCGCGCTCCTCGTCGCCGGCCTGGCGCTCGGCACGCTGATCGGCACGCCCGTGCCGGTTCAGGCCCAGCCGGCCCCGCCGGTGCGCGCGGGCACCTTCGACTCGGCCCTGGCCACCCGGCTCGCCTACGTGATCACCGGAGACGAGGCGGCGGACACCGCGAGCCGGGCCGGACTTACGGGCCTGACGCAGATGCTGGCGAGCCGCACCGCCCTGGAGCCCGGCGACCCGATCGGGATCGATCCCGCCAAGGACGAGCTCGCCTTCTACCCGCTGATCTACTGGCCCATCGTCGCCGGGCGGCCGCAGCCGAGCGAAACCGCGATCCGGCGCATCGACGCCTTCATGCGCAATGGCGGCACGGTGATCTTCGACACCCGCGACGCGCTCACCGCGCGGCCGGGCGGTCCGCCGACGCCGGAAGGAGCGTATCTCCGCAAGATGCTGGCGACCCTGGAGGTCCCCGAACTCGAGCCCGTGCCGCCCGACCACGTCCTGACCAAGGCCTTCTACCTCGTCGACACCTTTCCGGGCCGCTACGCCACCGGCCAGACCTGGGTCGAGACCCTGCCGCCGGCGGGCGAAGGCTCCGAGCGCCGGCCCGCGCGGGCCGGCGACGGCGTCTCGCCGATCGTGATCACGAGCAACGATCTCGCGGCCGCCTGGGCGGTGGGCAAGCGGGGCGAGCCGCTCTACCCCATCGTCGGCGGCGACCAGCGCCAGCGCGAGATGGCCTTCCGCGGCGGCATTAATTTCGTGATCTACACCCTCACCGGCAACTACAAGGCCGACCAGGTCCACGTCCCGGCGCTACTGGAGCGCCTGGGCCAGTGATGACCCTTTCACCGGAGGCCATCCGCCTATGCTGAGCCTCAGCTTCAGCCCCCTGGTGCCCTGGCCGGTGCTGATCGCCTTCGGCGTGCTCGTCGTGGTCTTCGCCGTGCTGGCCTTCCTGGCCCGGGGTCGCACCGCGATCCTGCGGGCGCTCGCCCTGGCCCTGGTGCTTCTCGCGATCGCCAACCCGTCCCTGGTGCGCGAGGATCGCGAACCGGTGAAGGACATCGCCGCCATCGTGGTCGACCGCTCGGGCTCGCAGGCCCTCGGCGACCGGCCAGCGATGACCGATGCGGTCCGCGCCGAGTTGCAGCGTCGCTTCGGGGGCCTGACCAACATCGAGCCGCGCTTCATCGACGTGCCCGACGCCAAGGAGGGCGACGAGGGCACCCGGCTGTTCACCGCCCTGTCGCAGGCGCTGGCCGACGTGCCGGCCGAGCGCCTGGCGGGCGTCGTCATGCTCACCGACGGCGTGGTCCACGACATCCCGGCCTCGGCGGCGGCCCTGGGCCTCAAGGGGCCGCTCCACGTCCTCGTCACCGGCCATCCGGACGAGCGCGACCGGCAGATCAAGCTGATCGAGGCGCCGCGTTTCGGCATCGTCGGGCGCGACCTCACCATCCGGGCCGAGGTGATGGAGCGGGGCGGAACCGGCAGCGCCACCGTGACCGTCCGCCGCGACGGCGAGGAGGTCGGCCGCCGGACCTTCCCCACCGGCCAGCCCTTTTCCCTGACCATGCGGATCGAGCATGGCGGCCCGAACGTCGTGGAGATCGAGGTCGAGCCGCTTCCCGGCGAGCTCACCACGATCAACAACCGCGCGGTCCTGCCGATCGAGGGCATCCGCGAAAAGCTGCGGGTGCTCCTCGTGTCCGGCGAGCCGCATCAGGGCGAGCGCACCTGGCGCAACCTCCTGAAGTCCGACGCCAACGTCGACCTCGTCCACTTCACCATCCTGCGCCCGCCGGAGAAGCAGGACGGGACGCCGATCTCCGAGCTCTCGTTGATCGCCTTCCCGACGCGCGAATTGTTCGTCCAGAAGATCAAGGATTTCGACCTCATCATCTTCGACCGCTACGCGAACCAGAGCGTGCTGCCCTCGGCGTATTTCGACAACATCGTCCGCTACGTTCGCGAGGGCGGCGCCCTGCTGATCGCGGCCGGACCCGAATTCGCCTCGCCCTCCAGCCTGTCGCGTACGCGGCTGGCCGCGATCCTGCCCGGCGAGCCGAACGGGCGGGTGCTCGAGCAGCCGTATAAGGCGGCCCTCACGAACATCGGCAACCGCCATCCGGTGACCCGCGCCCTGCCGGGCTCGGAGGCCTCGCCGCCGGCCTGGGGGGACTGGCTCCGCATCGTCTCGACGCAGGTGAGGCCCGGCATCCAGCCCATCCTGCAGGGTCCGAACGCCCTGCCGCTGCTGGCCCTGTCGCGCGAGGAGAAGGGCCGGGTCGCCCTGCTCACCTCGGACCATGCCTGGCTGTGGGCGCGCGGTTACCAGGAGGGCGGGCCCTATCTGGATCTGCTGCGGCGGCTCGGTCACTGGCTGATGAAGGAGCCGGCCCTGGAGGAGGAGGCCCTGCGGGCCCAGACCACGGGGCACGGGCGCGAGGTCCGCGTGGAGCGCCAGACCATGGCCGACACGGCCGAGCCCGTCTCCGTAACGGGTCCGACTGGTCGCCAGCGCACCCTGACGCTGACCCAGGGTGAGCCGGGCCTGTTCTCGACGACCTTCGAGGCGACCGAGCTCGGCCTCCACACCCTGCGGTCCGGCAGCCTCGTCGCCTTCGTCAGCGTCGGTCCGCCGAACCCGCGTGAACTCGCCGACGTCTTCAGCGACACCGAGCGCCTGAAGGCGCTCGCCGAAGGCACCGGCGGCTCGATCCGCCGAATCGCGGACGCCGCTGGAGGCACGGTGGTGCCACGCCTGCAGTCCGTCCGCAGCGGCCGTCTCGGCGGCGCCGACTGGATCGGTTTCCGCCCCAGCGACAGTGCCAACATCCGCGGCGTCGAGGTCTATCCCCTCGCCCTCGGCCTCTGGGCGCTCGTCGCCCTGGCCGGTGCCGTGTTGGCGATGTGGCTGGTGGAGGGCCGGCGCGGCCAAGCCGTGTGACGCGTCACGCCGGCAGCCGCTCGAAGAATCGCGCGATCTCGGCCGCAGCCCGGTCGGGGTCCTCCCGGTGAGGGAAGTGGCCCACGCCGGGCATCGGCGCGAGGTCGAGGTCCGAGAATGTCTCGCCGAGGCGATCCGTCCAGGCGTAGGGGAAGAGCGGGTCGGAAACGCCCCAGCGGACGCAGGTCGGCACGCCGATCGGGGGCAGCACGGGCGCCTCGCCACGAATCATCGCCAAGCGGCCGGCCTGTGAACTGACGTACCAGTTGAATCCGCCCTGGAGGTTGCCGGGGGCGAGGAAGTTGTCGGTGAAGGCGTCGAGCACATCGTCGAACGCGGCCGGGTTCCCGCCGGCCCAGTGGTGCAGGAAGTGACCGATATAGAGCCGGCAGCCCTCGCGCGAGGCCCCGACCTGCGCCGCCGCGAACGGCTTCACGTGGTAGGATTGATACCAGATTTCGGCGAGCATTTCGGGTGCGGCGAGGCGTGGGCCGATGCCCGGATAGGGGCAATTGAAGGTGAAGAGCCCCGTGAGCCGTTGCGGGGCCGCCCGGCCGAGGGCCTGCACCACGTAGGCCCCGACATCGTGGCCGACGACGCCGACGCGGTCGAGGCCGAGGGCATCGAGCAGCGCCACGACATCGTCGGCGTGCACCTCCGCGCCGGCCTTGGCGGACGGCAGCGCATCCGGCTTCTCGCTGGCGCCGAAGCCGCGCAGATCCGGTGCGATGAGCTCGAAGCGGCCAGCGAGGCGCCGCATCACCGGCTCCCAGGTCAGCCAGAATTCCGGCCAGCCGTGCAGCAGCACCAGCGGGCGGCCGTGCCCGAGCCGCGCCACATGGAGGGCGACGCCGTTCGCCGTGATCGTGTCGTGCCGGATTGCCGTCGCGTCCATCGTTTCCATCCCTGCCGGCGCCGGGTCGGCGCCCTCGGCGGAGTCAACGCCGGCGGAGGGCGGTGACGTTCCCCGAGACCGTTGCGGCCGCGCCGGCGCGCAGTTCGCGCCAGAGGAAGCGGGCCGGGTCGACGGGGGAGGGCGGAATGAGACGCCCGGGCGGGATCGGCGCGAAGCCGAAGCGCCGGTAGTAGGGCGCGTCGCCGATCAGGATGACGAGGCCGTGGCCGGCGGAGGTCGCCGCGTCGAGGCAGGCCGTCATCAGGGCGGCGCCGATACCGCGCCCCTCGAAGCTGGGATCGACGGTGAGCGGCCCGAGCACGAGGAGCGGATCGCCCGCCTCGGCCGGACCCACCCGCACCGAGCCGACGAGGTAGGTCGCCACCAGGGCGGTGAAGCAGAGCTCGGCGACCGGTGCGGTCCCCTCGCGCAGGCGGTAGGCCGTGCGGGCGAAGCGGCCCGGACCGAACGCGCGGGCATGGAGCCGTTCGATCGCCTCGGCGTCGCTCGCGTGCTCGTGCCGGATGACGAGGGGGAGGGTGGTCACGTCGCCCGAGCCGAGAAATCGATGCGCGGGTCGATCCAGGTGTAGATCAGGTCGGAGAGCAGGTTCACCGCCAGCCCGAGCAGGGAGAAGATGTACAGGGTCGCGAACACCACCGGATAGTCGCGCCCGACGATGGAGGTGAAGGACAGGAGCCCGAGCCCGTCGAGGGAAAAGATCGTCTCGATCAGCAGCGAGCCCGTGAAGAAGGCCGAGATGAAGGCCGCCGGAAAGCCCGCGATGACGATCAGCATGGCGTTGCGGAAGACGTGCCCGTACAGCACCCGCCGCTCGGACAGGCCCTTCATCCGGGCCGTGAGCACGTACTGCTTGCGGATTTCGTCGAGGAACGAGTTCTTGGTCAGCAGGGTCGAGGTCGCGAAGGCGCCGAGCACCAGGGCCGCCAGGGGCAGCGTCATGTGCCAGGCGTAGTCGACCACCTTGCCCCAAAGGCTCAGGGATTCGAAGTTCTCGCTGGTCAGGCCCCGGATCGGGAAGATCTGCACGAAGGACCCACCCGCGAACAGGATGATCAGCGCGATGCCGAACAGGAAGCTCGGGATCGCGTAGCCGATGATGACCACGGTCGAGGTCCAGAGGTCGAAGCGCGAACCGTCGTGCACCGCTTTGCGGATGCCCAGCGGAATCGAGATCGCGTAGGAGATCAGGGTCATCCAGAGGCCCAGCGAGATCGACACCGGCAGGCGCTCGCGGATCAGCTGCAGCACCGATACGTCGCGGAAATAGCTGTTGCCGAAATCGAACCGGACGTAATCCCAGATCATCTTGGCGAAGCGTTCGGGCGCCGGCTTGTCGAAGCCGAATTGCTGCTCGAGCTTCTTGATGAAGGCCGGATCGAGCCCCTGCGCGCCGCGGTAGCGGGCATTCGCCTCGCCTCCGCCGCCGCTGCGGGCGGCGCCGCCGAGGTCGCCGGCCCCGCCGGTCACCCGCGACAGGCTTCCCTCGTTCTGGCCCTGGAGCTGGGCCAGCACCCGCTCCACCGGGCCGCCGGGGGCGAACTGCACGATGACGAAGGTGATGAGCATGATCCCGAAGATGGTCGGGACCATGAGCGCGATGCGGCGCAGAATGTAGCCGAGCACGGGTGTCCCTCAGGTTCGGCCGATGCGCCGGGCCTTGGCGGCATCGTACCACCAGACGCTCGGCGCGCCGAGATCGTAGGTCGGCCCCTTGGCCGGGCGGCCGTAGACGTCCCAGAGGGCCAGCCGGTGATCGGCCTTGTACCACATGGGTACCCAGTAGCGGCCGGCCCGCAGCACCCGGTCGAGGGCGCGCGCGGCTTGGATCATGTCGGTGCGAGAGGTCGCCTCCGTCACCCGCTCGATCAGGGCGTCGATGGCAGGGTTCGCGATGCCCGCCAGGTTGCTCGAGCCGGGCGTGCCGGCGGCGCGCGACCCGTAGGCCTCTCGGAGTTCGGGCCCCGGCGTGAGCCCGCTGGCGAAGCGGCGGGCGGTGAGGTCGAAGTCGAAATCCTTGACCCGGGCCTGGTACTGCGACGGATCGACCAGCCGGATGCTGGCGCGGATGCCGATCAGGCCGAGGTTGCGAATGAAGGGCTGCGTCACCGGCTGGAACACCGGGTCGTTGTCGAGGAACTCGATTTCCAGCGGCTTGCCTGAGGCCAAGCGGATCACGCCGCCGTCGCGGGTGCAGCCGGCCTCCCGCAGCAGGGTCACGGCGCGGCTGAGCAGGGCGCGGTCCTGGCCCGAACCGTCTGAACTCGGCGGGCTCCAGGCCTCGCCGAAGACCTCCGCCGGCAGGTCGCCCCGCATCGGGTCGAGGAGGGCCAGCTCCTCCGGCGCCGGGCGGCCGGTGGCCTTCAGGTCCGAGTTCTCGAAGTAGGAGGCCGTGCGGAGATAGGCGCCGTACATCAGGTTGGCGTTCGACCAGTTGAAGTCGAAGCACAGGCCGATCGCCTCGCGTACCCGGGGATCGCGAAAGGCCTCGCGGCGGGTGTTCATCCACCAGCCCTGCGTGCCCGAGGGACGGGCATCGGGCACCGTCTCCTTGCGGACGCGGCCCTCCTGCACGGCGGGGAAGTCGTAGCCCGTGGCCCAGACCCGGGCGGTGAACTCCTCGCGGAAGGTGAAGGCGCCGCCCTTGAAGGCCTCGAACGCGACCTGGCGATCGCGGAAATACTCGTACCGGATGGCGTCGAAATTATTCTGGCCCACATTCACCGGCAGCTCGGCGCCCCAGTAATCCTTCACCCGCTCCAGCTCGATGAAGCGGCCCGCCTCCACGCGGCCCACCTGGTAGGGCCCCGAGCCCAGGGGTGGCTCCAGGGAGGAGGCCTCGAAATCGCGCTTGGCGTAGTAGGTGGCGGAGAACACCGGCAGGGTGGCGACGAAGAGGGGCAGATCGCGGCTTCGGCCGGGCGCGAAGCGCAGGGTCACCGTGGCGTCGTCCTCGGCGACGGCCTCGGCGAGGTCGCGGATCACCTGCGAGATCTCGGGGTGGCCCTTCTCCTTCAGGAGGCGCAACGAGGCCGCCACGTCGTGGGCGGTGAGGCGCGCGCCATCGTGGAAGCGGGCCTGCGGCCGCAAGCTGAAGC
Organism: Methylobacterium sp. Leaf88; assembly: GCF_001422795.1. Taxonomy (NCBI): domain Bacteria; kingdom Pseudomonadati; phylum Pseudomonadota; class Alphaproteobacteria; order Hyphomicrobiales; family Methylobacteriaceae; genus Methylobacterium; species Methylobacterium sp. Leaf88. The sequence continues at coordinate 76,395 of NZ_LMMK01000005.1, read as the reverse complement.
GGTAGGTCAGCCCATCCTCGGAAATCTCCACCGAGCGGGCTAGGAGCCCGTAGAGGGCGTCCGGCTCGTCGAGGGCGCGGACCATCAGCGAGTCGAAGGTCAGGTTCATGCCGGCGGCGCCGTCGCCGCGCAGGACGTAGATGTTCAGGGTGTTGAAGGTGTCGGAGGCCTGGTTGCCCAGGGTGGCGGCGAGCTGCGCCGAGAAGCGCCCCCCCCGCGGCGCGTCCGGGTTGACGTAGTCGAAGTTCGGGAAGTCGGCCGGGTATTTCAGGTCGCCGAAGCTCGACAGGCCGTGGCTGGTGCGGGCCGCCGCCCGGACGGGGGGCGGCAGCACCATTGTCGCCCCGAGGGCACCGGCGCCTGCGACGACCGCACGCCGGGTCGGGCCGGCGCTCAACGTGGGGCCCCGGTCTTGGCCGCCAGGGCTTCGTCGTACCACCAGGTCGCGGGGAAGCCCGAGCTGCCGTATTTCGGAAGCACCGCCGGGTGCCCGAAGCGGTTCCAGCGCAGGGTGCGCGAGACGTTCGAGCCCCATTGCGGCACGACGAAGTTGTGGGCCAGCAGCACCCGATCGAGGGCATGGGTCGCCGCCAGCACGCCCGGGCGATCCTTCGCGAAAATTACCTTCTCCACCAGGGCGTCGACGCCTGAGTCCTTAATGCCGATGAGGTTGCGCGAGCCGGCCTTGTCGGCGGAGGCCGAACCCCAGTACTCGCGCTGCTCGTTGCCCGGGGAGAGGGATTCCGGCCACGAACTCGTGGTGATGTCGAAATCGAAGGCGCGCAGGCGGTTCTGGTACTGGGCCTGGTCGATGACCCGCAGGGTGCTGTTGATGCCGATGAGCTTCAACTGCGCCGCGTAGGGCAGCACGACCCGCTCGAACACGCTCTGGAATTCCAGGAACTCGACGGTGAGCGGCTCGCCGCTCTTGACGTCGGTCATCTGGCCGTTTCGCAGCTCGTAGCCGGCCTGCTTCAGGAGGCCGACGGCCTCGCGCAGATTGGCGCGCACCGCGTCCGGCGTGCTGTTGACGGGGTTCGTGTAGGGCGTGGTGAAGACGGAAGGAGGGACCTTGTCCTTCACGCCGTCAAGGATCGCCAGCTCGTCGCCCTGGGGCAGGCCGGACGAAGCCAACTCCGAGCCGAAATAATAGGAGTCGATCCGCTTGTAGAGGCCGAAGAACAGCGACCGGTTCATCTCCTCGAAGTTCATCGCGAGATTGAAGGCTCGGCGCACCCGCGGATCGGCGAACTTCGCCCGGCGGGTGTTCAACACGAAGGCCTGCATGTTGCCGTTGCCGCGATCCGGGAACTCCTCCTTGATCAGGCGGCCCTCCTTCACGGCGGGGAAAGTGTCGTAGGCGGTGGCCCAGTTGCGCGCCACGTTCTCGGCCCGGAAGTCGAACAGGTCGCCCTTCAGCGCCTCGATCAGCACCGTCGCGTCGCGAAAATATTCGTTGCGCATCGTGCCGAAATTGTTGCGGCCGACATTCACCGGCAGGTCCTTGCCCCAGTAATCCGCCACCCGCTCGTAGGTGGCGCTGCGCCCAGCCTCGAACTTCGCCAACCGGTAGGGTCCCGAGCCCAGGGGGATCTCGAGGGTGGTCTGGGTGACGTCGCGCGGCCGCCCCTGCGCGTCGGTACCGGTCCACCAGTGCTTGGGCAGCACCCGCAGCTGGCCGAGTACCTGCGGCAGCTCGCGGTTGCCGGCTTCTGAGAAGGTGAAGGTCACCTCGCGCGGGCCGGTGACGACGGCCTTGGTCACGGTCTGGTAATAGGCCGAATAGAAGGGGCTGTTCGCCTTCAGGACGTCGAAGGACCAGACCACGTCCTCCGGTGTGATCGGCTGGCCGTCATGCCAGCGGCCCCCTTCGCGCAGGCGGTAGGAAACGGCGGACAGGTCGTCGGCGAGGCGCACGCCGTCCGCCAGGAGGCCGTAGGACGTGAACGGTTCGTCGGCCGATTCCGTCATCAGGGTATCGTAGATCTGGACGATTCCGCCCTCGAGATCGCCCTTCAGACCCGAGACCACGTAGTTGAAGTTGTCGAAGCCCCCCTGAGCCCCCAGCCGCACGAGGCCGCCCTTCGGCGCGCTCGGGTCGGCATAATCGAAATGCTTGAAGTCGGAGCCGTATTTCGGTTCGCCCATCAGCGTGATCGCGGGCATCCAGGCGCCCTTCGGCGCGGCGGGATCCGGATCGGGGGCGGCCCGGGCGGGCAGGCCACAGGCCAGGAAGGCGAGGGTGGCGACGAGGCGTCCGATCAGGGCAATTCGCATCACGGGCAGGCGGTCTCCGGATTCCGGGTGCGCGGGTCCGCCGCCGCACCGGCGACGGCAGGCGGGTGTTCTAGGACGGACCGGCCGCGAACGCCAAGCCGGCGCGTGCGCGCACGGCCCCGTCCCGATTTGCGAGCGAGCGACCGCGGCGCGGCGCCTCAAGCCATAGGCCCGGTGGTATGCTTCCCATGTACGACAGAAGCGTCATGAAGGAGCCATCATGGCCCAGGACAGCGCGGTTTTGCAGGTACGGCTCGATGAGCGCTTGAAGCAGGCCTTCGCGGATGCGGCGTGGCGGGACAGCACCACCCCGTCCGGGGCGCTGCGCGCCCTCGTTCAAGCCTACGTGCGCGAGAGCCGCCGGACGCGGATGAGACGGAGGCTCTGATCGCAGACCTACAAGATCTCGGGGATGCGGAAGCTCGGTCGTGACCGGACGGCAGGCGATCGTGATCCTCGCCACCAAGGTAAGCTATACGAGCAAACCGCGACCGTCCGTGGTCATCCAGGCGGACAGCTTTCTCCACACGGACAGCCTCACGCTGTGCCTGATGACGAGCGCGCGTGTGCTGGGGGCGCCGATGCTTCGGATCGACGTTGAGCCGAGCCCAGCCAACGGACTTCGCGAACCCTGCCAGATCCAGGTCGACAAGATCGTCGCGGTCCCGCGCGTGAAGGTCGGGAGCATCGACGGGCGTCTGGAGGACGCCTACATGCGCCGCCTCGAAGAAGCCATGCAAGAATTCCTCGACCTCGACCGCTGACGCAGGGTTACCTCGAACGAAGAGGCCGGGCTCTGGCCCGGCCTTGGTCACTCTCCAGATATCTCGCTCAGAGCATCTCGGTCAGCGGCGAAGACAGTCGTCTTACTGCCCGGCCGGCTTCTCGGCCGGCACGGTTGCGGCCGGAGCGGAAGGCGCGGCGGGGGCTGCCCCGACCGGGGTATCGTCGGCGGGCTTCACGGATGCCGGCTTGTTCGCCTCTTCGCCCGCGACGGTGGGCTTGGCGGCCGTCGCCGGGTTGGCGACCTCCGGCTTCTGGTCCTCGGTCGACTTGGAGGCGTCCGCAGGTTTCGGCGCCTGCTCGCGCCGCACTTCCGCCGCGGGCTTCGACTCGGGATCGGGCTTGGCCTCGGCCGGCTTGGCATCCCCGGTCTTTGCGGCGGCCGGTTGGGCTTCGGCCGGCTTGTCGCCCTCGGCCTTCTTTTCCACGGCCGGCAGCGGCGCCGGGGTATCGGCGAGGCTGTGCAGGTAAAGGATCACGTCGGCGCGCTCGGTCGGCGAGGTGATGCCCGCGAAGGCCATCTTGGTCCCGGGGACGTAGCCCTTCGGGTTGGTCAGGAAGTGGTCGAGCTCGTCGTAGGTCCAGGTGCCGCCCTTCTCCTTGAGCGCGGCCGAGTACTCGAAGCCGGGCTCGTGGGCGCGCTGGCGGTCGACGACGCCCCAGAGATGGGGGCCGACCTTGTTCGGGCCGCCCTTCTCGAAGCTGTGGCAGGAGGCGCACTTCTTGGCCGCGGCCTGGCCCTTCTCGACGGTGGCGCTGGCCAAACGGATCGGCAGGGGCTCGGCCTTCGCCTCGGGCGCGGCGCCACCGGCAGCCTTCGGCTGCGGCTCGGGCAGGGCATAGCCCGCATTGCCCGCGGGCTTGGGATGATAGATCAGCTCGGCGACGAAGCCCGACCCCACGGCGAACAGCAGCGCGCCGAGCGCGGCACCCGCGACCTTGTTCAGCTCGAAAGAGTCCATTCTCGACAACTCCGGTGCGGCCGGCCTGAGGGGGAGAATTCAGGGCGAAGTCCAGCGCGTACCTGGGCCGGACTTTGGAAACGGTCGAGGGTGCTTAGCCGCTGAAGCCCGATCTTGACAATGGCCGAGTCACGCTTCGCGTAGTCGCAGACGGGCAGGTGTCGCCGCCATCCCTCACTTCTTCAGACGCGGGCGGGCGCATCCGGTTCCCGCCTCGCCCGACGCGGCTTTCCCGGCCCGGCGCCACATCGCCAGCATGACAACCCGGGGCGCCGCTGGTAAGCACCGGCCCCAGCCGGAGCAGGGCCCAGACCGATGTCCGATCCCATCGTCCTCATTCCCGCGCGCATGGCCGCGACCCGCCTGCCCAACAAGCCGATGGCCGATCTCGCTGGAGAGCCGATGATCGTGCATGTCTGGCGCCGCGCCGTGGAGGCCGGCATCGGCCCCGTGGTGGTGGCCACCGACACGCCCGCCATCGTCGAGACCATCGAGGCCGTGGGCGGCCTCGCGGTCCTGACTCGGGCCGACCATCCCTCCGGATCGGATCGTCTGGCCGAGGCCCTGGAGATCATCGATCCGCAGGGCAACCACGACGTGGTGGTCAATGTCCAGGGCGACTTACCGACCATCGACCCGGGCATCATCGGCGCGGCGATCCTGCCGCTGGCCGACCGCTCCGTCGACATCGCCACCCTCTGCGCCATCATCACCGAGGATTCCGAGAGGCGTGATCCCAACGTGGTCAAGCTCGTCGGCCACACGGTGGGCACCCGCCGCCTGCGCGCGCTCTACTTCACCCGCGCCGAGGCGCCCTGGGGGGAGGGGCCGCTCTACCATCACATCGGCCTCTACGCCTATCGCCGGAAGGCGCTCGCCCGCTTCATGGCCCTGCCGCCCGGCGAGCTCGAGACACGCGAGAAGTTGGAGCAGCTCCGCGCCCTCGAGGCCGGGATGCGCATCGACGCCATCGTCGTCGACGACCTGCCTCTGGGTGTCGACACCCCCGCCGACCTTACGCGCGCCCGCGCCATCCTGTCGGCCCGCCGCCTGAACTGAAGCGCCCCGGAAAGACCAGCCCGCATGCCCCAACACATCGTCTCCTACCAGGGCGAGCCCGGCGCGAACTCCCACATCATCTGCGCCCAGGCCTATCCGGACTGGACCCCGCTGCCGTGCCCGACCTTCGAGGACGCCTTCGCGGCCGTGAAGGAGGGCCGCGCGACGCGGGCGATGATACCCATCGAGAACTCGATCGCCGGCCGGGTGGCGGACATCCACCACCTGATCCCGACCTCGGGCCTGCATATCGTCGCCGAGCACTTCCTGCCGATCCATTTCCAGCTGATGGTCCTGCCCGGCACGCCCGTGGCGCAGATTCGGACGGTGCACAGCCACGTCCACGCCCTCGGGCAGTGCCGCAAGATCATCCGGCGTCTCGGCGTTCGCCCCATCGTGGCCGGCGACACGGCGGGCGCCGCCCGCGAGGTGGCGGAGGCGGGCGATCCCACGCGCGGCGCTCTCGCCCCCGCGCTGGCGGCCGAGGTCTACGGCCTCGACATCCTGGAGCACGACGTCGAGGACGAGAGCCACAACACCACCCGCTTCGTCGTGTTCTCGCCCGAGCCCGAGCCGGTCTCGCCCGAGGCCGGCCCGATGGTCACGAGCTTCGTGTTCCGGGTCCGCAACATTCCGGCGGCCCTCTACAAGGCGCTGGGCGGCTTCGCGACGAACGGCGTGAACATGTCGAAACTCGAGAGCTACATGGTCGACGGCCAGTTCGTCGCGACCCAGTTCTACGCCGAGGTGGATGGCCATCCGGAGGAGCCGGGCCTGTCGCGGGCGCTGGCCGAACTCGGATACTTCTCGCGCGAATTGCGGATCATCGGGACCTACCCGGCGCATCCCTACCGTGAGGCGAGCCGCATCGCCGCGGAATAGGGGCTCCGCCCCGTCGCTCCCTCGGCAAGGGCAGGATCGCACCGGGGCCGGCCGCCGCCATGCCGCGGCGGATGGCCCTCGTGGCCGTTCCGCGGGCCTGGGCCGCGCGTTCGGTGTGCGGCAGCCGACCCATGGGCATCCTTCCACAACCGGCACGATGATACACGGCGCCAGCCTCCGCGCGGGGTCCGGTCACCGTCGCACGTCCGAACCGACATTTCATTCCCTGGTATATTGCATACAAAGAAATTTGATGCATGCTGGCAGGATCGGGGCGAACGATCCGATCGAGAAGGAATTCGGGATGGAACTTCAGGACTCACCGTCCGCCAAATGGTGGCAACTCGCCTTCGGCGTGCTCTGCATGGCGATGATCGCCAACCTCCAGTACGGGTGGACTCTGTTCGTCGACCCCATCGACACCAAGTTTCACTGGGGCCGCGCGGCGATCCAGTTCGCGTTCACCATCTTCGTGGCCACCGAGACCTGGCTGGTGCCGGTCGAAGCCTGGTTCGTCGACCGCTACGGCCCGCGCATCGTGGTCTGCTTCGGCGGCATCATGATCGCCCTGGCGTGGTTCCTGAACGCCCACGCCGATTCCCTCTTTCTGCTCTATGCGGCGGCCGTCATCGGCGGCATCGGCGCCGGGTCCGTCTACGGCACCTGCGTCGGCAACGCCCTGAAGTGGTTCCCGCATCGCCGCGGCCTCGCCGCCGGCGCCACCGCGGCCGGCTTCGGTGCGGGCGCGGCGGTCACGGTGGTCCCGATCGCCAAGATGATCGCCACCAACGGCTACCAGGATGCGTTCCTGTTCTTCGGACTGGGTCAGGGGGCCATCGTGGTCCTCCTCTCGTTCTTCCTGCGCAAGCCGTCCCAGGCCGGGCCGGTCCAGCGCAAGACCCTGCGCCTGCCGCAGGCCAAGGTCGATCGCACTCCGCGCGAGGTGGTGCGCACCCCCGTCTTCTGGCTGATGTACGTGATCTTCGTGATGGTCGCCTCCGGCGGGCTGATGGCGGCGGCGCAGATTGCCCCGATCGCCCACGACTTCAAGGTCGCGGACGTCCCCGTCAGCCTGTTTGGACTGCAGATGGCAGCGCTCACCTTCGCGATCTCCCTCGACCGCATCTTTGACGGCTTCGGACGCCCGTTCTTCGGCTTCGTCTCCGACAATCTCGGGCGCGAGAACACCATGTTCATCGCCTTCTCGATCGCCGCCCTGGCGATCATCGCCCTCCTGACCTACGGCACGTATCCGCTGGTCTTCGTGTTCGCCACGGCGGTGTATTTCGGCGTCTTCGGCGAGATCTACTCGCTGTTCCCGGCGACCTGCGGCGACACCTTCGGTTCGAAGTTCGCCACGACGAATGCCGGCCTGCTCTACACCGCGAAGGGCTCCGCCGCGTTCCTGGTGCCGATCGCCAGCGTCATCTCGGCCAAGTACGGCTGGTCGGCGGTGTTTTCGATGATCATCGGCCTCAACGTCGTGGCGGCGATCCTGGCGATGTTCGTGCTCAAGCCCCTGCGCCTGCGCTACCTGAACGACGAGACCGTCCCGATTCCCGTCGCGGCCCGGCCTGCCCAGGCCGCCTGACGCGCAGGCCGTCCCGCGTGCGGCGGGCGTCGACGTCCGATCGGCCGAATGCGTGCCGATCGGGCGATGGATCGAACGGACGGTCGGATCGAGGTCGAGGCCGTCCCGGAACCGAGGTTGTCCATGAACATAGCGGCAGCGCTCACCCTTCAGACGGTCCCGTTCGCCGGGATCGTTCTGGCCGGTCGGGAAGACAAGGATCTCTTCGCGGTCGTGTATCTGGGGGCGGTAGGTTTGATCCTGACGCTGATCATCCTCACCGGCGAAAGTCCGAGCTACCTCTCATCCTTCGCAATGGATCTCGAAAGTCTGTCGCTCAACTGAATGCTGCGCTGCGAAATCTATAGCTTGGGGAAGTAAATTCTTAATACGGATTTTGGGTAAGCCTTGCAAAATCCTCGGCCGAGCGATGCGGTGTTCGCGCAGCAGGGGCGCGCTGCAAACCTGTTCGGTTAAAGCCCTGCGCGGTTCGCATGAGTGGTGTGTAGAATTTGGTATACCAATGAAAATGGTGCGGTGCCATATCAGGTGCAACGCAATCGCCCTGGAACACCACCCATGATCGCTCTTCTCGTCCTCGCCGCCGTCGCTCTCAACGTCTCGCTGGTCTTCGTGGCCGCGAACCTCCTGACGCCGAACAACGGCCCGCTTTCCAATTCCGGTCGCTTCATCGCCAGCAACGAGAACGCCCCGTCGACGATCCGCCTCGCCGCCTGAGGCGATCCCGCCGGGCGTCCACGCCCTGGGGAACGGTCCATGAAAAGCCCGCCCGGCCCGGCCGCGGCGGGTTTTTCGTGCCCGGCTATTCCCGCTTGATGACCCGGTCCACCACGAGGTCGGACCAGAAGCCGGGGCGGAACGAGCGCTTCAGCGCCTCGGGATCGTATTCGGTCTCGACCCAGGTCAGGAAATCCAGGCCCTTGGGCTCGCCCTCCCGGCGGTAGAGCGCGAAGAACGCGTCGAGGATCCCGGTCTTGGCGAACCGGAAATGGCCGTAGCGGGCCGAGAGCTGGCCCATGGCCTCCGACACCGGCAGGCCCTCGTGCAGGATGAGGTAGAGCGCTGCCGCGAGGCCGGCGCGGTCCGCGCCCGACTTGCAGTGCATCATCGCCGGGTACGCGACCCCGTCGAAGAACGCCTTGGCGGCCAGGATGGTCTCCCGAGAGGGCGCCTCCCGCGAGCGCAGCACGAACTCCACCAGGGTCAGGCCCTGCCGTTCGCAGGCCTCGCGCTGGAGCGGCCAGGAGCCGTGCTCGCGCCCGCCGCGCAGGGAGATCACGGTACGGACCCCCTGGCGCTTGAACCAGGCCAGCTGGTGCGGCGTCGGTTGGGCGGAGCGCCAGAGCTTGCCCGCGCCGATCCGGTGCCGATTCAGGTAGGCGAGGCGGAACACCCCGTGATCCACCAGCAGCATGTTCGCCCAGGCCTTGGCCCGCGAGACCGGGCCGGCGATCGGGCGCTCGAAGCGCGCGATCCGCGCCATGCGCCGGGCGTAGCGGGTCTCGTACGAGAGGAAACGGTTGAACACGGGGACGGTGGGACCGCTCTGTCGGGGACGGGGAGGGGCTGATCTACCAGTGCGCGGCGGCCGCGGCAAACGCGCTGTGGAGAGCGGGGAGCAACCGGCATCGACCTTGCGTTGGTCCCCGTCGCCTTGTCTTCGCCCGGATCGTCGCCTCCGATGCGGTGGTCGACACCGATTGCGAACCGTCCATCGTCTTCATCGAGCGCGGGGATCCGTCATGCGAACGAGCACCACCAGCATCCGCCGCGCCCGTCCGGCCGACGCCGACCCCCTGGCGGACCTGTTCGACGAGACCTGGCGCGAGGCCTACCGGGGGATCATCCCCGGGGTCGCCCTGGAGCGGATGATCGCGCAGCGCAGTTCGCAGTGGTGGCTCGGGGCCACCCAGCGCAGCCGACCCCTCGTGGTGGTCGAGCAGGCGAGCACCATCGTCGGCTACGCGGTCTACGGACCGGCGCGGGGCCGCATCCTGCAGGCACCCGGCGAGATCGACGAGCTCTACATCCGCCCGGCCTACCAGGGTCTCGGGCTCGGCCGCCGCCTGTTCCGGGCGGTTTCCAACGACCTGGCCGACCACGGCCTGACCCGGGTCGGGGTCTGGGCGCTCGAAGGGAACGAGCGGGCCTGCGCCTTCTATGCCGGGCTCGGCGGCATCGCGATCGGCCAGGCCGTCGACCGGATGGCCGGAACGGTTCTGCCCAAGGTCGGTTTCCGATTCAGCTGACTTCGCCGAAGCCTGCGCCGCTCCTGCGGTCCGGCTCGGCAAGTCGGATCCTCGGGCGAGCGAGCGGGACGACGGATGAGCGTGACGGCGGCGGATTGGGACAGGCGGGTCACGGACCTCAGCGCGAAGCTGCCGGACCGCATGCGCCGCGCCGTGGACTGGCTGCGCGAGCCGTCGCGGATCTGGGTCCGTCTCCTGGCGGCGATCCTCTTCATCCTCGGCGGCATCTTCTCGATCCTGCCGATCCTCGGCCTGTGGATGCTGCCCCTGGGTCTCGCCCTCTTGAGCCAGGACGTGCCCGCCCTGAAGGTTCCCCTGGAGCACACGGCCCGCTGGATCGAGCGCATGGTCCAGCGCCTCGCCGCGGCCTGGCGCCGGCGCTTCGGTCCCTCGGACCGGCCCTGAAACGCGCCCGACAATTTCGTGCAAACGTCGCCGCCCGCCGCACGGTACGATTTCCTTCGCGGCGGAAGGGCCTTAAGACACCCGGCAACGGGGCCGGAATGCCCCTGCTTGCGGGAGCACACATATGATCATCGACGCGGTCTCGATCGGCAAGAATCCGCCTGACGACGTGAACGTCATCATCGAGGTACCGATCGGTGGCGACCCGATCAAGTACGAGATGGACAAGGAGGCCGGCGCCCTGGTGGTCGACCGCTTCCTCTATACGGCGATGCACTACCCGGGCAATTACGGCTTCATCCCGCACACCCTGTCAGGCGACGGCGATCCCTGCGACGTGCTGGTGGCCAACACCCGCGCCATCGCCCCCGGCGCCATCATCAGCGCCCGTCCGATCGGCGTCCTCGTGATGGAGGACAATTCCGGGGAGGACGAGAAGATCATCGCCGTGCCGTCGCGCCACCTGACCATGCGCTACGATCGGATCGAGAACTACACCGACCTTCCCGACATCACGATCCACCAGATCCAGCACTTCTTCGAGCACTACAAGGATCTCGAGCCCGGCAAGTGGGTCAAGATCAAGCGCTGGGGCGGCAAGGACGAGGCGCACCGCCTGATCCTCGAGGGCATCGAGCGCGAGAAGGCCAACAAGGCCGCCAAGGGCAAGTAAAGCTCGGGCGAGTCGTTCTTCGAGGCGGTGAATTCGCAGTGCGGCGGTCCCTTCCTGACGGAAGGGGTCGCCGTTTCGCGTTTCAGAGCGCCTCGCCGCGCATCAGCCGGGGCTGCGGTCCGCGCGCAGCGGCCGCCTCGCCGATGAACAGCCGCTTCAAGCCGGGAAGCCGGTCGACCAGGCCGAGGCCGACATCGCGGGCGAGGCGCAGCGGCATCACGTCGTTGGAGAAGAGGCGGTTGAGCCCGTCCGTCACCGCCCCCATCGCGACGGTGTCGAAGCGGCGCCCCCGCTCGTAGCGCTTCAGCACGTCCGGGCTTCCCGGATCGAGACCGAGGCGGAGGGCGTCGGTCACCGCCTCCGCCAGCACCGCCGCGCCGGCGAGGCCGAGGTTCAGGCCCTGGCCGGCGATCGGGTGGATCACGTGCGCGGCATCGCCCAGGAGCGCCAGGCGCTCGCCCCGGAAGCTGCGGGCCATGCCGAAGGCGAGGGGATGCGCGCTCGGGCCCCGCTCCAGCGCCAGGCGCCCGAGGTTGAGGCCGAATCGGCGCTCGATCTCCGCCAGGGTCTCGTCGGGGCCGCCTCCGGTCAGGGCCGGCACGTCGGCCGATCGCTCCGTCCACACGATGGACGAGCGGTGCCCGAGGGCGCCCCCGTCCACCAGGGGCAGGATGGCGAAGGGGCCGCTGGGCAGGAAGTGCTCGTAGGCCCGGCCCGCATGGTCGCGCTCGTGCCCGATCGTGGCGACGAGCCCCATCTGCGGATAGGACCAGCCGACCCAGCCGATCTTCGCGGCCTCGCGCAGGCGCGAGCGCGCCCCGTCCGCGGCGACCAGGAGCGCAGCCTCCAGCACGCGTCCGTCGGCAAGCGCGATGCGGGTGGTGCCGCCGGCGGGCGTGGCCTCGAGAAGGCCGGTGGGTTCGAAGAGCACCCCGGCCGCCTCGGCCGCCGCGAGCAACGCGGCCACGAGGGGCTCGGCCTCGACCATATGGGCGAAGGGCGCGCCGGCCTCCGCCTCCTGCGCAAAGGTGAGGAAGACCGGGCGCACCGGGTCCGACAGGCGGCTGTCGCTCACCACCATGTCGTGGATCGGCTGCGCCGCCCCCTGCGCCGCATCCCAGATGCCGAGGCGCGCGAACATGCGCCGGCCGCCGGCCGCCACCGCGTAGGCTCGCCCGGCATGGCGCGCCGCGCCGGCGCTCAGAGCGGGATCGCAGACCGTGACCGTCAAGGCCGGGCCGTTGGCCTGGGCCAGCGCAAGGGCGAGCGTCAGGCCGGGAATGCCAGCGCCGGCGATGACCACGCTGCGCCGGTTTCCGCGCTTCTCCGATCCGTCCATGCCGATCCCCGCCGCCCTCGCTGCCAGGGAGGGAGTGCCATTCCCCGGCGCCGGGGGCAACGCGCGGCGTCAGGGATCGGGCCCGCGCCATCGTCGCTGGGGCCGGTCGCCGAAACCGGCCCGAAGCCGTGCCATCCGATCCTCGCGATCCGATCCTCGCGATCCGATCCTTGCCATCGGAATGGTTCACATGTGAAGGATCGCCCGTGGCGCCGCGGCGCCCACCCGGCTCGCGGATCGCCGGGCGACCAGGGAAGCGGCATGACCGGCATCGTCACCGAACTCCTCGACATCCTCGACCTGAAGAGCCTGAAGCCGGATCTCTACCGGGGCGAGAGCCTGCAGACGGGCTGGTTCCGGGTCTTCGGCGGGCAGGTCGTGGCGCAGGCGCTGGTGGCGGCGACCCGTACGGTGCCGGAGACCCGGCCGCCGCACTCGCTCCACGCCTACTTCCTCCTCGGCGGCGATCCGAAGGCCCCCATCGACTACGTGGTGGAGCGCATCCGCGACGGCCGCAGCTTCACCACCCGCCGCGTCGTCGCGCACCAGCACGGCCGGGCGATCTTCGCGATGTCGGTCTCCTTCCATGACGCGGAGGCGGGCGCGACCCATCAGGCGACCATGCCGGACGTGGCTCCCCCGGAGGAGGTGCCGGAGGCGCCTGCCGCCACCGCCGACGCCGCCCGGCGCGGGCTCGCGATCCCGGCGCCGATCCTCTCCTATTTCGGCCGGCGCCGGCCCATCGAGCTGCGGCCCGTCGAGATCGAGCGCTACCTGCGCCGGGCGCCGCGGGAGCCGCGCTTCCACGTCTGGATGCGCGCCGTCGACCGCCTGCCCGACGATCCGGCGATCCACCGCGCCGTCCTCGCCTACGCCTCTGACATGACGCTCCTCGACGCCACCCTGATCCCGCACGGCCAGACCGTGTTCGACCCGGAGATCCAGTCGGCGAGCCTCGACCACGCCCTCTGGTTCCACCGGCCGTTCCGGGCCGACGACTGGCTGCTCTACGCCCAGGACAGCCCGAGCGCCGACGGGGCCCGGGGCTTCGCGCGCGGTCAGATCTTCACGCGCGACGGCACCCTCGTGGCGTCCGTGGCCCAGGAAGGCATGATCCGGCCGCGCCGCGCCGAGGCCTGACAGGCTCGGCGCAACCGGCGAAAAACGCCTGCGCCGTGCACGAATTGCCTGCCTGGTCGGCTCTGTGCCTAATCTGCGGGCAAACTTGGCCGTTGAAACGCCGCGTCATGAGTCAGTGACCGGATACTTCTTGGGCAGATGTGGGTTCGGCAAAAAAGTTCCGTTGGCATAGTCCTTGAATATGGGTGCGGGTGAACGGGTCGGAAGCGGCCCGGGCGCACCGGCCGGTCCGATCGTGTCGCGACGCTTGCGTGCGCCGGCCGGTGGCCTCCACGCGCGCATGTGTCTGTCCACTCGGTTCACCTCGTCGAACTCAACTCGTAGCTTAAGGGGGCGTCGCCCATGAAAATCGTGATGGCCATCATCAAGCCGTTCAAGCTGGAGGAGGTCCGCGACGCTCTGACCGGCATCGGCGTCCACGGCCTGACCGTGACCGAGGTGAAAGGCTACGGACGCCAGAAGGGCCACACCGAGATCTACCGGGGCGCCGAGTACGCCGTGAGCTTCCTGCCCAAGCTCAAGATCGAGGTGGCCGTGGCCTCCGACCTGGTCGCGAGCGTGATCGACGCGATCGCGGCCGCCGCCCGCACGGGCCAGATCGGCGACGGCAAGATCTTCGTCGTGCCCCTCGAGAAGGCCGTCCGCATCCGCACCGGCGAGACCGACGTCGACGCCCTCTGAGGCGACCGCCTGTCCGGACGATCGCGTCCGGGCGCCCCTGACACGTCCCCTTCACATCAACATCGCACCGCGATCGGGAGTCTCGTTTCCATGAAGCTTCGCAATGCCCTGGCGCTCGGGCTGGGGGGTGCCGCGCTGGCACTCCTGTTCATCGAGCCATCCCTTGCGCAGACGCCCACGGCGGAGGCCGTGACGGCCGCCGCGAGCGCCGCGCCCGTCCCGAACAAGGGCGACACCGCCTGGATGCTCATCTCCAGCGCCCTGGTGCTGCTGATGGTTGTGCCCGGCCTCGCCCTGTTCTACGGCGGCCTCGTTCGCACCAAGAACATGCTCTCCGTCCTGACGCAGGTCTTCGCCATCGCCTGCATCTCCTGCCTGCTGTTCGTGATCTTCGGCTACAGCCTTGCCTTCACCAACGGCGGCGGCCTCAACGACTTCGTCGGCGGCCTGTCCAAGGCCTTCCTGAAGGGCATCGACGCGAACTCCACCGTCGCCACCTTCTCGAACGGCGTCGTGATCCCCGAATACGTCTACATCTGCTTCCAGATGACGTTCGCGATGATCACCCCGGCCCTCATCGTCGGCGCCTTCGCCGAGCGGATGAAGTTCTCGGCCCTGGTCGTGTTCATGATCCTCTGGACCACGCTGATCTACTTCCCGATGGCGCACATGGTCTGGTACTGGGGTGGCCCGGACGCGGTCGGCAACGCCGCCAAGGCGCTGGCCGCCGCCACCGACGACGCCTCGAAGGCGACCGCCCAGGCGGCCCTCGACGCGGTGAATGCCGATGCCGGCCTGCTCTTCAAGTGGGGCGCCCTCGACTTCGCCGGCGGCACCGTGGTGCACATCAACGCCGGGATCGCGGGATTCGTCGGCTGCCTCATGCTCGGCAAGCGCATCGGCTACGGCCGTGACCTGCTCGCCCCGCACTCCCTGACCATGACGGCGATCGGCGCCTCGCTCCTCTGGGTGGGTTGGTTCGGCTTCAACGCCGGCTCGAACCTCGAGTCCAACGGCACCGCCGCCATGGCCATGCTCAACACCTTCGTGGCCACCGCCGCCGCAGCCCTTTCCTGGCTGTTCGTGGAGTGGATGCTGAAGGGCAAGCCGTCCCTCCTCGGCATGCTGTCGGGCGCCATCGCCGGCCTCGTGGCCGTCACCCCGGCCGCCGGCTTCGCCGGCCCGATGGGCTCGATCATCCTCGGCCTCGTCGCCGGCGCGGTCTGCTTCATCATGTGCTCCACGGTGAAGAACGCCCTCGGCTACGACGACTCCCTCGACGTGTTCGGCGTCCACTGCATCGGCGGCATCCTGGGCGCCATCGCCACGGGCCTGCTCGTGAACCCGGACTTCGGCGGCGTCGGCCTGCCCGACTACACCTCCAAGCCCGGTGAACTCGCGGTCGGCGCCTACGAGACCAGCGCCGCCCTGATGAGCCAGATCAAGGCTGTCGGCTTCACAATCGTCTGGTCGGGTGTCGGCTCCGCCATCCTGTACAAGCTCGTCGATCTCACCATCGGCCTGCGCGTCACCCAGGACGAGGAGCGCGAGGGCCTCGACATCGCCGATCACGGCGAGCGCGCCTACAACTACTGAGCCATACGACGCCCCCGGGCGTCGGACGGAAAGGCCCCGGTCCCCGCGACCGGGGCCTTTCTCGTTCCGGCCCCCCAGTCGAGCGGGCTCTGCGCAGGCGTCCCGCGGCCTCACGGGGCCGTGAGACGGGACCTGCCCGGTCGCGCGCCACCTGCCCGCGAAGCGCCCACCGCACCGGAATGACTCGATGCCGGAGCGACCCAGGGAAGGACGGAATTGCAACGGTGCGCGCAGGGAAGTCTCAACCTTAGCCAGCCGTTAACTCCGGCGACGCTACCGTCGCCGGACAGTTCCCCATCGTGTCTGGTACCGCATGCGCTCGCTTCGCCGTTCCGCATCGCCCTACGATACTTTCGTCGACAGCTTTCGCCCGTTCCTGGCCAAGCGAATGACGGAGTTGGGCGGTCTCGTGCTGTTTGCCGGTGCCACCGCGCTGACGGTCGCCCTGGCGACGTGGTCGATCGACGATCCGAGCCTCAACCACGCCACCGACCACCCTGCCCACAACGTCCTGGGCACCGGCGGCGCCGTGGTCTCGGACCTCGCGATGCAGCTCCTGGGGCTCGGCTCCCTGGCCTTCGTGCTGCCCCCGGCGCTCTGGGGCATCCAGTTGATGCGCACGCGGGCGCTGCCCCGGGGCGGCCTGCGCCTGACCCTGTGGATCATCGGATTCTTCGCCGCGAGCGCGGTGGCGAGCGCGCTGCCCTCGACGGCGCGCTGGCCCCTGCCCACCGGCCTCGGCGGCGTCGCCGGCGACGCGCTGATGCATGCCGCCCGCACGATGCTCGGGATCGTGGCGACCCCGTTCCGCGCCTTCGCGGGCTTCCTCTTCGCCGGCGTCGCGATCCTGTGCCTCACGGGGGCCTGCCGGGTCGGCGAGCTCGATGCGGAGGATCTCGACGCCTACGACGCGCCGCCGGCCCCCGTGCGCCAGCCCGCGCGCGGCCGGCCCGACGCCAGCCAGGACGGACGCTACGAGGACGACGAGCCGAGCCTGGGCATCGTCTCCCTCGGGGCGATGGCGCAGGCCCTGATGGGCGGGCGCACAGCCCTGGCGGCGCGCATCGCCGATTGGCGCGCCGAGCGCGCGGCCGCCGCCACAGAGCTCGCCTATGCGGGCGCCTCGCCGGCCCTCGCCGCGCAGCGCGCCTTCGCGGCCCCTGAGGACGCCCCCTGGGCGACTCACGCCCCCGATGCCCGGGTGGCCTCGTCGGACGGCCGGCGCGAGCCGGTCTTCGACGCGCCGCCGCAGGCGCCGTCCGCGTCGCGGCGCCCTCCGGTGCCCGTGCATCACGGCGACGAGGAGGCCGACGACACGGACGAGGTCGAGGCCGCGCCCGTCGAGGCCGCCGCGCCGGCGCGCTCCCGGGTGGCGCCCGCGGCCCCGCCGCCCGTCCCGGCCGCCGCCCGTCGCGCGGCTCCGCCCCAACCCCTGAATGCCGAGAACTACCGGCATCCCGCCCTGGAGCTCCTCGCCGACGCGCCGCGCCTGCCTGCCTCGAGCCAGATCTCGTCGGAGGCCCTGGAGCAGAACGCCACCCTGCTGGAGGCGACCCTCAGCGACTTCGGCGTGCGCGGCGACATCCTGGCCGTGCGTCCCGGACCCGTCGTCACCCTCTACGAGCTGGAGCCGGCGCCTGGCACCAAGTCGAGCCGCGTGATCTCGCTCGCCGACGACATCGCCCGCTCGATGTCGGCGGTCTCCGCCCGCGTCGCCGTGGTCCCCGGCCGCAACGCCATCGGCATCGAGCTGCCGAACGCCCGGCGCGAGACGGTGTACTTGCGCGAATTGCTGGCCTCCGCCGATTTCGCCGAGACCAAGCAGAGCCTT
>NZ_LMMK01000005.1:58543-58872 GCF_001422795.1 Methylobacterium sp. Leaf88 | reverse complement strand
CAAGTCCGTGGCCATCAACACCATGATCCTGTCGCTCCTCTACCGGATGAAGCCGGAGGAGTGTCGCCTGATCATGGTCGACCCGAAGATGCTGGAGCTCTCCGTCTACGACGGCATCCCGCACCTGCTCTCGCCCGTGGTCACGGACCCGAAGAAGGCGGTCATCGCCCTCAAATGGGCCGTGCGCGAGATGGAGGAACGCTACAAGAAGATGTCGAAGGTCGGTGTGCGCAACATCGACGGCTTCAACGCACGCCTCGCCGAGGCGCGCGGGCGCGGCGAGATCTTGACCCGGACCGTGCAGACGGGCTTCGACCGGCAGACCGGAG
>NZ_LMMK01000005.1:47940-58454 GCF_001422795.1 Methylobacterium sp. Leaf88 | reverse complement strand
GGGCGACATGCTCTTCATGGCCGGCGGCGGGCGCACGACGCGCGTGCACGGGCCGTTCTGCTCCGATGCGGAGGTCGAGAGCGTGGTCGCCCACCTCAAGCGCCAGGGCCGACCCTCCTACCTCGAGGCCGTCACGGCGGAGGAGGACGGAGCGTCGGGCGGAAAGGGCGGCGCGGACGAGATCGAGGTGGACGGCGCGGTCTTCGATCAGGGCAGCTTCGGCGAGGCCGGCGGCGACCTCTACGACCAGGCCGTGCAGGTGGTGCTACGGGACAAGAAGGCCTCGACCTCCTACATCCAGCGCCGGCTGCAGATCGGCTACAACCGCGCCGCCTCCCTGATGGAGAAGATGGAGATCGAGGGCATCGTCGGTCCGGCCAACCATGCCGGCAAGCGCGAGATCCTGATCGAGGCGGATTCCCACCACGGCTGAGGCGCTCGGCGGCGGCCGACCTACGGCACGGTCCCGAACCGGTAGGTCGTGGTCGCCCGGAAGGGCGCGTCCGGCCGCAGGACGGTGCTGGGAAAGGCCGGGTGGTTCGGCGCGTCGGGAAACCCTTGCGCCTCGAAGCAGACGGCGTCGCCCGCGCGGTAGAGGCCGCCGCCCGAACCCGTCACCGTCCCGTCGAGCATGTTGGCGGTGTAGAGCTGCAGCCCCGGCCGCGTCGTCGCCACGGTGAGGCAGCGTCCGCTCTCTGGATCGACCGCCTGGGCTACCACGCGAAGAGTCCCTTCGCCGCCGAGCACGTAGGTGTGGTCGTAGCCGTGGGCCAGGGCGAGTTGCGGGTGCGCCGTCCGGATGCGGGCCCCGAGGGCCGTCGGTGTCCGGAAGTCGAAGGGCGTCCCGGCCACGGGCAGGATCGCGCCCGTGGGAATCTGCTCGGCATCGGTCTCCAGCACCGCGTCCGCCGCGAGGGTGACGACGTGCCCGAGGGCGCTGCCCGCGCCCTCGCCGGCAAGGTTGACGTAGCTGTGGTTGGTCAGGTTGAGGATCGTCGGCCGGTCGGTGACGGCGACGTAGTCGATCGCCAGCGTGCCGTCGTCGTCCAGGCGGTAGGTCACGACGACGTCGAGATTGCCCGGGAAGCCCTGCTCGCCATCGGGGGATCGGTAGGCCAGGGTCAGGCTGGCCGCGTCGGCGGCTTCGACCCGCCAGATCCGCCGGTCGAAACCCTCCGGCCCGCCATGCATGGTGTTGCGGCCCGCGTTCCGGGGCAGCTGGTACGCCGCTCCGTCGAGGCAGAAGCGGCCGCCGGCGATGCGGTTGGCGTAGCGTCCGATGATCGCGCCGAAATGCGCGTCGCTCGCCGCGTAGCCCGCGAGGTCGGCGGCCCCGAGGACGACGTTCGCCACGCGGCCCCTTCGGTCCGGCACGTCGATCCGGCTGACGATGCCGCCGTAATCGAGCACCTGCACCCGCAGGTCGCCCCGCGCGAGGCTGTGGCGCATCACGGCCGCGCCGTCCGCCGTGGTTCCGAATGGCTCTGTCCGCATCGACGTCCGAGTCCCGCTCCGGCCGGCTCAACGCGCGGCGGGCGGATCGGTCCCGTCAGGCCGGCACGGCCGCGTCCTCGACGTCGCCGGAGAGCTGCATCCGATGGAGCCGGGCATAGGCATCGCCCGCCGCCACCAGCGCCTCGTGGCGCCCGGTCTCGACGATCCGCCCAGCCTCCATGACGACGATGCAGTCGGCATCGCGCACGGTGGAGAGCCGGTGCGCGATGACCAGGGTGGTGCGGCCCCGCATCAGGCGCAGGAGCGCGTCCTGGACGAGGCGCTCGGACTCGGAATCGAGGGCGCTCGTCGCCTCGTCGAGGAGCAGGATCGGGGCGTCCTTGAGGAAGGCGCGGGCGAGCGAGATGCGCTGGCGCTCGCCCCCCGAGAGCCGTCCGCCCGCGGGACCGACGGGGAAATCGTAGCCCTCCGGCAGGCGGCTGATAAAGCCGTGCGCCGCCGCCGCCTCGGCCGCCGCCTCGATCTCGGCGCGGGTCGCCCCCGGCCGGCCGAAGCCGATATTGACCGCGATGGTGTCGTCGAACAGGACCACGTCCTGCGAGACCACGGCCACCGCCGCGCGCAGAGAGGCGAGGGAGACGGTGCGGATGTCCTGCCCGTCGATGCACACCGCGCCCTCGGTCACGTCGTAGAGGCGCGGCACGAGGTTGAGCAGGGAGGACTTGCCCGAGCCCGAACGCCCGACCAGGGCCACCGTCGCCCCGGCCGGAACGGTGAGGTCGATCCCCTCCAGGGCCGGCGCGTCGGCGCGGTAACGGAACTGCACGTCGCTGAAGCGAATCTCGCCCCCCGCCACCTGGAGCGGGCGCGCCCCCGGCACGTCGCGGATCTGCGGCGCCTCGTCCATGAGGGCGAAGTAGCGCTGGAGCGCGGCCCCGGCTTCCTGAAGGATCGCGTTGAGGGTGCCCAGCGTGCGGATCGGCTGCGAGGCCAGGAGCAGCGCAGTGACGTAGCCGGTGAAGTCGCCGACCGTGCGGTCGCCCGAGGTCACGCGCTGGCCGACCAGGGCCAGCACCGCCGCCACCGCGAAGCCGCCGCCGATCTCGAGGAGCGGGTCGAGGCGCCCGCGGGCATTGGCGGCCTTCATCTTGAGGCGGCGCACCTCGTCGAAGGCCCCCTTCGCCCGGCCCTTCAGGTAGCCTTCGAGCGCGTAGGTCTTGGCGATGCGGGCGCCCTGCAGGCTCTCGGTGATGAGGCTCGCCGTGAGGCCCATCCGCTCCTGCGTCGCGGTGGAGACCCGGCGCAGCTTCCTGCCGACCCGGCCGATCGGGCCGGCGACGAAGGGCACCACCACGCCCGCCACCAGGGTGAGGACCGGATCCATCCAGACCAGGGCCGCCACCAGGGCGATCAGCATGGCGATGTCGCGCAGGAGCACCGTGGAGATGCGGGTCAGGGCCTCCTTGATGAAGGCGAAATCCGTGGTGAAGCGCTGCGTGAAGGCCGCCGGGCTCTCGCGGCCGAGCTGGGCGAGGTCGGATTCGATGAGGTGCCCGTAGAGGGCGGCCTGCATGTCGGCCTCGACCCGGGTGACGACCCGGTTGGTCAGGACGTTCTGGCCGAACAGCGCGAAGCCGCGGATCGACGTGATGGCGATGACGATCACCGGGCCGTAGGCGAGTGCGGCCATGTCCTTGCGGTCGAAGGCGTCGAAGGCGAGCTTGATCAGGGTCGGGTACAGGCCGGTCGCCGCGCCCACGATGGCGATGAGCACCAGAACCACCGCGAGGGTCGCCCGGTGCGGACGCAGCCATTCCCGCCAGACCCGGCCGAGGAGGGGCAGGATGTCGCCCTTGGGAAGCGCCCGTCGCGCCATCTGATCCGCTCTTTCCGTGTCGTGCCCGTCCGCCGGCACGCGGGCCGCGACTGCGGGGGTGTTTGCGTCCGCCCGCCGGCGAGATCAAGCGAAAGCCATTGGGGGCGCGCTCCGCGGTCCGGCTAGGAAATGTGATAATGTTACAGTAGAGCGGGGGAGCTTACCGAAAGGATCGTCCCCGATGCCGTTCCGGCTCCTGTCCTCGCGCCTGCGCTTCCGTCTACCTGCCGCCCTCGTGCTCCTGCTCGGCCTGCTCGGTCCGGTCTCGGCGGCGGAGACGAAGCTGCGGGCCGTCGCGACCTTCTCGATCCTGGCCGACCTGGTGGCCCAGGTCGGCGGGGACCATGTCGCCGTGACCTCCCTGGTGCAGCCGAACGCCGACGCCCACGGCTACGCGCCGGCGCCGAGCGACGCCCGGACCCTGGCGGATGCCAACCTCGTCGTGGTCAACGGCCTCGGGCTGGAGGGATGGATCGACCGGCTGATCAAGGCCTCCGGCACCAAGGCGCCCGTCGTCGTCGCCTCCGCCGGGGTCAAGCCGATCGAGGCCGAGGATGACGGACACGGGCATGATGGACCTGGGCATGGCGGACCTGGGCAAGCGCATGGCCACCACGACGATCCCCATGCCTGGCAGAGCATCGCCAACGCGCGAATCTACGTCGGCAACATCCGGGATGCCCTGGTGCGGATCGACCCGGACCATGCCGCGGCCTATACCGACAACGCGAAGGCGTATCTCGCCAGCCTCGACGCCCTGGAGGCCGAGGTCCGGACGGGGATCGCCGCGATCCCGAAGGCCCAACGCCGGATCATCACGACCCACGACGCCTTCG
Organism: Methylobacterium sp. Leaf88; assembly: GCF_001422795.1. Classification (NCBI taxonomy): domain Bacteria; kingdom Pseudomonadati; phylum Pseudomonadota; class Alphaproteobacteria; order Hyphomicrobiales; family Methylobacteriaceae; genus Methylobacterium; species Methylobacterium sp. Leaf88. The sequence continues at coordinate 54,287 of NZ_LMMK01000005.1, read as the reverse complement.
GCTACTTCACCGCCGCCTACGGCCTGACCTTCATCGCCCCGCAGGGCGTGTCCACCGACAGCGAGGCGAGCCCCCGGGACGTCGCCCGGATCATTCGCCAGATCCGCCAGGAGAAGATCCCGGCCGTCTTCCTGGAGAACATCAGCGATCCGCGCCTGATGCAGCAGATCGCCCGCGAGAGCGGCGCCGTGATCGGGGGCAAGGTCTTCTCCGACGCCCTGTCGGGGCCGGACGGGCCGGCGCCGACCTACGTGGCGATGATGCGCCACAACCTCACGGCCTTCACGGCGGCCCTGGGCAGGCGCTGAGCAGGGCGCCCCAGCCGCCGGTCATCGGCCGCAAGGGCTGAGGCCCGAGCCTCAGCCCCCTGTCATGGGGGGAAAGAACGCGATCTCGGAGGCGCCGGCGATCGGCGCGTCCGGCTTGGCGTGGACTCGGTCGATCGCCGCGCGGACGATGCCGGTGGTCTCGAAGGCGTAGGCGTATTCCTCGCCCCGGCCACGCAGCCAGTCGACGAGGTGCGAGATCGTGACGATCCCGGCGGGTAGGTCGACGGTCTCCTCGGCCTTGCCGACGCGCTCGCGCACCCAGGCGAAATACACGAGCTTCATCGCGTGGTGTCCCTCAGCGTGGGTCGTCGATGACGTGCTTGATGCCGGCGCGCAGGTAGTCCCAGCCGGTATAGAGCGTCAGCGCGGCGGCGATCCAGAGGAGGACGGTTCCCGCCCGGATCGTGCCGGGCAGGATCGTTTCCCCGGCCGGGCCGGCGACGAGGAAGCCGATGGCGATCAGCTGTACGGTCGTCTTCCACTTGGCGACCTTGCTCACCGGAACGCCGACCTTCAGCTCGGCCAGGTACTCGCGCAGGCCCGAGACCAGAATCTCCCGACACAGGATCACGATGGCGGCCCAGAGGGTCCAGCCCACGATGGTGTTGTCCGCGGCCAGCATGAGGAGGCAGGCGGCCACCAGGAGCTTGTCGGCGATGGGATCGAGCATCCGCCCGAGGGCCGAGCTCTGGTCGTAGGTCCGCGCCACGTAGCCGTCGAGATAATCGGTGATCGCCGCCAGGATGTAGACCGCCAGGGCGCCGAAGCGCGCGCCCGGCTCGGTGGGCCAGTACAGCAGCGCGACGACGACCGGCACCGCCACGAGCCGCCCGTAGGTCAGGCAGTTCGCGAGCGTCCAGGCTGGCGACCGGCGGCGGGTGAGGACGGGATTCATCGCAGGCGTGAAACCATGTGCGGCGGTGGGGGTCAACCGCTCGGACACGCCGATCTCGTCACGCATGGGTGTGAAAGAAGTCGTAGACGGCGCGGGCCGTGGCGGCGTTGACCCCCGGGGTCTTCGCCAGATCCTCGAAGGCCGCGCGCTGGATGGCCTTCACGGTGCCGAAGTGGTGCAGAAGCGCGCGCTTGCGGCTCGGGCCGATTCCCGCGATCTCGTCGAGGGGGTTCTTGACCATCTCGCGCTTGCGCTTGGCCCGGTGGCTGCCGATGGCGAAGCGGTGGGCCTCGTCGCGCAGGCGCTGCACGAAGTAGAGCGTCGGGTCGCGCGGCGGCAGCTTGAAGGGGGGCCGTCCCGGCACGAAGAACGTCTCGCGGCCCGCGTCGCGGTCCCGGCCCTTGGCGATGCCCACCAGGGCGACGTCGGTGACGCCGATCTCGTCCAGGGCGGTCCGGGCGGCGTCGAGCTGCCCCTTGCCGCCGTCGATCAGCACGAGGTCGGGCCAGGCCGGCAGGGTGTCGCTTTCCGGCGGCGGCTCCGCCACCGGTGCCCCGGCGCCGCCCTCGCTGGCGGCGATCGCGGCCTCCCGGGCGGTGCGCGGGTTCTCCTTGACGAGGCGCTTGAAGCGGCGCTGCAGCACCTCGCGCATCATTCCGTAATCGTCGCCCGGGGTCAGCTCCTCGGACTTGATGTTGAAGGTGCGGTAATGCTGCTTGGCGAAGCCCGTCGGCCCGGCGACGATCATGCCGCCGACGGCGTTCGTGCCCATGATGTGCGAGTTGTCGTAGACCTCGATCCGCCGGGGCGTGCCGGCAAGCCCGAACGACTGCCCGAGGGCGGCGAGCAGCTTGCCCTGGGAGGCGGTGTCGGCGAGGCGCCGGCCGAGGGCCTCCTTGGCATTGCGCTGCGCGTACTCGACGAGGTTCTTGCGCTCGCCCCGCTGGGGCTGGTGGATCTCGACCCGGTACTCCGTGCGGCTCGACAGGGCGGCGGCCAGGAGCTCCGCATCCTCGATGGCGTGCGAGACCAGGACGCTGCGCGGCGCCGGCTTGTCGTCGTAGAACTGCCCGATGAATGAGGCCAGGACCTCGTCCGGCGTCATGGTGCGGTCGGCCTTGGGGAAGTAGGCGCGGTTGCCCCAGTTCTGGAAGTTGCGGAAGAAGAACACCTCGATGCAGAACTGGCCCGCCTGCTCGTCGAGAGCGAAGACGTCGGCCTCCTCGACGCCCTGGGTGTTCACCCCTTGCGTCCCCTGGATCGCCGACAGGGCCGCGATGCGGTCGCGGAACCGCGCCGCCCGCTCGAATTCCATCTTCTCCGAGGCGTCCTGCATCTCCTCGCGCATGCGGTCCTTCACGGCGTTCGACTTGCCCGCCAGGAAGCTCTTCGCGCTGTCGGCGAGCGCGCGATAATCGTCGAGGTCGATCTCGCCGGTGCAGGGGCCGGAGCAGCGCTTGATCTGGTAGAGCAGGCAGGGCCGGGTGCGGTTCTCGTAGTAGCTGTCCGTGCAGGTGCGCAGGAGGAAGGCGCGCTGCAGGGCGTTCACCGTGCGGTTCACCGCCCAGACGCTGGCGAAGGGGCCGTAATAGCTGCCCTTCCGGCGCCGGGCGCCGCGATGCTTGATGATCTGCGGCGCTTCCGAATCCGCCGTGACGAGGATGTAGGGAAACGACTTGTCGTCCCGCATCAGCACGTTGAAGCGGGGCTTCAGCTGCTTGATGAGGTTGGCCTCGAGGAGCAGCGCCTCGGTCTCGGTGGCGGTGGTGACGAACTCCATCGCCGCCGTCTGCGAGATCATGCGGGCGATGCGGTTGGAATGCGCCTGGCCCCGGGCATAGGAGCCGACCCGCGCCTTCAGGTTCTTGGCCTTGCCGACGTAGAGGACGTCGCCCTTCTCGTCGAACATCCGGTAGACGCCGGGCGAGGTCGGCAGGGTCGTCCAGAACCGCCGGATCACCTCGGTGCCGGCCTTGACCGCGCCCTCCTCGAAATCGAAGTCGATCTCGGGGGCGTCGTCGGCCTGGGCGAGGTCCTGCGCCTCCTCGGAGGCGTCCTCCCGGAAGCCGTCCTGCGGGAAGCCGTCCTGATCGTCGAAGCCGTCAGGCGGCAGATCGTTCGAGGCGGGGTCTTTCGCGGGCGCGCGGCTCATGCCGCTGACTTAAGCCTCGGGGGAAGGCGAGGGAAGGGGCGACGGAGGAGGCGCGCCGGGCGACCCGGCCCCGTCGCCTCAATCGAACAGCGCGTCGATGTCGCCCTGGTCGACGTGGCCGATATCGTCGGCGAGCTTCGGCCCGTTGAGGAGCGAGCTCTCGTCGTCGATGTCCACCTTGGCGGGATGGGCGCCCAGCAGCTCGCTGAACGTGTCGAGGCCGCCCCAGGCCTCGATCATCCGGTCGAGGTGTTCCTCGATGAACTTGAGCACGCCCACGATCTTGTTGATGCGCTGGCCGGTGAGGTCCTGAAAGTTGCAGGCCTCGAAGGCGACCACGACGCGGTCGAGGATCGCGTCGATGTTCTCGCGTCCCGCCATGGTGGTGGTCATGGCGCGCAGCATGCTGGCGTTGGTCTCGATCTCCTCGATCGCGCCCAGGATCGTGCTGGTGGCGCGCTCGGTAGAGTCGACGACGGCATCGAGCTCGCCCGCCACGCGGCGCATGCCCTTGCCGGTGTTCTCGGAACGGTAGAGCGTCGCGATCTCCTGCTTGGTGCGGGTGATCGCATCCTTCATGATGTCGAGCTCGGAGCGCATGGCGAAGGCTTCGTTCAGCTCCTTCCGGCACGCCTCGATGGTCTCCACCGTGCTGGTCTGCGTGACCTTGCGCAGGTCCTGGATCGCGGACAGGATCTCGTCCAGGCGCTTGTTGTTCAAGGTGACCGCCTCCGACGAGACGGCGGATTCCATCGCCACGGGGGCGCTCGCGAGGCCGAGACTGTCTTCGATGCGGTAACGTTTGAGAGTCATCGGTCGCGATCAGCCAACAAGAGTGAAGCCGGGTCATCCTGCGCCCAACTGATTGCGATTTCTTGAACGTCACAACTCATCGGCAACCTTTACGGCGCGTTCACGCTGAATCCATTCCCCTGTTCGCCGCCGCGTCGGCCTGAACGATTCACCATGTTCCTTCACCGGGTGTCCGCCCCGGACCGCGATCCTCGCCCCATGTCGCCCCCCTGAGCGGGGTCGATCGGGCTTGGAGCGTTGACGAGCATGCGGTTCGATTGGTGCGTGGCCATCGCCTGCCTGACGGCGGGATTGGCGGGGCAGGGGAGTGGGGCGCAGGCGCAGGGCGCGCCGCGGCCGGGCGCCTATGGCGGCGGCTTCCTCGAACTCCTGATGAGCGATCGGCCGGGCGCGCAGGCGCCACGGGCCATGGCGGAGCGCCCGATCCCCGGCCGGCGCCTGCCGGAGGAGCGCGCGGAGGCGCGCGCGCCAGCGGCCTATGCCGCCGCCGTGCCGCGCCAGCTGCATTCGGGCGATCGGGTTCCCCCGGAGCCGGAATGGGAGCCGCAGGCGCAAATCGCGCCGCAGCGCGTCCCGGTCCGCCTCGCCGCCCTGCCGACGGCGCCGGCGCGGGAACCGGCGGTCGAGAGCATCGCCCGTGCCCCGGATGCCCGCTACGCGCGGCAGGTGGTCGCCTTCGACGGCCCGCAGCGTCCCGGCACCATCGTGGTCGATACGCCGGGGAAGGTTCTCTATCTGGTGCAGCCCGGGCACCAGGCGATCCGCTACGGCATCGGCGTCGGCCGACCGGGCTTCGCCTGGTCGGGCCTGAAGACGATCAGCCAGAAGCGGGAATGGCCGGACTGGACGCCGCCCCAGGAGATGATCCGCCGCCGTCCGGACCTGCCGCGCCACATGGCCGGCGGCCCCGGTAATCCGCTCGGCGCCCGGGCTCTCTATCTCGGCTCGTCGCTCTACCGGATCCACGGCACCAACGAGCCGCACACGATCGGGCAGAACGTCTCGTCCGGCTGCATCCGCATGATGAACGACGATGTCATCGATCTCTACGAGCGTACGCCGGTCGGCACGCGCGTCGAGGTCCTTTGAAGTCCGAGCCCCGAAGATCTGACCCCTGGAGAAGACCTGATCCCTGAAACGGAAGAGCCGGCGCCTGTTCGAGGCGCCGGCTCTTCGTCATCCTGGATCAGACCCAGTCGTCGTCCCCGCCGCCGCCGAGGTCGCCCCCGAAATCGCCGCCGGAATCCTCCGTGAAGGACGCATCCTGAAGGTCGTTGCCGCCGCCGAGGGCCGAGCCGAGATCCTCGTTGCCGCTGCCGCCGAAGAAGTTGTTCTCGGTGATGTTCGGGGTGCCGCCGAGACCGGCCGCCGCCGCGCTGCCGAGCTGGGAATGGCCGCCCGCGAAGGCGTTGGAGAGGGCGCTGCCGAGGAGCATGCCACCGGCGGCACCCGCCGCCATGGGCAGCGCCGTCGCCATGAAGCCGCCGCCGCGCGCCGGCGCCGCCTGCTGGCCGGCCCAGGGGCCCCCCTGCTGCGGACCGCCGTAGCCCGGCTGCTGCCCGTAGCCGGGCTGCGGCTGACCATAGCCCGGCTGCTGCGGCTGTCCGTAGCCCGGTTGGCCGCCCTGGTTGCCCCAGGCGCCGCCCTGGCGTGGCGGCTCGGGCTGGCGGGCGGAGGAGCCGCCGCCGAAGATGCTGGACAGGAAGCCGCCGCCGCCCTGGGGCTGCTGCTGGCCCGCACGGCGCAGCTGCTCCAGCTGCTCGTTCAGGCTCTTGATCGCCTCTTCCTGCACGTAGATGAGCTGCGCCATGGCGTAGGGCGCGTAGGGCTGTGCCCGGATCTTGTCGGCAATGAAGCGCTCGGCTTCCGCGTCACGGGGCTGGCTCGAAGCCTGCTCCAGGCGCTGGAAAATGCCGCCGATGACGTCGCGTTCTTCGCTGTTCATGGAGTCGTCCTCCTGGGGCAAGCCGGCGGGTGACCACCCGCACGGGCGGGTCAGAGATGGGGGTGCCGCCGGCCTTTGTCAGGGGTTCAACGCAAACTTTGCCGTCCCGGATGCATGCGCCGAATCCGAATCTGCGCAGAACGCGGAAAAGCCCGGCCTTGCGGACCGGGCTTTCCTGTCGAGGCGCGCCCCGCAAGGGGCGCGACCGGAGCG
>NZ_LMMK01000005.1:47530-47894 GCF_001422795.1 Methylobacterium sp. Leaf88 | reverse complement strand
CTAGTAGGAGCCGAACTTGTAGTTCAGGCCGGCGCGGACGACGGCGAACTCGGTGTCGCGCACTTGGCGGCCGCCGCTGGCGAGCACGACGCCCGGGCTGGTGACGCTGACTTCCTGACCGGCGTTGTTGACGGCGAAGACACCGTTGTTGCGGTTGCCGCGGTCGAGGTTCACGTACAGACCTTCGATCTTCAGCGTCACGGCCGAGGACTTGAAGAAGTTCAGGAACGAGTCGGTGGGAAGCGCGTACTCGATACCGCCGCCGGCAGCCCAGCCGGTCTGGAAATCGTCACGGCTGCGGTTGGTCAGACCGAAGTCACGACCGCCGCCCGAACCGTAGGCGAAGCCGCCGGTGCCGTACACC
>NZ_LMMK01000005.1:47295-47473 GCF_001422795.1 Methylobacterium sp. Leaf88 | reverse complement strand
GGCGGCCAGCGGGCCGGTGGCCGAGAAGCGGTTCCGCTCACGACCGAAGTCGACGTACTGGGCGTCGGCCTCGACACCGATCACGACACCGGAGCCCGGGGTGAACTGGTAGTTGTAGCCGACCTGACCACCGCCGACGAAGCCGTCGTTGCTCTGGCCGTTGCTGAAGGCGATGGCG
>NZ_LMMK01000005.1:0-47225 GCF_001422795.1 Methylobacterium sp. Leaf88 | reverse complement strand
GCCCGGCAGGACCAGGGTGCTGGCGCCGTTCACGCCGATGACGGTCGGCTGGTTGTTGCTGGAAGCGTCGAAGCCGTAACCGGCGTTGAAACCGGCGTAGAAGCCGGTCCAGGTGAACACCGGCACCGGCACGAACACCGGCGGGGGAGCCTGACGACGCGGAAGGTCGGCGGCGAAGGCGGAGCCGGCGATCGCGATGCCGGCGAGCGCGGTGGCGCTGCGAAGGAAGGATTTCATGATCTGGTCCTCTAACCGTTACGCACCGGCGCCACTCTTACGGGTGGCGTCCGCTGCAGTTCCCCGTCTTTAAGCCAGCAGCGTGCGAGAAGCTGTTGCGTTACGATCACGCCAGCCGCAGCGAACGCGGCCCCTTTGTGGCGGTACTCGTCTTATTCTCACCCACTCCGTGAACACCGAACGCGCATCAATGGCCAAGGTTCGCGTACGGCCACGCTTTTTTCCTCACCCGTCTTTGACAAAGTGTCGCAGGGGCTGGGCAGCCTACGGGGACAGCGCGATCGCGGAGATCAGGCGGCCATAATCCCCTTCGCCGCGATGGGTGGTCCGGCGGTAGCTGTAGAATCGGTCGGGATCCGCGTAGGTGCAGCACCCGAGATCGCTCGCCCGGGTGACCCCAGCCTGCGCGAGGCGCGCCAGGATAAAGCCCGGCAGGTCGAACTGCGCATGAGCCTCCCGTACTCCGGGACCGAGGAAGCGCTCGAAGCCGGGGGCGTCCGCCCGGAATCGTGCGATGAAGTCGGGCCCGACCTCGTAGGAGGCCTGCGCGATCGTCGGGCCGAGGACCGCGACGATGCGGTCGCGCGCGGCGCCGAGGCCCTCCATCGCCGCGAGGGTCCGGTCGATCACGCCGCCCAGGGCGCCCTTCCAGCCCGCATGCGCGGCCCCCACGACGCGGTTCTCCGGATCGGCGAACAGGATCGGCCCGCAATCGGCCGTGGCGATCCCGAGGGCGAGGCCGGGGACCCGTGTCACCATCCCGTCGGCCTTGGGGCGATCGGCCAGGGCGATCGGACCCTCCACCACCACCACGTCGGGCGAGTGAACCTGGTACAGGCTGACGAGGGCGTCCGCCGGGACGTCCAGGTGACGGCTCATGCGGCGGCGGTTCTCGCCTACGTGGTCGGGCGCATCGTTCGAGCCGAGGCCGCCGTTGAGCGCGGCGTAGATGCCCTCCGAGACGCCGCCGCGCCGGGTGAAGAAGGCGTGCCGAATGCCCGGGAGGCCGGCGAGATGCGGGGACTCGAGGGCTTCGGGATGTTCGCGCGTCATAGGCACTGCGATCCTTGAGGAGGACGTCGTTTCTGGACAGGGACTGCGTGGGCACGGCCCGCGCGACGGCGAGGTCTGCGTGCGGGGCCTCGAGAGACCCCGGCGACACCCTGACGTCGCGGCTCTTTACGGTTCGTTAAGCATGTTTTGATCGGATGCGTCTCAAGAGTCGAGGATCAGCCGATGTCCGAAGCAGCCCGTCACCCCGCCCCGTACGAAACGGCAACCCGGCCGCAGCCCGGTCCGCTGCGCGATTGGCTGGCGGCGATGAAAGCCGCGACCCATCCGGCGGGCGCCGAGCCGCAGCCGACCGTCGCTCCAGCCCCGCTGGCGGACGAGGCCCGGGCCGCCGAGCCGACCAAGACCTGGACGCCGCGGGTCGTGACGCCGGCCCCCGCCCCGGCGGAGGCCGCCGAGGGCGACCTCTCGGACCTCATGGCCGAGAACATCATGCTGAAGGCCAAGCTCAAGGTCGAGAACGACCGCTACGACGCGCTCCAGGGCGTCATCGCCCGCGAGCTGCGCAACCTGCGCGCCCATGTCGAAGCCGAGATGCAGGAGTTCGAAGAGGCGCGCCGCGAGCGCGACCGGCTCAGCGCGTCCCAGGGCGAACTCGAGAAGGAGGTCCGCGACCTCCGGGCCAGGAGCGCGGACGAGGCCGCGCAGCTCTCAGAGATGCGCAGCGAGCGCGACCTCTGGGCCGCCCGGGCCGAGGCGCTGGCGCAGCCCATCTTCCAGAAGCGCAACGGCCTCTGAGGCCTGCGCCCCCGACGCCCTCACCCTGAAACAGCGAAGGGCCGCCCCGTGAGGGGCGGCCCTTCCATTGCCGAACCGCTCTTGTCCGGCCGGAACTCTCACGTTCGCGTCGAGCGCTAGAAGGCTGCGCCGGAGGCGACGGTCCAGGTCCGGGTGGCCGGGGTGAGCGGCTGATGACAATGAGACACTGGATCACCTCCTTTCGTTCGTTGCGGGTGAGCCGAAGTTAGTCAGCCCCTTTCGGTTTGAAAAGGCCTGCGCCCGCGCCCATCCGCCGCTCCCTTGGTGAGCGTCCCCGAAGCCGCAGGGGGCGGCTGGCCTCGGCCCCGACGGCGGTCTAAAGGTTCCGGCCTTCCCCTCGCGCGGCGCGGCACCGACCTCGTGTCCGCGCCCACCGGCCACGGACCCGCTCCCCTCCATGTCCACAGCCCTGCGGATGCCGGCGCCCGACGAGGCGGCGCTCGACCCGGACGCCATGCGCCAGCCCTTGCCCGACGCCTGGTACTGCGTCGGCCGGTCCGAGTCCCTGAAGGCGGGAGCCCTGCGCGCCGTGGAGCTCAACGGCGAGCAGATCGTCCTGGGCCGCGAGGCCTCCGGCGCCCCCTTCGCCCTGCGCGACCGCTGTCCCCATCGCGGCATGGCCCTGTCGAAGGGCCGCTTCGACGGCGGCGAACTGACCTGTCCGTTCCACGGCTGGCGCTTCGGCACCGACGGGCGCTGTCGCGACGTGCCGACCCTCTCGGCCTCGGACACGGCCGATTTCACGCGCATCGCGGTGCAGCGCTTTCCCATCAGCGAGAGCGCGGGCTTCGCCTGGGTCAATCCGTATCTCGGGCCGGAGACCGGCTCGCCCCCGGCGGCGCTGCCGGACCTCGGCTTCACGGCGGCCGGCTCCCTGGTGGTCGAACTCGTGGTCGAGGCCTCCTTCGACCTGACGACGCTCAGTCTCGTCGATCCCGGCCACGTCGCCTTCGTGCACGATTCCTGGTGGTTCCGGCCCTCGAAGGAGCTGAGGGAGAAGGTGAAGACCTTCACGCCGACCCCGCACGGCTTCACCATGACGAGCCACGCCACCACGACGAGCTCGCCGGTCTACCGGCTCCTGGGCGGCGTGCCCGCGGTGGAGATCGAGTTCCGCCTGCCGGGGGTGCGGCTGGAGCGGATCGAGGCCGGGACGAAGCGGGTGGCGAACTACACCTTCGCCACGCCCCTGACCCAGAACCGGACGATGCTCACCAACGCCCTCTACTGGAACATGCCGGCGCTGAATCTCCTCAAGCCCGTGGCGCGGCCGCTAATGCGCCAGTTCCTCACCCAGGATCAGCAGGTGCTCCAGCACGCCCAGGCCGGCCTCGACCGCAAGCCGACCATGGTGCTGTTCGGCCAGGGCGACCTGCCGTCGCAATGGTACTTCCGCCTCAAGCGCGAGGCCTTGCAGGCGGCCCGGGAGGGGCGGCCCTTCGCCAATCCCCTGGCCACGCAGGAGCTGCGTTGGCGCTCGTGATCGGCCGGCACCCGCGCATCGACCTGCGATGCGTGGCCGCGGCGCTTGATCGGCGCGCCGCAGCCGCCATCTCGGATCCATGAAACGGCACAGTCTGATCAAGGCGTTGAGCGCCGCCACGGTGATGACGCTCGGCGGGGTCGGCTATGCCGCCCACAAGCGCGGGCGCAATCCCTACTATCGCGGGCCGCGCAGCGACCATTTCGACGGGGTCCGCTTCCACAGCCCGGACCAGCCGCCGGACAAGACCCTCGGCGACATCGCCCGCTGGCGCTCCCGGCGCGGGGTCGACAGCCCCCTGCGCCAGGCCTGGCCGGCCTTCCACCCGAGCCCCTACGCCGCCGAGGTGCCGCCGGAGCGGGTCTCGGGCCTGCGCGTCACCCTGATCGGGCATGCGAGCTACCTGTTCCAGGTCGCCGGCCGCAACATCCTGGTGGATCCCGTCTATGCCCGCCGGGCGAGCCCGGTGCCATTCGCCGGCCCCAAGCGGGTGAACCCGCCGGGGATCGCCTTCGCCGACCTGCCCCCGATCGACGCGGTGCTGATCACCCACAACCACTACGACCATCTCGACGGGGCGACGGTCGCACGGATCTGGCAGGCGCATCAGCCGCTGGTCCTGGCGCCGCTCGGCAACGAGGCGATCCTGCGCGCCTACGACGACACCATGCACGTGGAGACCCGCGACTGGGGCGAGTCGGTGGATCTCGGCGGCGGCCTGACCTTCCACGTCACCCCCGCCCATCACTGGTCGGCCCGCGGCCTCAACGACCGGCGCATGGCCCTGTGGTGCTCCTTCGTCCTCACGACCCCGGCGGGCGTGCACTACCACTCGGGCGACACGGGCCTCCGCGACGGGGCGACCTTCCGGGAAGCCCGCGCGCGCTTCGGGCCGCCGCGCCTCGCCACCCTGCCGATCGGGGCCTACGAGCCGCGCTGGTTCATGAAGGACCAGCACATGGACCCGGGCGAGGCCGTCGAGGCGGGGCTGCTCCTCGGAGCCGACCAGATGCTCGGCCACCACTGGGGGACCTTCCAGCTCACCGACGAGGGCATCGAGCAGCCGGTGGACGCCTTGGCGGAAGCCTGCGCAGCGCAGGGCCTCGCCCCGGAGCGCTTCCTCGCCATGCGGCCGGGCCAGGTCTGGGAAGCCTGACGCGGTCCGGGGCCACCGCCGCGGCTGGGCACCCCGTCACGGCGATTCATCCGGGGCCCGCCTTCGGCGCCTCGCGGAGACGAAGGCCGCCGGCCATCCCGTGACGGGCGCCCCACCAGCCGGCCCGGTCCACAGGCGCAACGCACCCCGGGGCAGGTCCGGGACCCTCCGGCGCCGCCGGGCCGCGTCTACGGTCCGGGCGGCGACCCGACCTAGAGAATGAACCGGCTCAGATCCGCGTTCGCCGCCAGGCTCTCCACCCGCGACCGGACGTAGGCGGCGTCGATCGGCACGGTCTCGCCCGACCGGTCGGTGGCCGTGAAGGAGATCTCGTCGATGACGCGCTCCAGCACGGTCTGGAGCCGGCGGGCGCCGATGTTCTCCACCGAGTTGTTCACGTCCACGGCGACGCGGGCCAGGGCGTCCACCGCGTCCTCGCTGAATTCGAGGGTGACGCCCTCGGTCTGCATCAGTGCCACGGTCTGCTTCAGCAAGCTCGCCTCCGTCGAGGTCAGGATCTGGCGGAAATCCTCGACGGTGAGCGGCTGCAGCTCGACGCGGATCGGCAGGCGGCCCTGCAGCTCCGGCAGCAGGTCGGAGGGCTTCGAGACGTGGAAGGCGCCGCTGGCGATGAACAGGATGTGGTCGGTCTTCACCGGCCCGTGCTTCGTCGCCACGGTGGTGCCCTCGATCAGGGGCAGCAGGTCGCGCTGCACGCCCTCGCGCGAGACGTCGGCCGAGGAGCGGCCCTCGCGGGCGCAGATCTTGTCGATCTCGTCGAGGAAGACGATGCCGTTGTCCTCGACCTCGCGGATCGCCTCCTGCGTCAGGGATTCGGCGTCGACCAGCTTGTCGGATTCCTCCGCCAGCAGGGGGGCGTAGGCGTCCGTCACCGTCATCCGGCGCGGCTTGCCCTTCTGGCCGCCGAGGGCCTTGCCCAGCATGTCGCCGAGATTGACCGCGCCCATGGACGCGCCCGGCATGCCGGGGATGTCGAACATCGGCAGGCCGCCCGGCGCCCCGCCGGAGAGCTCGAGTTCGACCTCCTTGTCGTCGAGCTCGCCCGCCCGCAGCTTCTTGCGGAAGCTGTCGCGGGTGGCCTGGCCCGCGGTCGGGCCCACCAGGGCGTCGAGGATGCGGGCTTCCGCCGCCGCCTCGGCCTTGGCCTTCACCGAGCGGCGCTTCTCCTCGCGCTTGAGGCCGATGCCGACCTCCACGAGGTCGCGCACGATCTGCTCCACGTCGCGGCCGACATAGCCGACCTCGGTGAACTTGGTGGCCTCGATCTTGAGGAACGGCGCTCCGGCGAGGCGGGCGAGGCGGCGGGCGATCTCCGTCTTCCCGCAGCCCGTCGGCCCGATCATGAGGATGTTCTTCGGCGCGACCTCCTCGCGCAAGGGGCCGGTGAGCTGCTGCCGGCGCCAGCGGTTGCGCAGCGCGATGGCGACCGCGCGCTTGGCGTCGGCCTGCCCGACGATGAAGCGGTCGAGTTCCGAGACGATCTCGCGGGGAGAGAAGGTGGTCATCACGCTCCGATCGGATGCGGCAGCCGGGCTGCCAGGGGGCGGGGGATGGCGCGCAGCAGGGCGGCGCGCAACGGGTGCCACCCGGCGCTGAGCGCCAGGATGAAGGCCCCGAGGGTGAGGAGGCTCAGCGGGATCGTGCTGCCGGCGAACCCGGCCTCCCGGACCAGGGACCCGAGGGCGATCCCGGCATAGACGAGGCCCGAGACCAGCAGCGCGCGCCGGTCCACCGCGAGCGCGATGCCCGCGAGGCCGAGCACGATCGCCAGCACGCCGAGGGTCGCGGCCTGTCCGCCGCCGGCCGTCAGGGTGCCGAGGATCGGATGCACGATCAGGGGGGCGGCCAGGAGATGCAGCCAGAAGGCGATGTCGGTGCGCCGGGTGACGCGGGCCGGGTCGGACAGGTCGAAGCGCATCGCCAGGGCGAAGACGCCGAGGCCGGCGGCGATGAACAGGGCGTTGCGCGCCGCCAGGGTCAGGTCCGGCGCCACGACGAGCAGGAGGCCGAGCAGCACGGCGCAGAGGGCGGCCGCGCCCGCCGCCACGGTGATCGGCACGGCGAAGCGTCGGTAATGCAGGGTCACCAGCCCGAGGGTCGCCAGCCCGCTGCCGATCAGCGGGCCTGGGCCCAGGCGGTCGGTCGCCATCAGGTCGAACAGGGTCGGCCAGCTCGCCCCTGTCGTCCCCGCACCGGCGAGTCCGAAGGCCGCCGACGACTGCACCGCGAGGGCGAAGAGGACCAGCAGAACGATGCTGGGCAGGGCCATGCGGCGCCGGCGGGTGAAGAATTCGGCGAGCCCCCAGGAGAGGGCGGCGATCAGGGCGTAGCCGGGCGCAGGGCCGAGGGCCGACAGGCCGAAATGCGCGCAGGCGCCGAGGAATAGGAACAGCCCGAGGGTGACGAAGATGTCGGCGAAGCCCGAGACGAAGCGCAGGCGCTCGTCGTCGCGCGGCGCGTCGAGGCCGGTGTCCGGCCCCGGGTTCGCCCGCGCCAGGCGATCGAGGGAGGCGGCCTGGATCTCGGTAATGATGCCCTCGGCCACGGCGCGGCGGAGGTGGTCGGCGGTGATCACGACGGAACCTCGCGGTGGGTCGCCCCGCGCAGGGCGAGGGCGATGCCGCGTCGGGCGGGACAGGGGGCTGGGCGACGCACGTCCCCGACTTAAGCGCGCCGCCCCGCCCTTTCCAGACGGTCCCGTGTCTCAGGCGGCGCGGATCGACCCCACGAAGTGCGTGACCTCGCCGTCGAGGGCGCTGGAGCGGCGGGCGAGCTCCGCTGCCGAGGCGAGAACCTGCGCGGCCCCGGCGCCCACCTCCACCGCCGCGCCCTGGACCTCGGCCATCGTCTCGGTGACGTCATGGGTGCCGCGGGCGGCGTCGCTGACGCTGCGGGCGATCTCCTGCGTGGCGACCTGCTGCTCCTCCACCGCCGCCGCGACGCCGAGGGCGATGCTGTGCACGCTGCCGATGGTCGTGCCGATCTCGCGGATCGCCTCGACGGTCTCGCGGGTGGCGGCCTGGATCATGCCGATCTGCGCCGTGATCTCGTCGGTGGCCTTGGCGGTCTGGGCCGCGAGGGTCTTCACCTCGGTGGCGACCACGGCGAAGCCCCGGCCCGCCTCGCCGGCCCGCGCCGCCTCGATCGTGGCGTTGAGCGCCAGCAGGTTGGTCTGGCCGGCGATGTTCGAGATCAGGGCGACGACGTCGCCGATGCGGGCGGCGCCCTCGGCGAGGGCCTCGACGCGGGCGTTGGTCTGGCGGCTGCTCTCGACGGCGTTGGCGGCCGCCGCCGAGGTCTGGCCGACCTGCTGCCCGATCTCGTTGGCGGTGGCGGCGAGTTCCTCCGTGGCGGCGGCCACGGCCTGGACGTTCTGCGCCGTCTCCTGGGCGGCGCGCATCACCGCGGCCGATTGCCGGTTGGTGCGCTCGGCCTGGGCCGACATCGAGCGGGCGGTCTCCTCCATGGCGGCGGCGGCATCGGAGAGGTCGCCCACGAGGGCGCCCACGCTGCCCTGGAAGCGGTCGGCCAGCTCTGTCCGATCGGTGCGGCGGCGGGTCGAGGCGAGCCCGGCGGCCTCGTCCTGCGTCGCCCGCAGGGTCTCGGCCTCCCGCATGGAGCGGGCGAAGACCTGCATGCTGGCCCAGATGGCGCCGATCTCGTCGCGCCCCGGCTTGACGGCCGGCAGGTCGAGCTGGCCCTCCGACAGGCGCCGGATCGCCGCGGCGACCCGGGCGAGGGGCGCGGCGATCTGCCGGTGCCCGATCAGGATGCCGAGCACGAGGCTCGCCAGGGTGCCGCCGGCCGCCAGGGCGATCAGCAGGGTCAGGCGGCTGTCGTAGAGGGCGTCGGTCGCGGCATCGATGGCGGTGACCTGGGCCTGGCCGCCGGCCACCAGGGCGTCGATGGAATCCTGGAAGGCCTGTCGGTTGGCGCGGTTGGCCTCGTTGAAGCCGAGATCCGCCGCCGCCTTCGGGGCGACCGCGGTTCCCGCCCTGGCGATCTCCTGGCGCAGGCTGGTGAAGGTGGCGGCCCCCTGCACGACCCGCTCGAACTGCGCGCGCTCCGCCTCGGGCACCCGCCGGCCCAGGGCGGCGAGGAGGTCGTTCATCGCCGTCAGGTTCTGCCGCATCCGGTCGGCGTATTTCTGCGCGTCGGCCGTGTCCTTGGCGGCGTAGACGCCGCGGGATTCGAGGACGACGTTGCTCACGAGCCGGTTGACGTTGGCCGCGTCGAGGGCCCGGCGGGCCGCCTGCCGGGACTCGACCATCGCGGCGTTGAAGGCCGAAAGGGTGCCGATCCCGACGCCCGCGACCACCAGGGCGATCGCCCCGCAGGCCAGGACGAACATCAGTATCTTCGCCTTGATCGTCATGTCCGAGATCCCGTCACGAGCTTTCATTCAAGCTCGTAAGCAGTGTCTCGAAAACTTCGGTTAACGGATCGGAGCTCGGTCAGCTTTCAGACGTTTCCAAGGTCTCGATCACGAGGCTGTCATTCGTGTAGACGCAGATCTCGGCGGCGATCCGCATGGCCCGGCGAACGATCTCTTCTGCGTCATGACTGCTGTCTTCGAGGGCGCGCGCAGCCGACAGGGCGTAGTTCCCGCCCGAGCCGATCGCCATCACGCCGCTTTCCGGCTCCAGCACGTCGCCCGCGCCCGAGAGCAGCAGGCTGACCTCCTTGTCGGCCACCAGCATCATCGCCTCCAGGCGGCGCAGGTAGCGGTCGGTGCGCCAGTCCTTGGTCAGCTCGACGCAGGCCCGGGTCAGCTGCCCCGGATACTGTTCGAGCTTGGCCTCCAGCCGCTCGAACAGCGTGAAGGCGTCGGCGGTGGCTCCCGCGAAGCCGCCGATCACCGTGCCCTTGGCCAGGCGCCGGACCTTGCGGGCATTGCCCTTGACGATGGTCTGGCCGAGGCTGACCTGCCCGTCGCCGCCGATCACCACCCGGCCGCCCTTGCGGACCATGAGGATCGTGGTGGCGT
The DNA here is from genome assembly GCF_001422795.1 of Methylobacterium sp. Leaf88. Classification (NCBI taxonomy): domain Bacteria; kingdom Pseudomonadati; phylum Pseudomonadota; class Alphaproteobacteria; order Hyphomicrobiales; family Methylobacteriaceae; genus Methylobacterium; species Methylobacterium sp. Leaf88. The sequence continues at coordinate 37,511 of NZ_LMMK01000005.1, read as the reverse complement.
GCATCTGCGGCGGACCGCTCGCTTCGGAATGGGACAAGACAGGCTCCGGTTCGGGTGGGAGAACCGCTCACGTAGGTGCTCGCGGGGTTCGCTCCAAGCGCCGCCGGGGTCTCGGCCTATCCGGGATAGCGCGGAAAGGCCGGCAGCGCGTCGAACCGGCCGAACCATTCGGGCGCGTCCGCGACCTGGATGCGGATCGACGGGGGCAGGGCGTCGGGATCGTCCAGGGTCGCGGTTTGGAGGTCGACCTGGCCCGGGAAGACCGCCGCGTTGCGGTAGAACAGGTTGGTGCCGCAGGTCCCGCAGAATTCGCGGAGCACGCCGGGCGAGGATACGTAGGCGGTCGGGGTGCCGGTGATCGTGATCCGCTCGTCCGGGAACAGCGCGAACCCCACCGCGGGTGCGCCCGAGGACCGCCGGCAATCGGTGCAGTGGCACAGGGCGCCGTGGCTAGGCTCGCCCGCGGCCACGTCGTGGATGGCGCCGCAGCGGCAACGTCCGGTCAAGGCCATGCGAATCTCCCCCCCCCCCGCGCACGCCTCCGTTGTCCCCGAGGGGCCGGCAACGCGCAAGCCGCCGGAGGCCATGCAAGCCCCCCTAGACCACAACGGTGATCCGCTTCGCCGCCCGGGTCAGGCCGGTATAGAGCCAGCGCGCCCGATGCTCGCGGAAGGCGAAGGACTCGTCGAACAGCACGACGTCGTCCCATTGCGAGCCCTGCGCCTTGTGGACCGTGAGGGCGTAGCCGTAGGTGAATTCGTCGGTCTCGCGCTTCAGGAAGGCCGGGATCTCCTCCTCGGAGCCCGACATCACGGCCTTGAGGACCTTGATGTCCACCGGGCGGCGGCGCAGGGCCGGGTCGTCCTCGGGCACGACGTCGAGGCGCACCGTGTCGGAGCGCGGTGACGAACGCTGCGCATGCACCGTCCAGGTGGAGCCGTTGAGGAGGCCCTTGGTCCGGTCGTTGCGCAGGCAGACGAGCTTCTCGCCCACCGCCGGCATCGGGTCGGTGTGGCCGGCGAGCTCCCGCAGGCGGTTGTTGTAGAGCCGCCGGGTCTTGTTCATGCCCACCAGCACCTGGTCGGCCTGCAGCACCACGGCCGGGTCGATGGACCGGCGCGAGACGATGCGGCTCTCGCCGTAGTCGCCGAGGGTGAGGCGCCCGCCCTCGCGTACCGTCATCGCCATGCGGACGATGGGGTCGTCGGCCGCCTGCCGGTGGACGTCGGTGAGCATCACGTCGGGCTCGGCCTCGGTGAAGAAGCCGCCCCCGCGCACCGGCGGCAGCTGCGCCGGGTCGCCGAGCACCAGCACCGGCCGGTCGAAGGAGAGGAGGTCGTTGCCCAGATCCGAATCGACCATCGAGCACTCGTCGATGACGATGAGCTCGGCCTTCGAGACCGGCCCGGTGCGGTTCAGGGTGAAGGCCGGGCCGCCGTCCTCGGTCTCCTTGGTGCGGTAGATCAGGCTGTGGATCGTCGCGGCGTCGTGGCAGCCCTTCTGGCGCATCACCGAGGCGGCCTTACCCGTGAAGGCGCCGAACACCACCGTGCCCTCGACGTCGTCGGCGATGCGCCGGGCGAGGGTGGTCTTGCCGGTGCCGGCGTAGCCGAAGAGGCGGAAGACCTGCTGGCCGCCGGACTTGCGCCAGTCGGAAATCGCCTTCAGGGCCGCGTCCTGCTGCGGGGCGAAGCGGGTCGGCAGGGGGGCATCGGCCATCAGAGCACCGAGGGCCGCTGCAGGTCGAAGAGGTCGGTACCGCGCGCGGCGAACAGGTCCTCCAGGGCATCGCCCCCGGATTCCTGCGCGAAGGCGTACTCGGCCTCCGAGATCGGCACCGCCTGGAGGAAGGCCAGCGCCGCGTCTGCGGTGGCCGGTGTCTCCAGCCGGGCCTCGAACAGGGCCGGCGGCACGAACAGGACGTGCGCGAGGCTCGCCGAGAGGCCCGTGAGCAGGCCGGGAAAGACGATGCCGGGGGCCAGGAACCAGCGCCCGTCGATGACCTGGAAGGCGCAGGCCGCCACCATCCGCGCCACGTCCGGGTCGGTGCTCACACCCAGGATCTCGCAGCGCCCGGGGAATTCGACGCCGTCCTGGTAGAGCGGGTGGTTGGCCAGGGTCACCGTGGCGCAGGCGGTGAGGCCGGGGCGCGGGGCGTCGCGGCAGGTCAGGATGTCGACGTGGCTGCGACCCGTCTCGTCGGCGTGCCGGGCGACGGAGGGCACGCCGCCCAGGGCCGCCGCCAGCATGCGCGCCACCGCCCGGTTGGTCTCGGTAATGTCCGCCGGAGGGGCGGCCGGAGCGCTCACGGCCAGCGCACCGTGGGGGGCAGCGACGACAGGATCGAGGCGACGTTGCCGCCGGTCTTCAGGCCGAAGATCGTGCCGCGGTCGTAGAGCAGGTTGAATTCCACGTAGCGCCCGCGCCGGACCTGCTGCTCCAGCCGGTCCGCCTCGGTCCAGGGTGTCGCCAGGTTGGCGCGCACGATGGCCGGGTAGGCCTTGAGGAAGGCCCCGCCCACGTCGCGGGTGAAGGCGAGGTCGGCCTTGGGGTCGCCGGTCCAGTGATAGTCGTAGAAGATCCCGCCGATGCCGCGCGGCTCGTTGCGGTGCTTGAGGTGGAAGTACTCCTCGCACCAGGCCTTGTAGCGGGCGTAGTCGGCGGCGGGCGCGTGGGCGTCGCAGGCCTCCCGCATGGCCGCGTGGAAGGTCAGGGAATCCGGGTCGTCCTGGGTGCGGCGCCGATCGAGCACGGGGGTCAGGTCGGCGCCGCCGCCGAACCACGTCTTCGTGGTCACCACGAAGCGGGTGTTCATGTGCACGGTCGGCACGTTCGGGTTCCAGGGATGCGCGATCAGCGAGATCCCGGTGGCGAAGAAGCGCGGGTCCTCGGCCGCCCCCGGCATCTGGGCGCGGAACTCCGGGGCGAACTCGCCGTGCACGGCCGAGACGTGGACGCCCGCCTTCTCGAAGACCCGGCCCTTGATCATCGCCATGGTGCCGCCGCCGCCGGGCGCGCCGGTGTGGTCGGTGCGCTGCCAGGGCGTCTTCACGAAGGTGCCGGGCTCGGCCGGGGCATCGGGATGGAACGGCCCGGTCGCCTCCGCCTCGAGGGTCTCGAAGGCGGCGACGATCCGGTCGCGCAGGGTGGTGAACCAGGCCGTCGCCTCGGCCTTCACAGCGTCGCGCTCGGCCTCGGGCAGCGGGGGGACGGAGGATTCGGGCATGGTCATGCCGGGGGATGTCCCATCCCGCCGCCCGGCCGTCAATTCGCCGGGCGGCGGTCGGGGCGCGGCGCTCAATCCTTAACGGACATCAGCAGCCGCTCGGTCTTGGCGTCCTCGATCCGGTTGACCATGCGCCGGCCCTCGTGGACGTCGCGGATGGTCTTGGTGGCGGTGATGCAGGACTGCACGAGCATGATCGTGCCCATGGCGAGGTAGCCCTTGATCCAGATGTCGATGGGCATGAACAGGATACCGAGGCCCACCATGGCGGCGGAGCCGAGGAACGAGGCGTAGGTGAAGGCGACCCAGGCGCCGGAATGCTGCGTGGTCTCGTTGGTCATGGGGATTCTCCTCGGGTTGGGGTGATTTCGGAAGGTGGGCCTGGCGATGAAGCTCGCCGCGCATTCCCTCTCCCCCTTGCGGGAGAGGGTGGCCCGTGAAGCGGGTCAGGCCGGGACGATGTCCCGCGAGAGGGGAGCGCGCTGTTCGGAGAGGTCTCCCCTCTCCCGCCTGCTCCGCAGGCACCCTTCCCCGCAGAGGGGGGAGGGGCCCGCTTGCGCAGCCGCAGCGCGGCAATCAGGCGGCCGGCTGGCGGGGCGCCTCGGCCCGGGCGCGCAGGCGGTCGAGGATCGCGGACGGGGCCGGGCGGGAGCTCGGGCCGAAGCCGGCGCGCGCCATCCGCTCGGCGAGGTCGGCGCCGGGCTCGGCCTCGCGCAGGGCCTCCTCGGTGTCGTCGGCCTCGGCCTGGAGGCTGCGCAGTCGCGCCAGCGTCGCCTCGGCTTCCTTGAGGGTCGCCCGGTCCTGCGGCGCCGGGCTCACCCGCAGGCGGCGGGCCGTCTCGGCCGCGGCGGCGAGGCGCCGGCCCCGTTCGAGGTCCGCCTGGCGCCGGGTGGCGTCGGCGACCGCCGCGCGGATGCGGACGAGTTCGGCGGCGAAACGGCCGCGGGCGGCGCGGATGGCGTCGCGCTCGGCCTCCAGTTCGGCGATCGCCTCGGCGGCCTCCGACGCCAGGTCATCGCGCCCGGACTGGAGTGCCGCCACGGCGCGGGTCTCGAGATCGGTGGCGCGGGCCTCGACCTCGGCGAGGCGGCGCTCCTCGGCCCGGTCGCCGGCCACCGAAGCCGCCAGCGCCTGGCGGCTGCGCTCCAGGGCGGCGCGGGTCTCGCGGATCTGCTGGTCGAGGATGAGGAGGGCGTTGCGGTCGAACAGGTCTTCTTCGGCGCGGGCGGCGGCGCCGCGGGCGAGGGTGCGAAACAGTCTGAGCATCGTCGGGCTCCGGGTCGGTGGTTGCGGTTCACCCCCCGGTTGTCGCATGGTTTGAACACTGTTCAAGTGCGCGATTGCACAGCGTTCAATCCGACCGTGGGAAGCCGCCGGTCTGGCGCAGGGCCTCGCCCAGGATCATCGCGGCGCAGACCGCGACGTTGAGGGAGCGCAGGTCGGCCCGGATCGGCACCACCACCCGGGCATCCGCCGCGGCGTGGACGGCCTCGGGTACGCCGGCCGATTCCCGGCCCATCAGCAGGCAGTCGCCGTCCCGGTAGGCGAAGTCGGTGTAGGGCAGGGCGCCCTGCGTGGTGGCGAGGACGAGGCGGATGGTCTCCGCCCGGCGCCACTCCGAGAACGCGTCCCAGGAGCGGTGGCGGGTGACGGCGACGCGGTCGAGGTAGTCGAGGCCCGCGCGGCGCAGGTGCCGGTCGGAGACATCGAACCCGGCGGGCTCGATGATCTCGACGGCGGCTCCGAGGCAGGCGGCGAGACGCAGGAGGGTGCCGGTGTTCTGCGGGATGTCGGGCTGGTAGAGGGCGAGGCGGAGCATCGGCGGCGTCTCAGGATGGGGGCGGGCGGGTCCGTGCGGCATCGCCCCCCGGTTGGCAGGCGGTCAAGGCGGCATAGTTAAGCGTGCGCTGCAGCAACCGGATGGTCTCATGTTTCTCGATTGGCTCGAGCGCCGGATCGACACCTTCGCGCCGTTCGACGACGGCCGCATGCCGCCGAAATCCGTCCTCGGCTTCGCGGGCTTCTACCTCCGGCCGATCCGCGGCGCCCTGGCGATCCTGTTCGTGGTGGCGGTGCTGGCCGGGTCGGTGGAGGCCTCCCTCTACCTGCTCATGGGCTGGTTCATCGACCTCCTGAACAAGGCCGACCGCGCCACCCTGTGGCAGGAGCACGGCACCGGCCTGATGCTGGCGGCCGGCCTCCTGCTGGTGGTGCGCCCCATCACGATCTGGCTGCACGAGATCCTCTCGAACCAGCTCATCGTGCCGCAGGCGACGAACCAGATCCGCTGGCGCACGCACCTCTACACCCTCGGTCACTCGCTCTCGTACTTCCAGGCGGATTTCGCCGGGCGCCTCGCCAACCGGGTGGTGCAGGTGGGCCCGGCGGTACGCGAGCTCGCCGTCGTCTTCATCGACACGCTGCTCTACGTCGCGATCTACGCGGTCACGGCGGTCGGCCTGTTCGGCTCGATCTCCCTGTGGCTCGCCCTGCCGGTGGTGCTCTGGATCGCGGCCTACGCCGCCCTGACCCGCTGGTTCGTGCCCCGGGCCCGGTCCCGCTCGCTGCTCACCGCCGACACCCGCTCGGCCCTGATCGGGCGCATCGTCGACAGCTACACCAACATCCTGACGGTGAAGCTCTTCGCCCGCGACCGCGAGGAGCGTGCGGCGGTGCGCGACGCCGTCGACGTCCACACCAAAGCCTACCTGCACCAGTTCCGCCTGGTGAGCAGCACCACGACCCTGCTCGGCCTCCTCAACAGCCTGCTGATCCTCGCCACCGCCAGCGTCTGCGTGATCCTGTGGCAGCGCGGCGGCATGACCACCGGCGAGGCCTCGGCCGGGCTCGCCCTGGTCCTGCGCCTGATGGCGATGTCGGGCTGGGTGATGCAGACCGTGCGGGGCATCTTCGAGAATGTCGGCGTCATCCAGGAGAGCATGCAGACGATCGCCCGTCCGCACGCCATCACCGACCGGCCCGATGCCGGGACCCTGGCGGTGACGGGCGGCGACATCCGCTTCGAGAACGTCAGCTTCCATTACGGCCGCGACGACGCCGCGATCATCGAGGGCCTGAACCTGCACATCCGGCCGGGCGAGAAGGTCGGCCTCGTCGGCGTCAGCGGCGCCGGCAAGACCACGATCACCGCCCTCCTGCTGCGCCTGCACGACCTCGAAAGCGGGCGTATCCTGGTGGACGGCCAGGACATCGCCGGCGTAACCCAGGGGTCCCTGCGCAGCGCCGTCGCCATGGTGACCCAGGACACCTCGCTGCTGCACCGCTCCATCCGCGACAACATCGCGTATGGCCGCCCCGACGCCACCCAGGCCGAGGTCGAGCGCGCCGCGCGGCTGGCTCAGGCCGACACGTTCATCCGCGATCTCGTCGACCACAAGGGCCGCACCGGCTACGACGCCCAGGTGGGCGAGCGCGGCGTGAAGCTCTCGGGCGGCCAGCGCCAGCGCATCGCCATCGCGCGGGTGATCCTCAAGGATGCGCCGATCCTGATCCTCGACGAGGCGACTTCGGCCCTCGATTCGCAGGTGGAGGCGGCGATCCAGGAGAGCCTCGACACCCTAATGGAGGGCAAGACGGTGCTGGCCATCGCCCACCGGCTCTCGACCATCGCGGCCCTCGACCGCCTCATCGTCCTCGATTCCGGACGGGTCATCGAGGAGGGCACCCATGCCGAGCTGATCGCCGGTGGGGGACTCTATGCGCGCCTGTGGCAGCGCCAGTCCGGCGGCTTCCTCGCCGACGGCCTGGCCGCGCAGCCCTACGAGGCGGCCGCCGAGTAGGGGGGCTCGCCGGCAGACGGTGTCCAGTTCCGGGACATCCGTGCTGCACCGCACACGGGCGGTGCTGGCTTTGCCGGAGCCTTGGGCAGGGGGCGTTGGGCGGGTTTGGCGTCAGGCCGAAGAAACCCAGCGTCAAGAGGGATTTAGGATCGGTTTGCCCAAGGCTTGGGCAATCCCTGCCCGTTTCATGTCCACCCTGCATAGCAGACCGGCCGCCTCAGCCCTCGTGCTGCGCTGCGGCGACGCCTACATCAGGGGCATGGCGACGGGGCGACAGACCCCGTGGCACGAACCGTTTCGGACCCAGACTCCCATGGTACACGCGATCCTCAACCACATCCGTTCCTCTTGGAAGGAGAACGCCTCGGCGCGCCAGATCGCCGACCTGACCGACCAGCAGTTCGCCGATATCGGCGGCGACCGCCTGGACAGCCGCCTGCTCGACAAGGCCCGCCGCCACCGGGTGCGCGAGACCGTGCAGTTCCACAAGTCGGTGGGTGTGTTCTCCTACCCGACCGCCTAAGATCACCGAGGCGTCCCGACCGACATCCCGTCGTTGGGGTGCCGGTGAATCAAGGGGCGCCGCTTGGAGCGAGGCAACCGGACTTCGGCCAAGCGCACGTGGACCCGTCGGAACGCGGGCAAGCGACGGAACGCCGTCGCGTCCCGTCTCCGGGCCGGCCTCGCGGCTATCCTCCTCTCCGCGACCCCGGGCGTGGCCCTCGCGGCCGAGCCCGTCGTCATCACGGTCGATCCCCAGTCCAGAGCAGCCGCTCCGAAGCGCGCCGTCGGTCACGCCGTCGTCGCCACCCTGCCGGAAGCCCTGGCCCTGCGCCGCACTTGGCAAAAGGCTTGGCGCCGATCCGATCCGCGTCGCGCAGTCGAGATCGTCCTCGCGCCGGGCCTGCACCGCCTTGCCGAGCCCGTCCGGTTCGGTCCCCAGGATGGCGGCACGGCCGCTGCCCCCCTGGTGGTGCGCGGCAGCCCGGACGGCACCAGCCGCCTCGTCGGCTCCATTCCCCTGCAGTTCGCCCCCGGCGGCATTCCCGCCGATCTCCTCGCGCGCCTGCCCCCATCCGCCCGGACCCAGGTCCGCGCCTATCGGCTGCCGGCGGCGGCCGGCCTCGAACCCCGTATCCAGGAACCCCGCACCCTCGCGCAGCGCGACGCCCGGGTGAACCTCGCCGTCTTCGACGGGGCCGGGGCGCTCTGGCCGGCGCGCTGGCCGAATGCCGGCTGGGCGAAGGTGGCGGCCGCCTCCGACGACGCGGCCGGCTTCACCACCTCGGACGGCCGCGCGGCCGGCTGGCGCGGCGAGCCCGACCTGTGGGCCGAGGGCTACTGGCACTGGGACTGGCTGCTCGAGGCCTTTCCGGTGGTCGGCCTCGATGGAGCGGCCAAGCGCCTGACCCTCGGGGATTGGCCCTATGAGGGCATCGCCCGGGGCGCCCGCTACCGCATCGTCCACGCGCTCGCCGAACTCGATGCGCCCGGCGAATGGTGGCGGGACGTGGGCTGGGGCGTCCTCCTGGTCTGGCCGCGCGATCCCGCCGCCGCGCCGGAGGTGGCGGTGACCGACACCTTGCTGGCGGTGGAGGGCGCGTCGCACCTGCGTCTCGAAGGGCTGACCCTCGAACAGGCGCGCGGCGACCTCGTCCAGGTCGCGGACGCGACCGACGTCGTCCTGTCCGGCGTGAATCTGCGCCGGACCCCCGGCCGGGCCCTGTCGATCGCGCGCGCGACCGCCAGCGGCCTCGAGCGCAGCAACGTGGCGGAAACGGGTATCGGCGCCCTGCGCCTGTCGGGCGGGGACCGGGCCAGCCTGACCCCGGCCGGGCTCTTCGTGCGGGATTGCCGGATCCGCGACTACGCCCAGGTGGCACGGACCCAGAGCCCGGCGATCACCCTCGACGGCGTGGGCCAGGTGGTGGAGGGCAACTACATCCACGACACCGACGAGTACGCCATCCACTTGCGCGGCAACGACCACCGGGTCGCCTGGAACGAGATCGCCCGGGTCCTGTCCGGCTCGACGGACAGCGGCGCGATCTATTCCGGCCGGGACTGGACCGCCCGCGGCACGGTGATCGAGCACAACTACCTGCACGACATCCGCGCCGCGCCGGGCTTCGAGATCAAGGGCGTCTATCTCGACGACATGGCGAGCGGTGTCACCGTGCGGGACAACCTGTTCGTCCGGGTCGACCAGCCCGTCTTCCTCGGCGGCGGCCGCGATAACCGCATCGTCGACAACCTGTTCGTGGACTCGAGCCCGGCCATTCACGTCGATGCCCGCGGCCGGACCTGGGCCCGGGACGCGATCGCCGACCCGCAATCGGAGCTGCGGGCGGCCTTCGCGGCGATGCCGGTCGGCTCCAAGCTCTGGCGCGCCCGCTATCCCGGCCTCGCCACGATCCTCCAGGACGATCCGGCGGCGGCGCGCAACAGCCTGACCGGGAACGTCTTCCTGGACAGCGCCCCGTTCCGGTTCGGCGACGGCGCCCGGGCCGACGAGCAGGTCCGGTCCGGCAATCGCGGCCCGGACGGCCTGCGCCTGCCCGCCGACGCCCCCGCACAGGGCGCGGCGCGCTTCGGCACGGTGCTCGACGCGGCGGGCGCGGTGGTGCGGCAGGCGGATCTCGCGCGGCTGGACCGCGACGCGCGGCTCGCCCCCTCTCCTCCGTCCCCGGCGGAACGATAGCCCCGAACCGCGGGCGGCCCCCGGTCGGTCTCCGGCCGGGACGCATCGGGTCCTGCGCGGCCGCGTTCGCCGCGGAGACATCGGTCGCGCGGGTCGATATGGTGGCGGACGCCCCATGATCGCGGCCCCGCTGCGCCTTCGGGTCGCGCGCGCCGAACCCCGGCGACCACGACGGCATCATCCTGCAATGCGAGGCGGTTCGGATCCGGCATGCGATACGGCGAGACGAAGACGGTGCTGGTCACCGGCGGGGCGGGCTTCCTGGGCTCCCACCTCTGCGAGCGCCTGCTGGAGCAGGGCCACGAGGTGCTCTGCGTCGACAACCTCTTCACCGGGTCCCGCCGCAACATCGCGTCGCTGCTCGACAATCCCCGCTTCGAGTTCATGCGCCACGACGTGACCTTTCCGCTCTACGTCGAGGTGGACGAGATCTACAATCTCGCCTGTCCCGCCTCGCCTGTGCACTACCAGTTCGATCCGGTGCAGACGGCCAAGACCAGCGTCATCGGGGCGATCAACATGCTGGGGCTGGCCAAGCGCCTGAAGATCAAGATCTTCCAGGCTTCGACCAGCGAGGTCTACGGCGACCCCGAGGTGCATCCGCAGCCGGAGGAGTATTGGGGCCGGGTCAACCCGATCGGGCATCGCTCCTGTTACGACGAGGGCAAGCGCTGCGCCGAGACGCTGTTCTTCGACTACCACCGACAGCACAAGCTCTCGATCAAGGTGGCGCGGATCTTCAACACCTACGGCCCGCGCATGCACCCGAACGACGGGCGGGTGGTGTCGAACCTCGTGGTCCAGGCCCTGCGCAACGAGGATATCACGCTCTACGGCGACGGCTCGCAGACCCGGGCCTTCTGCTACGTCGACGACCTCATCGACGGCGTCCTGCGCCTGATGGCGACCGGCCCCTCCGTGACGGGCCCGATCAACCTCGGCAATCCGGGCGAGTTCTCGATCCGCGCGCTCGCCGAGCTGGTGATCGCGCTGACGGGCTCGCGGTCGCGCATCGTCGCCCGCCCGCTGCCCGCCGACGATCCGCGCCAGCGCCGGCCCGACATCGCCCAGGCCAAGGCGCTCCTCGATTGGGAGCCGACCGTGTCGCTGCGCGAGGGGCTGATGCACACGATCGGCTATTTCGACCGCCACCTCGGCGCCGACACCCCCGCCTGACGGGGGCTTCGGCGCCTCAGTCGAGCGCCTCGGCCCCGGTGAGCACGAGGCCCACGAAGGGGCACGGGCCGATGGCCGCGAGCGCCCGGTCGAGGGTGGAATAGCGGCTCTGTCCGTGCCGGACGGTGACGAGCACCGCCGTGACCCGGGGATCGGCCGCAAGGCGCTCGGCGATGGCGTCGGCCCCGATCAGGCCCACATGGATCACCACGAGGTCGTAGGCGTCCTGGGTGCCCAGGATGCTGTCGACGTAGTGGCGCAGGTCGCTGCGCGCGGTCTGGCCGTCCTGCGGGATGAGGGCGAGGCCCGAGCGGTGGCGCACCAGCACGTCGGAGAGGTCGGATCGGCCCGGAACCGGGGCCCCGCCCCGCCGGGGCGGCAGCCCGACCTCGCGGGTCACGGTGCCGTCGGCGGAGGCGTCGACCAGGAGCACGCGCTCGTTCTCCTGGGCGGCCGAGGCGGCGTAGTCGAGGGCGAGCATCGAGCGGCCCGCGACGTCGTCGGCGGAGGTGACCACGATCACGTGCGGGCGCTTGGCCGGCAGGTCGCGCCGCAGGCGGTTGCGCAGGCGGGTGATGGCGACCTCGTAGGGCCCGCTGCCCAGGCGGTCCGTCCCGTTGCGGGCCCCGCGCGGCAGGGTCGGCAGGAGCCCGAGGACGAGGCGCTGGGTCCGGGCTTCGAGGCGGGTACGCGACCGGATGCGCCCGCTGAACTGCTCGGCCATCAGGCTGCCGCCGATCCCGAGGCCGAGGCCCGCCACGAGGGCGGCCGCGAGGACGAGGGCGGCGGTCGGCCCCTGGCGCCGGGTCGGCGGCAGGGCCGGCGAGATGATGCGCGAGGTGGAGGTGTCGAGCTGCTGCTGCTCCTGCAATTCGCGGGTGCGCACCAGGAAGGCCTCGTAGACCCCGCGCCGGGCCTCGACCTGGCGCTCCAGCTCGCGCAGCTTCACGAAGCTGTCGCCGACCTTCAGGGCCTCGGCCTTGCGCTTCTCCAGGGCCTGCGAGAGCTCGGTGACGTTGGCGAGGCTGGCGCGGTACTCGTTGCGGATGGCCGCGCCGATGCGCTTCACCTCGGCGTCGATCTGGTTGCGGGCGCTGCGCACCTGCACGTCGGAGGCGTTCATCGCCGGGTGACGCTCGCCGAGGCTGAGGGCCGCGTCGGCGCGCTGGCGCTCGGCCTGGGCGAGCTGGCTCCGCAGCTGCCCGATGGTCTGCGACTGCAGCACCTCCTGGATCGAGTCGAGCTTGGCCGGGTCACCGCCGGCGGCGCCCTCGATCTGGCGCAGCTTCGCCTGCTGCTCGGCGGCCTTGGCACGGGCGGCGCCGAGCTGGTCGCTGAGCTGGCCGAGCTGCTGCTCGCTGACGAGCTGGGTGCGCGTGCCCACGAGGTTGTTCTTCGTGCGGAAGGCCTGGGCCGCGGTCTCGGCCTGCTGGACGCCGTCGCGCAATTCGCCGAGGCGGCTGTTCAGCCCCTCCCGCGCCCGGCGGATCGCCTCGGAGCGGGTGCCGATCTCGGTGGCGAGGTAGGTCTCGGCGATGCTCTGGGCGAGGCGGGCGGATTTCTCGCGGTCGTTGGACGAGACCGAGACGTCGACCGCGAAGCTGCGCTCCAGGCGCCGGGCCGACATCCGGTCGCGCAGGGCCCGCAGGGCGGTCAGGGCGGGGTCGGCCTCGGGCTCGGCGGGGCGCCCGAGCAACTGCCCCACCCAGGCGCGGAAGCGGTCGAGGGCGCCGGGCTCCACGAAGTCCGGGTCGGTGGCGAGGTGCTGCATGGCCACGACCTTGCGCAGGACGTCGTCCGACTGCAGCACCCGGAGCTGGCTGTCCACGAGGAGCAGGGTGGATTCGTTGGCCTGGCCCTGCGGGTTGGCCTCGTCCTTCAGCACGGCGAGGCCGCGCGGGTCGATGAGGAGCTGGACCGTCGCGGCGTACTGGGCGGGCAGGGAGAGGTAGCCCGCCGCCAGGCCCAGGAGGACGAGGATCGGCAGGATCACGGTCGGCCAGCGCCGGCGCAGGATGCGGCCGACCTCGCTCATGTCCAGGAACCAGGGCAGCGACTCGCGCGACGGCTCGGTGCCGGCACCGAGGTGCTGCAGGATCGCCGGGGGGGCGCGTTCGATGACAGCCATGGACGCTTTCCGTTACGCAATCGGCGAGGGCTGGGGCCCGGGGCCGCCCGTGTCCCGCCCTGGGACACCGCGGTCCGCCGAGTCCCGTCCCGGTCGGTCGATCCGGCTGATTTCGGCACGTCGCGCGCCGAAGGCCGCCGGGTGGAGGGCGCGTTTCATGAAATGCGCCACGTGCTCGGGAGGCCGGCCTCGGGGGCGGGCGGGCGCGCAACCGGCGCGGGCGCCGGGGCGCGGGGATAGGCCGGCACGCGCCCGTCAGGCGGCAGCTGGACGCGGATGAAGGCGAGCAGGCCCGCGAGCGCCAGGACGTTGACGTTCCAGTCCTGGAAGATCCCCGGCGTCGTCATGCCGTTGAGCACCAGCATCAGCACGGAGGCGGCCACGAAGCGGCGCCCGCCGAGGTCGAGCTTCATGCCCCAGGACAAGGTGGTGAGCAGGACCACGAGGGCGAAGCCGAGGCCGATCAGCCCGGTGCCGGCCCAGGCGCTGAGGAACATGTTGTGCGAGCTGGTGATGAAGACGTCCTCCCGCCCCAGGGTCTCGGCCAGGGCGGTGGTGGGGATCAGGAGCTGGATGAAGCGGTCGCCCGCCGAGAAGCCCGATCCGGCCAGCCGGTCCTGGGTCGCCGCGATGAAGGTCGGCCAGAAGGTCGAGCGCCCGGTGCCGTTGGCGAGCTCGATGGCGGGCTTCTGGAGGATCGTGGCCAGGAGGTCGAGGAGCGCCGGGAAGGCCGCGAGGTCGAGCATCAGCAGGACGAAGCCCACGATGGCCAGGAGGGCGCCCGCGATGCCGAGGCGGCGCAGGACGGCGTGGCGCGAGGACATCAGCAGGGCCGGGCCCACCGCGACGAGGGCGCCGGTGCTGGCCGCCGAGCCCGCGATGACGAAGCCCGCGAGGGCGAGGGCGAGGTAGGTCCGGCGCCGGCGCTCGGGCGGCCGGAAGATCACCAGGAAGCCCAGCATCGCGCAGACGAAGGGCATCATGTTGTTCTTGGCGGCCGAGAACACGATGCCGTGCGCCAGGCTGTCCAGGATGATCGGCAGCACGGCGACGAGCCAGGCCACGGTGATGATCGCCAGGAGGTCGGCAAAGCGCCGCTCGATGTCGGTCCGGTCGAAGATCACGATCGAGGCGTGATAGAAGATGAACAGTTCGGCGCTGCGATAGAGGGTGTAGGGCGGCACGATCGACCAGGCGGCGCTCAGCGTGTTCACGCCGATCATCAGGGTGAAGGGCAGGTAGGGCATCGCGAAGGGCAGCAGCGCCACCCGCCGGTCGAGGGCGATCTTTCCGAACAGGTAGAGGCCGGTCAGTCCGGTGAGCACCAGGGTGATGATGTTGGAGGCGCTCAGTCCTTCCTCCAGCACCGCGTTTCCGTCTTCCCGCGGCACCGTGAAGACCAGGGGCATGAACGCGAAGGTGCAGACCAGGACCATCGGCAGCACGAGCCGGGCATCCAGCGGGCGAACCGCCGCCGCGAGCCTGCGCCGGACCACGGGATAGAGCATCGTGAACCAGGCGGGGATCGCCAGGACGAGAAACAGGTTCAGCACGCGTGTTCCTCCCTGGTGGCCTGCGGGTCCGACGCTGACGACACTTCCGGTGTGAAGCGTTTCATCGATGTGAATTGCTCCCGAAACGCGACCGGACTTCGACAATATCGTAAATGCCGGCCGAACGGTCTCGACGACTCTCGGTCGCAGAAGACACAGGCGGGGAAAAGCTTGTGGACGACCGGCCCCGGCCCGCTTGCCCGGCATCGACCTCGACACGGAGGGCCCGGCCGGCCGGCGAATCCTAGCAAAGAGGCCATGTCCTCCAATGGCGACGCGACGAGCCGGGCCTCTCGACGAACTTGTGCTTGTCTAAGCCTGCCCTTTGAAAGTACGGACACAACATAGGCCGGGGCTGGGCGAGTCCGGCGGGCGTCCCCAGTCCACGACGGCCCTCGACGCGGCGCCGACCCTCGAACGAGATGCGATGTCCGAGAATTCCGCTCCGGGAGATCCCGCATCCGAAAATCCCGCGTCCGACGATCAGGCCGCCGCGATCCCGTGCGACCGGTTCCGCTTTCCCGCCGATCCGGACCGGTGGGCGCGCGCCTGGGAGGAGCATCTGGCGTCGATCTACGCGGTGACGGTCGCCCGCGATGCCGACCTGTCGGCGGGCTTCGGCCTGACGACCTACCATTTCGGGTCCGTGCTGCTCGGCAGCGTCTCGGCGCCGGTCCAGCGCCTGGAGCGCAACGCCCGCATGATCGCGCAGCAGGGCATCGACCACATCCTCCTGCAGTTCTACACGGTCGGGCAGAGCAGGGTGGCGAATGGGCGCCGGGCCGCCGCGGTGAAGCCGTGGCAGCTGGTCGTCTTCGACATGGCCCAGCCGGTGGTGACCGAGGCGGAGGCCGTCTGCGCCACCAACATCATGCTGCCCCGCGCGCTCCTGGCCGAGCACGGCGCGACGATCGAGGGCCTGCACGGCCAGTCCCTCGATTACGGCGGCACGCCGGTGCGCCGGCTGTTCCACACCTTCCTGTCCGGGCTCGCCGCCTGTGCCGGGGGTTTGAGCGCCCACGAGGCCCACCACCTCGCCCGTTCGGCCGCGCACCTGTGCAGCGCCTGCTTCCAGCCGGAGGAGGGCGCCGCCCGTGCCGCGGACCAGCTCACCGGCATCGCGATCCGGCGCTTCATCGAGGCGGAATTGGGCTCGGAGGCCCTGGATGCCCAGGCGATCCTCGCCCGGTTCGGCCTCTCCCGCTCGAAGCTCTACCGCCTGTTCGAGGCCGAGGGCGGGGTCGCCGCCTACATCCGCGAGCGGCGCCTGTTGCGCGCCATGCGCCTGCTCACCGCCCCCGGCGGGACGCCGCGCGTCTCGTCCGTGGCCTACGCCACCGGGTTCTCCAGCCAGAGCGCGTTCAGCCGCGCCTTCAGCCGGCGCTTCGGCGTCCTGCCGCGGGAGACGGGCCTGGGCGAGGCCTTGTCCGGCATGGGCCGCGAGGCCCAGCCGCCCCTGTTCTCCTGGATGAAGACCCTGGCGGCCTGACGCCGACGGATGCGGGTCTCCGACGGGTCCGGCCGGGGGCTCAGCCGCCCCGGGCCGAGCGTCGGCGCAGGGTCAGGATCAGGTGGGTCGCCGACACCGCGTGTCCGATCGTGATGACGAGGGCCGCGCCGGTGATGCCGTCATAGGCGATGAGCGGCACCATGATCGCCAGGGAGACGATCAGGCTGACGACGAAGGCGCGGAAGACCGGGCCGGTCTCCTGGATCGCCCGGAAATACTGGGTCACCATATCGCGCAGGAAGATGCAGGCGACCGCCAGCGCCAGGATCCGCACGCTGGCGGCGTAGTCCGCGAAGGCCGGTCCGAAGACGAGGGTGAGCCAGGTCCCCGCCGGAAGCGCGATGGCGAGGAGGAGCAGGGCGACGACCGGGCCGAGGGTCAGCGTCGCCTTCTCGAGATAGGCGCGCAGGGCTCCCTCGCCGCCGGTCTCGTAGGCCCGCGCCGCCGCCGTGGGCAGGATGTTCTCCGTGGCGGTGAGCAAAATGATGACGAAGCCCACGAGGTACTGCGCCGCGCGCAGGCCGCCGATCGCCTCGTCGCCGAGCATGATCCCGGCGAGGATCCAGGCCATCTGCTCCTGCCCGAAGGTGACGAAGACCAGGGGGAACATCCAGCGGCCGATGCCCCAGTGCCGGCGCGCCACCGGCCCGAGGCGCAGGGCGCGCCGGGGGGCGCGCCAGATCCCGTAGGCGAGGGGGGCGGCGGTGACGAGGGCGGTCCCCGCCAGGGCCGCGGTGGCGAGGGCGGCGTCGAGGGGCAGGCCCGCCCACCAGGCCGCCCCGAGCACCAGGGGGAAGGCGACGGCGCGGGCGGTGTCCATCGCCACGGCGACGAGGCCGCGCCCCCGGGCGAACAGCGTCCGGCGGACGGTGAGCTGGAGGTTCTGCGCCAGCGCGAGCCCGGCACCGGCGAGGACCACGCCCCACTCCACAGCGTGGTGGCGCAGGGCGAAGATGCCCACGAGGGCGAGGGCCACCCCGGCGGCGGCGACGAGGGCGGCCAGGAGGGCCGCGGCCAGGACGGTGGCGTCGTAGGTCGGGGCCGACCGGCGCCCCTGCGCCGCGAGCGTCATCATCGGGGCGGTCACCAGGGCGTTGTGCAGCCCCTGCGCGAAGGCGGTGACGATCAGGATCAGGACGAAGAGGCCGAATTCCTCGATGCCGACGAGGCGTGCGGTGACGATGCCGCTGACGAAGCCGAAGCCGCTGACGACGGCCTGGTCGAGCAGGGAGGCCAGGGCCGGACGCCGGGCGAAGCGCCGCGCGCGGGCGACGAGCCCGGCCTCGTCGCCGAGGGGCTGGATCACGGGAGCTTGCGGGACCATCGACCTCCGGGGGATGCCTCGCTCAGCGATAGGACAGGAACGCCGCCGCCGCATCCCGCAGGCGGGGGGTGCGGCCATAGATCCAGCGCGGGCCGCTCAGGGCCGGCCGCTTGCTCAGGCCGTGCTTGAACTCGAACACGCCGCGGTTGCCCGCCGGGTCGATGCCGCCGAAGTCGAAGGTCTCGCGGCCCTCCGCATGGGCCTGCTCGACGAAGCGCCAGACCGCCAGGGTGGGCGCGGCGCAGGCCCGGGCCCGGTCGTTCGAGGCCGTGTAGAAATCGGTGAAGCGCCGACCCGAGACGTGGGCGATCCGCACCAGCACCCGCTCGCCCTTCTCCCGCACCTCCAGGATGCGGTGATGGGGATCGCGCGCGACGAGGTCGCGGAAGAGCGGTCCGTCGAGGCTGTCGCGGAATCCCTTCTGGGCCTGCAGCGCGCCGTACATCGTCCAGAACGCGTCGAAGGCCGCGAGGCGCTCGTCGAGGTCGGTGAGGAAGCGGGTGGTGAGATCCGGGTTGCGCTCGGCCTTGCGCAGGGCCTTGCGCCAGCGCTGGTCCATCGCCTGCAGGAGCGGCGCGGTGCCCCCCGTGAGGTCGAGTTCCAGGGTGAAGTACTTGGCCGACTGCGCCGGCACGAAGCCGTGGCCCAGCAGGGCGAGGAGGATGGCGTCGGACTGGAAGTGCTCGAAGCTCACCGCCAGGAGATCGAGGCGCCCGAGGGCGAGGTGCTCCAGCAGGAGGGCGACCACCGCCTCGGCGTGCTTCTCGCCCTTCTCGGTGAGGAGCGGGCAGCCCTGGAGCAGGACGAACCGCACGAAGCCCCGGCGCTTCACCTGAACCTGGATCAGCCCCACCGGCGCCTCGCTGGCGTCGCGCACGATGAGACGCGTCACGGCCCAGCCGACCTGAGACTTGTACGCGCCCCACATCCACGAGGCGAAGACGTTGCCGTTCGGCAGAGCCCAGATCGCTTCGTCCCAGACGGCCGGATCCAGGCAGGGACGGATGCTCAGTGCCGCGCTCATTGGAGCTTCATGCCTCGTGTCCTCGACGCATCCCTCGCGGGGACGGGCCTTCCTACGGCGAAACGCTTGTCATCCCTTCCTGCCGACCGGAGATCTCCCGCCCAGACTGCGAAGATCCTTAATTTAACGCTGTTGGCGAATGCTGCCGGGGATCGGTGTCCCGTCCGTGCCGCCCGGCCGCGAAGCTGCTAACGTCCCGGGATGCCGAGGACGCTCGAACACTTCATCCGCGACACGCCCGTCCTGCGCGAGGCGGCCCTGCGGGTGCGGGCGCTGTCCCGGTCGATGGCGGCGGCGCCGGCGGGTCTCTACACCCTGTGCTACCATCATGTCGCGCCGGGCGAGCAGGCGGGCTTCGCCCGGCAGATGCGCTTCCTCGGCCGCCACGGCACGTTCGTCACGGCGGACCGGGCCGCCGACCTCGTCGCGAACGGCACGGCCGGGCAGGGCCGCCACTTCCTCGTCAGCTTCGACGACGGCTACGCCGACACCCACGGGGTGGCGCTCCCCGTGCTGCGGGCGCTGTCAATCCCCGCGATTGTGTTCCTGGTCAGCGACTGGGTCGACGCGCCCCCCGGCGGGGACCGGGCCGGCTACATGGACCGCGCCGCCGTGGCCGACTGGCTCGCCGCCGGGCTCGACGTCGGGTCGCATTCGGCGAGCCACCGCAACCTCGGGCGTCTCGCGGCGACGGAGGTCGCCGGGGAACTGGGTCGGTCGCGCCGGGACTTGGAGGCGATGACCGGCCGTCCGGTCCGGCACTTCGCCTGCCCCTGGGGCGTGGCCGGCACCGACTTCGACCCGGGCCGCGACCCGGCCCTTGCCCGCGACGCCGGCTACCACAGCTTCCACACCACCCGCCGGGGCGTGGCCCGGGGCCCGGAGGATCTGCTGCTGATGCCCCGCCACGTCCTCGAGCCCGCCTGGGGGCTCTACCAGATCGATGCCCTCGTGGGCGGGCCGACGCGCGCCGCCCGATGATCCACGCGATGAGCCGCCGCGCATCCGGGCGCCGCGACGGACCCGTCGTCATCGTGATCGGCGCCCGCGCGCCCTACATGCACCGCCTCTACGAGTTCCTGGGAGCGACCCTGGACCGGCCGCTCCACGTCCTCGCCTGCAGCGCCCGGGAGGCGGCCCGGCACTGGGAGATGCCCGAGCCCGAGGCCTATCGCTTCGCCGTGGTGCCGGGGCTGCGCTGGTACCGCAGCGCCGTGAGCAACCTCTACATCAACCCCGCCATCGTGCCGCGTCTCGCGGCCCTGCGGCCCAGCCTCGTCGTCGTCAACGACTTCGCCCCCACCATGCTGATGGCCGCCGCCGCGGCGCGGTGGCTCGGGGTGCCTTACGGCCTGCGCACCGACGGGGTGCCGGAGACCGATCCGGGCCGGCGCTCGCGGCCGCACCGGGCGATGCGGCGCCTGCTGGTGCCGGGGGCGCGCTTCGGCCTCGGAGCGAGCGCCGGCAGCCTCGCGCTCCTCGAAGGCTACGGCCTCCCCGCCGACCGCCTCGCCCTGGCGCCGCTCTTCCCCGCCTGGGAGCCCGGCCCGGCCGCCACGACGCCGGAGACGGAGCGCCCCTACGACCTCCTGTTCTGCGGCATCCTGAACGAGGACGTGAAGGGCGCGCGCTTCTTCACCGACGTCGTCCTCGCCTGCCAGGCCCGGGGCCGGACCCTGCGGGTCCGGGTCGCGGGCGACGGCCCCCTGCGGGCGGAGATGGAGTCGCGGCTGGCGGCGGCCGGGATCGCGGCCCAGTTCGACGGCTTCGTGCAGCAGGCCGACCTCGGGGCCGTCTACGCCTCGGCGCGCCTCTTCCTGTTCCCGAGCCGCGGCGACGTCTGGGGCATCGTGCTGCAGGAGGCCCTGCAGAGCGGCGCGGCGGTGCTGGCCTCGCCGCATTCGGGCGCGGCGCGCGAGCTCGTGGCAGCCTGGGATTGCGGCGAGGTCCGCCCCCTGACGGTGGCGGGCTGGGCCGAGGCGGCCCTGGCGCTCCTCGACGATCCCGCCCGGCGCGCGACCTATCGCACCCGGGCCGTCCCGGCCCTGGCGCGGTTCTCCCTCAAGGCCGCGACGGGGGCCTATCGCGCGGCTTTGGCCCCCGCACTCGGCTGAGGGGCGCCCGGTCTCAGACCGGCCGGACCCCGCCCGGGCGCGGGGCGCGCTTGGCGCAGCGGGCCCGGTCGAGGGCCACGATGGCGAGGAAGCGCGGCACCACCTGGGCGTAGCGGGCGCGCAGGCGCCGGGGCTCCTGGATCAGCCGGTAGAGCCATTCGAGGCCGCACCAGGTCATCAGCCGGGGCGCGCGCGGGATCGTGCCGATGTTCACGTCGAAGGCGGCCCCGACCCCCATGGCGATGACGCCGGGCAGGGCGGGCGTGTGCGCCTGCATGAAGAGCTCCTGCTTGGGCGTGCTCAGGCCGATCCAGAGGATCTGGGTGCCGTTGGCGCGCAGGCGCGCGTAGAGGTCCTGGGCCTCGGGCTCCGTGAGCGGCCGGTAGGGCAGGGTCTCGGCCCCCGCCACGGCGAGACCCGGCGCGCGCCGGGCCATCTCGGCAGCGAGCTTCTCGGCGACCCCTGGCCCGCCGCCGAGGAAGTAGTGGCGCCAACCCGCCTCGAGTCCCGCGCGGCACACCGCCTCGACGGATTCGATGCCCGGCACCTGCGCGATGGCCGTGTGGCCGCGCAGGCGCCCGACCCAGGCGAGGGGCCGCCCGTCGGCGCAGACCAGCAGGGCGGCGTCGTGGGCGGCGCGCACCTCCGGCTCGTCCTGCGCCCGCACGATGCCGTGGGCGTCGCGGAAGACCACGAAGGTCCCGGGCGCCGGAGCCTGCCGGCTCAGGCGGCGCCGGAGCGCGGCGACCAGGCCGGCCATGTCGGTAATTGAGATCGGAACGCCGCCGAGGAGGAAGTGGGGGACGTCCGGGTCGTGGCCCCAGGCGCGCACGGGCATGTCATGGTCCGGTGTGAGAGGGCGCGAAGTCAGGGGGCGCGAAGTCAAAGGGCGCGTCATGCGGCAGCCCGGGGCATGGCGGCGGAACGGGTGGCGATGGCTTCGCGGTAGATCGCGAGGGCGCGCGCGGTGACGGCGTCCTCGGTCCAGTCGCGCTCGTAGGCGAGGCGGGCGTGGCGCCCCATCGCCCGCGCGGCGTCCGGGTCGTCGACGATCCGGTCTAGAGCCTGGGCGAGGGCGTCGGGATCGCGGGGCGGGACGAGGAGGCCGGTGCGGCCCTCCGTCACGAGGTCGGCGAGGGCGCCGATGCGCGCGGCGACCACCGGGGTGCCGAGGCTGAACGCCTCGGCGATCACCATCGGCAGGCCCTCGTACCAGTGCGAGGGCACCACCAGGGCGGCCGCCCGCGCCATCGCGGCCTGCACGGCCGTGGGGTCCTGCGGGCCGAGCAGGGTCAGGCCGGGCTCGCGGGCGAGGGCGTCCGCCTCGGGCCCTTCGCCGATGACGGTGATCGGGGCCCGGGTCAGGCGCGCGGCCGCCCTCAGGGTGCCGACGCCCTTCTCGGGCACGAGCCGTCCGACGAACAGGATGCCGGCCCGGGGGCCGCGCGCGTCGAGGCCCGGATCGGCCAAACCGTTGGGCTTGATGCGGATGCGGCTCTCCGGCAGCCCGGCGGCGAGGAACCGGGTACGGGCGAAGGGCGTCAGCGCGATGAAGCGGTCGACGTCCCGTTCCCAGGTGCCGGCGCGCCGGTGCACGTCGATCATCCGCGCCACGGCCAGGGACCCCAGGCGGGACCCGCGATAGCAGGCGTGACGCACCGCTTGGTAGGGCGAGCCGGTCACGCAATCCTCGCAGGGGCGGGACTCGCGCATGAGGATGCCGTTGGCGCAGGTCACGCGGAAGTTGTGCAGGGTCTGGACGGTGGCGACCCCCTCGGCCCGGACCGCGGCGTGCATGCCCGGCGACACCTGCGGGAAGACGTTGTGCGCGTGCACCACGTCGGGGCGGAAGGCGCGGACGGCCTCCACCACGGCGGCGATCCCGCGCGGGGCGTGCGGCGCTTCGTAGGCGGTGCGCAGCCGGTCCCAGCCCGTCCGGATCGCGGCATTGTCGAAGAACAGGGTCTCCACGACCTGCCCGGCGCGGCGCAGGCTCGCCACCTCCTGGGCCACCACCGAATCCTCGCCACCGCGCACCTGATAGCGGTTGTGAACCACGAGGATGCGCAGGGGCGCGGCCGTGACGGGGCCCGCGGGCGTATCCCGCCGGTCCGGAAGCGCTGTGGTCGGGCGACGCTGTGCGACTTCTGGTTCCATCATCGCAGGATGCCAAGCCACGGAGAATGGCAGCGGGGCTGCCGGCGAAGAGCGAGACGATCGTGACGTGATCGTCGGTGTTTTGCAAGAATAACAGCGTGTCCTTTAAGATTTCACACCGCGGAACGACAAGCATTGTAAACTGCCGTTCACCAAGATCTTACCAAGTTTGATTGCGTTGCGGCAGAACCCGTCGACCACCATGCATCGCCCCGAATTGTGGGCCCCTCGGCGAGTCGTTTCGCGGTCGGGCCAGCGACAAAGAGTCGTCGTTCAAGATCAGGGGAGCGCCTTGGACTGTCAGTCCGGCCTCTCCGGGGCCAACGCCGTTTCAGCGTGGCCGTTCGCGCCGGTGGCGCGAAAGCCAATTTATGGTTGACGATCGCCCGCCCGCCCGTGCCGCGCCGGCCCGGTCGTGCGGGATTCGGGCCGGATCGGATCGGCCGGCCCATGCGGGAATCGCATGCCGCGGGGTGTGATCCCCGCAGATCAGGGATGCGCGACCACAGGGCCAGGAACATGGGCCGGGGCCTGTCGTTGATGGGGCAGACTGATCGCACGGGCGGCGCATCCCGCCTGCCCGAGATCATGTTCCGCCGACATCGGAGGCTCGGCGTCGCGACCGCGCAGGCTGCGGGATGAGCGACGCGCCTTCCATGAGACTTGAAGGACGAACCGAATGGCCGATTCCAAGACCCAAGCCGGAAACCAGCGTCTCCACGAGACCCAGAACGGTACGAAGTCCAACGCGAAGAAGGTTTCGATCGAGGTGCTCAACGCGCGCCTGTCGGACGGGATCGACCTCGCCCTCGACGTGAAGCAGGCGCACTGGAACCTGAAGGGACCGCAGTTCATCGGCATCCACGAGATGCTCGACGGATTCCGGACCGAGCTCGACGACTACAACGACAAGGTCGCGGAGCGCATCACCCAGCTCGGCGGCACCGCCCGCGGCACCGCCCAGGCGGTCGCATCGGCCTCGCAGCTGAAGGCCTACCCCCTCGACGCCTACGCGATCGCCGACCACCTGGCCGCACTGATCGACCGCTACGGCGTCTACGCCAACGCGGTGCGTCAGAACATCGACGACACCGACGAGGCCGGTGACGCCGGCACCGCCGACCTCCTCACCGAGGTGTCGCGCGGCGTCGACAAGCAGCTCTGGTTCCTCGAGGCCCACGTGCAGGAGCCGACCGGCGCTCTGCGCGACGGCGACCACGCCGGCCAGCGCTGAGTGCCAGCCAAGAACCGACGGATTGGGGGACGCCACGCGGCGTCCCCTTTTTCGTGGGCGGAGTGCCGTGACCGGACGACCGGTTCCCTTCGGTGGTCGCAAGACCTCCCAACCCCCGTCCGGCGTCCTGTGCGGGTCTCGTCTCCTTCTGGGAGAGGGAGCGCCTTTGCGTCTCGCAGGGGCGGCCGGTCACCGACGCCGTCCGACCGCCCCGGTCTCCAGAAACCCGCTCGCGATCCGCGAAAACTCCGGCGTGCGCAGGTAGCCGTAGGATTTGTGGTGGTTCGCCTCGCCCGTGGGCCGCCGGTAATCGTTCACCACCCGGTGATCGGCGATGGCGACCCCGGTGTCGCTGGGAGCGTAATCCTCCGCCAGGGTGCCGGTGACGGTGGCGATGTCGTTGCCGTCGGCGAGGTTGGTCCAATGCTTCAGGTTGTTCGGCACCCGGGTGGCGCCGAATTCGCTCGCGATCTTCATCTTCACCTTCGCGAGACCGAGGGGCGAGCCGACCGTGATCAGGTGGTCGACGCGCAGGTCCGGCGCGTCGCGCTCCAGCTGCCGCAGGACGTCGTAGGCGATCACCGAGCCCATGGAATGGGCGACCAGCAGGATGCGGTGGTCGCGAAATGCGGCGAGGCGCTCGCTCAGGCGGGTCCGGACCTCCGCCGCGAAGGCGCGTTCGCCGTGGTAGTGCCAGAGATCGTCGAAGCGGTGCTCCAGGATGACGTCGTCGACGAGGGTGACCCCCGTCAGCCCCTCGATGCGGTCGATCCCGGCATACAGGGTGGCCAGCACGTCCTGACCCGTCAGCCTCGGTGCATCCTCCTCGGCGGGGAGGGGGTCGGAGGTCGCCTGGGGGCGGTAGGGCTCGGCGAGGTCGTCGCTGGCCAGCGGCGTCTCGTAGCGCAGGTCGGCCCAGTAGACGAAGGCGAAGGTGAACGCGGCGCCGTCGACGCCCTCGTTGCGCGCCAGGCCCTCGGCGATGGCGTCCCGCCACCAGCGCGTCTTCTCATCGACCGGCGGCTTGTTGGCCAAGCCGTGGATGCCGACGATGACGCTGGGCCGTTCCATGATGTCCGAGGGCGTCCTGATCGTGGGGGGGCGGTTCTGCCGCGCTCACCGGGGAGCTAGGGTCGATGGTGCGGCCGGCGACCGGGCGAAAGGTCGCCCGGCGGGAGGGCGCTCAGCCGGCATCTTCCCAGTAGCCCCGGACATCGGCCGCCGTGGCGGTGAGGTGGACCTGCTCGTCAACCCGCTCGACCCAGGACAGCGGCAGCAGGTGGTGGCGGCCATGGGCCGCCGGATCGGACCGCGTCAGCTTGATGAGGGTATCGCCCTCCATGTGGTCGACCGTCCCGACATGCAGTCCGTCCGACGATCGCACCTCCATGTGCGCCGCGATCGCCTGCGCCGTGATCTCCGATGGCTCTGCCATGTCGCCTTTCCGCCTTGGACCCTTCGTGCCACAACGGCCAAGCGCCGCCCTGGTTCGACCCCGCGGGCGCTTCGCCACGGGGCCTCAGGCGGGCCGCTTCGTGAAGCCGATATCCGCCGCCACCGCCCGGAGCCGCTCCGGCTCCCGCTCCTTGCGCTCCGAGTAGCGGTCGACGAGGTAATCGGCCCGCTCGCGGGTGAGGAGCGTGAACTTCACGAGTTCTTCGCAGACATCGACCACCCGGTCGTAGAGCGGCCCCGGATTCATCCGGCCGGCGGCGTCGAACTCCCGGTAGGCCATCGGCACCGAGGACTGGTTCGGGATGGTGATCATCCGCATCCAGCGCCCCAGGACGCGCAGGCCGTTGACCGCGTTGAAGGATTGCGAGCCGCCGGACACCTGCATCACCGCCAGGGTCCGCCCCTGGGTCGGGCGCACCGATCCCTCCGACAGGGGCAGCCAGTCGACCTGGGCCTTCATCACGCCGGTCATGGCCCCGTGGCGCTCGGGGCTGACCCAGACCTGGCCCTCGGACCAGACCGAGAGGGCGCGCAGTTCCTGCACCTTGGGATGGTCGGCGGTCGCGTCGTCCGGCAGCGGCAGGCCGTGCGCGTGGTAGATCCGCACCTCGCCGCCCATGGCCTCCAGGAGGCGCGCCGCCTCGTAGGCCAGGAACCGGCTGAACGAGCGCTCCCGCAGGGACCCGTAGAGGATGAGGAAGCGCGGCGCGTGGGTGAAGGCTTGGCGGATCCCGAGGTCGGCGGAGGTCGGGACCGCGAAATGCGCCGCGCTCAAGGCCGGCAGGCCATCGGCGAAGGGCCGCGGGGGCCCGGCGCGATCGGTCTCGTCCCCATCGGTCGTGTTCGGATCGGTCTTGTCCAAGGGCTCGGCATCCTCTACGTTTCAATGATGTTTGAAACATTGACATCATGATGGACGAGGGGCAAGCCGTCGCCGCCTTCGCGGCCCTCGGCCAGGAGCACCGCCTGCGCATCGTGCGCCGCCTCGTCACCGCCGGGCCGGACGGCCTGGCGGCGGGGCTGCTCGCGGAGGCGGTCGGGGTCTCTGCAACCAACCTATCGTTCCACCTCAAGGAACTGAGCCGCGCCGGCCTCGTCACCGCGCAGCGCGAAGGCCGCTCGATCCGCTACCGCGCCGCCTACCCGGACCTGTCGGCGCTGATCCAGTTTCTGATGCGCGATTGCTGTCAGGGCCGCCCCGAGGTCTGCGCCCCCGCCGTCGCCGCCCTCTCGACCTGCTGCCCGGAGCCCGCCTGATGGACGTCGTCATCTATCACAACCCGGCCTGCGGCACGTCCCGCAACACCCTCGGCCTCATCCGCAACGCCGGCGTCGAGCCGCACGTCGTCGAGTACCTCAAATCGCCCCCGACCGGCGCGCTGCTGCGCCGCCTCGCGGAGCGGGCGGGCCTCACCCTCCGCGATCTCCTGCGCGAGAAGGGGACGCCCCATGCCGAACTCGGCCTCGACGACCCGGCCCTCAGCGACGACCAACTCCTCGACGCCATCGCGGCGCACCCGATCCTCCTCAACCGGCCCCTGGTGGTGAGCCCCCTGGGCGTCGCCCTGTGCCGACCCTCCGAGACCGTGCTCGCCCTGCTTCCGCCGCAGCAGGGGGCCTTCGCCAAGGAGGATGGTGCCCCCGTCGTCGATGCCCAGGGGCGGCCGGCCACGAGCCTCTGATCCCGCCCGGGAGCAAGACCTCGCCGGGGAGCAAGACCTCGCCCCGGTGAAAGAACTTGCCCGGGTGAAAGAACTCGCAAGATTTCGTCGCGACACCAACAAGAAACGCCGATGCTCGCCCTCGCCATCTTCGTCGTCACCCTGGTCCTCGTCATCGTCCAGCCGCGAGGGCTCGGGATCGGATGGAGCGCCCTCGCGGGGGCCGCCGTCGCCCTGGCCACCGGCGTGATCCAGCCCGGTGACATCCCGGTGGTCTGGCACATCGTCTGGGACGCCACCTTCACCTTCGTGGCACTGATCGTGATCTCCCTCCTCCTCGACGCGGCGGGCTTCTTCCAATGGGCCGCCCTGCACGTCGCCCGCTGGGGCGGCGGTCGCGGTCGCCGGCTGTTCCCCCTGGTGATCCTGCTCGGCGCCGCCATCGCGGCGGTCTTCGCCAATGACGGGGCCGCCCTGCTGCTCACCCCGATCGTGCTGGCGATCTTGCTCCGGCTGGATTTCCCGCCGGCGGCCGCGATGGCCTTCATCGTCGGCTGCGGGTTCGTCGCGGATTCGACCAGCCTGCCGCTGGTCATCTCGAATCTCGTCAACATCGTTTCGGCGAATGTCTTCGGCATTTCCTTCGGCCGCTACGCCGCCGTGATGGTGCCGGTGAACCTCGTGTCCCTGGCCGCGACCCTCGCGGTGCTGTGGCTGTTCTACCGGCGCGACCTCGACACGACCTACGCGGTATACCGTCTGGACCCGCCGGCCTCCGCCATCCGCGACGCCCGCGTGTTCCGGGCGGCCTTCCCGCTTCTCGCCGTGCTCCTCGGCGCCTACTTCGTCACCGCCCCGTTCGGCGTCCCGGTCTCCGCCGTCACCGGTGCCGGCGCGCTCCTTCTGCTCGCCCTCGCGAATCGCAGCGGCGTGATTCCCCTGCGGAAGGTCCTCGCCGGGGCCCCCTGGCAGATCGTGCTGTTCAGCCTCGGCATGTACCTCGTGGTCTACGGCCTGAAGAATGCCGGCCTCACCGAACTCCTCGCCCAGGGCCTGGTCCGGCTCGCCGAGGCGGGCCCGGTGGTCGCCACCCTCGGCACGGGCGTCGCCGCCGCCCTGCTGTCCTCCGTGATGAACAACATGCCGAGCGTCCTGGTGGGGGCGCTGGCGATCCAGCAGGCCCCCGACCTGTCGCCCCTGACCCGCGATTTGATGATCTACGCCAACGTCATAGGCTGCGATCTCGGCCCGAAATTCACGCCGATCGGCAGTCTCGCGACCCTGCTGTGGCTGCACGTCCTCGACGCCAAGGGCCACCGCATCACCTGGGGCCAGTACATGCGGGTCGGCCTCCTCATCACGCCGCCGGTCCTGCTGGCGAGCCTCCTCGCCCTGGCCCTCTGGCTCCCGCATCTCGGGACGCCGTGAGCCGCCCGCGGCCTGCGCCGCGGCGCGAAATCGCTCGGCGACCAACAATCGTGAATGCGCGCTCCGGCCCGATGCCGGACCCTGTCCGCTCACCGAGGCTCCGAGGGTGTCCCATGAGAGCGGCGTTGGAGGAGGGGCTGGCGGCCCTGGAGCGGATCATCGCCACGGCCGAGGAGCGCCGGGTCGACCAGATGATCCGGATCGCCGTTCTCCTCGCCGAGGAACAGGACCCGACCGACGCGCAGGACGCATTGCGCCGGACCGAGCGCCTCCTCAAGATCATGCGGACGCAACGGACCCTGCTGATCGGCGTCCATCCGGTGCCAACCGCCCCCGTCGGGCAAGTCGATGCCTCCCTCGCGGCGGTCCTGTCCGGTCCGGCGCCGGACCGCGCCGCACGCCTGTAATCTCACCGCTGCACCTGGAGCGGGAAGCTGAGTTCCGTGGTGCCGGCCGGGGTCAGAAGCGGCGCAGGCGGTGGGCCGAACGGCCCGGCTGCCCGGACCCGGCTCCGTGCCCGTTCATCGAGATCCGGCACGCCGGAACTCCGCTCGACCTCCACCCGATTGACGAAGCCGTCGGCCGCGATCTGGACCCGCACCCCCACCGTTCGGCGCCCGCGCTTGCGCCCGGCGGGGGCTGGGCCCCGCTCGACCATATCGATCTTCGCGAGGACCGCCGACACCCAGCCCGTCACCTCCGGAGAGGGGCGCTCCCGTGCCTCGAGCCCCGCGCCGCCCAAGAGCGTCGCGCCAACGCTGATCCATCCGACGACCGAGCGCAGTCTCATCGTGGGTACTCCAGCACGCTGCCGTCAGAACGTTCGACCGGTCCGGCCCGCCGGGCCATCCACCCCGCGGCGCCGATGAAACACAAACGGCGCAGGGCCTTGAGGCCGCTGCGCCGCTGGTTCTGGCCGCCGAGGGGGCGAAGGCGACCGCAGGTGTGATGCGCCCGGATCGCCCGCGCGGATGTGCGCCTAAACACGCCCAGTGCGACGTGGCCGGTTGCGGTTGCATCCACGGCGGCTTTCGGGCCTGTCCCTCACGGTGTCGAGGGTTTGATCGGCCCGCTCCGCGTCAGGCGCGGTGGACGATAGTCCAGAGTTGCGTGATGCGGACTGGGGTGCCGCACCTGGGACGGGCGTCCGTCCGCGCGCATCCGCTGATCCGCTTCGGCCCAGGATGGTGGGCCGGCCCCGGGCTGCGTCCAGTGGACCAAGGAAGCTTCGTCACACCAATGGATCAGCTTCGGCATCGCCTGCCGATGCGCGCCGGCCATCATGTAACGGCGCATGGCAGCCTCGTCGTCCCACACCGTCATGGTCCAGAAGGTCCAGGCATGGTCGGCCAGGATTGATCCCGCCCGGAACCCGGCCGCCTTCCGCGCCTGTCTCTGCGTGCGGAGTGCGTGGACGGCAAAGCCCGGCAGGAACCGTACCGAGCGGATTCTTAGGCGCGTGATACTTACGAAGGGCACGTCATGCAGTCCCCGGTCGCCTCTCGTTGCGACGGTTCTGCAGGCAGATTAGACCATCAGCCGACCGAGCGGGAACTCGTCCGCTGCATGGTTTCTTCCTGTGGTCGCGAACCGATCCGGGCTTCCACGCCGTTCTTGCATCCGACATGCCAATGATCAAACGCTGGCGACGTGCCGAACGGCACGGTTTTGCCGGTTGTGAGATGCCGGTTCGGCATCGCGCGACAAGCTGCAGCTAGCCGCCACTTGATGGAGACGATGCAAACCCGGTTGGACGGCACTACGGATCCGCGTGTTGCTTCCTTTTGGCTGCACTTGTTATGCTCGCCGAAGCCGTTGCTTCGCCTACGCTTATGCGGTGCGATAAGGCATCTGGCGGGCGTCGCTGCCGACGCGGTACCCTGTGGACTTCAAACCCCCGGCCGCGACATCACTTGCGTCTCCAGCGGGTATGGCCGCCAACCCCCTTTGCACCGGAGGAGAATGCCGAGCAGGACAGCTTCCCGGTCTGGCAGTCCGGCCGTACCTCTGGGGGGACGTCTCGGTCACCCCGAACATCGGTGTAGGGGATATCGAAACACCCTGACTGCACCTACCCGCCGCACCGCGCGACGCGGCGGCAGGCCACAAACTCATCGTGACGGTGTCCCGCGACATCATCGAACGGCGGCAAAAGGCGCTGCGGCACCCTATCTATTCGCCAGCGACGTTAGGCGTCGATCCGGGAGAGAGGCAACCATGAGCCATGAACGCGCAGTCCTCGCAGGAGGATGCTTCTGGGGGATGCAGGACCTGATCCGGCGGCAGGAGGGCGTCGTGTCGACCCGTGTCGGCTATACGGGGGGCGATGTTCCGAATGCGACCTACCCGAACCACGGTACACATGCAGAGGCGATCGAGATCATCTTCGATCCCGAGCGGACGAGCTTTCGCCGGGTTCTGGAATTTTTCTTTCAGATCCACGATCCGACAACCCCGAATCGGCAGGGAAACGATCGTGGCCTGAGCTATCGCTCGGCGATCTATTACACCGATGACGCTCAACGCCGGGTCGCCGCGGAGACCATCGCCGATGTCGATGCATCGGGTCTCTGGCCCGGAAAGGTCGTCACCGAACTGGCTCCCGTCGGGCCTTTCTGGGAGGCCGAGCCTGAGCACCAGGATTACCTCGAGCGCCGCCCCGACGGCTATACGTGTCACTTCATCCGCCCGAATTGGCGGCTTCCTGTGAGGACGCCCGCTTCGCAGAATGCCTGACCGTCGGGGATCCCGCGAAGTGCCTTGTCCAAGGCGGTTGGATCGGTTGGTGGACTGGCTGGACGTCTGTCCGACCGCGAGGTTCTGGGATCACTCGGCCGTATTGGCTACGTCAGCACGGGTATCGGTCTAATTGCGGCCGTTCGCGAACGCTCCGGTGCTGCGAAGACGGGCCAACCGGACCTCCAGACCGCAGCACAGCCCCGCTGCCGCGCAGACGATCCCGTCGACCTCCGGACGAGGATCGCTCGGCGCGGTGGTTCGGTTTCGGGTCGATCGCGTCGTGACCGGGAGGAGCCTTCCCTTGCCGATGCGCTTTTCGAGGCATGCTGAGAGCCGAGACTTCGCGATGCCGATCGACCGACCGGCATGATTGTGGTGCTGCGAAAGGAGGAAGTGGTGCCGCAAGAGGGATTCGAACCCCCGACCCCCTCATTACGAATGAGGTGCTCTACCAGCTGAGCTATTGCGGCGCGGTTCCGGATCGGACGCTGATGTCCAACGGGACCGTTCGGGGGAGGGTCATATCGGTCGTGGCGTGGAATGGCAAGCTTCGACCGGCGTTGCGGGCGGTGGAATGCGCGGGGAAAAGCGATGCAGCACGGCCACGGTGCCAGGGCATCGTGCTGGCGACGCCGCCGGTTGCTTGACGGCCCGGTGGTCGACCTCAAAGGATTCGCGGCGTTCCAAGGATCTCCATGTCCCTGATTGCCCGACTCCGTGCCTATGCCGCCGAATCCTTCGGTCTCGGAAGCCATGCCACGGCGGCTGAGGAGGCCGATGAGCGCTTGGCAGCGATCGCGCTCCTCGTGCATGTGGCGCGGGCCGACGGTATTCTCGCCCCCGAAGAGACCGAGCGCCTCGGCCGTCTGGTCGAGGGCCGGTTCACAGAGACCAGGGCGGAGGCTGAGGCGCTGATTGCGCGAGCCGCCGCGTTCGACGCCCAGACCCGCGACATGGCACAACTCGTCGAGATGATCGGGCACGAGGTCGGGCCGGATCGGCGGGCCCGCCTACTTGCCATGGCCTGGTCTGTGGCCGGAGCGGACGGCAGCGTTCACGAGTTTGAGGAGGCCCTGGTTTGGCGTCTCGGCGGCCTTCTCGGCCTCGATGAGGCTGCCATCGGTGAGGCCCGGCGCAGTGCCGCGGAAGGGCAGGTCTCGCTCAGTTGAGCGCGCTGCCACGATGATTCTCAGCCTCACTCTGATCCTCCTGGCACAGCTCATCGGCGAGGCGCTGGCGCGGTCGAGCCACCTGCCTGTGCCCGGACCCCTGATCGGCATGGCGTTGCTGCTGCTGTTCCTGGTCATGCGGGATCGAGCCACCCACCTGGCCCCCCGAATGTTGGCGCCCCCCCTGGTGGACGGCCGCCTGGAAAGTACCGGCAAGGGGCTTCTCGCCAATCTGTCGCTGATGTTCGTGCCGGCCGGAGCCGGTATCGTCGGCCGCCTCGACGTTCTGGCGGTCCACGGCATCGCGTTGGCGGTGGTGGTCGTGGTCTCGACAGTCACCACTCTGGCCGCCACGGCCTTGACGTTCGTCGCAGTCTCGCGCTGGCTCGCCAAGCCGAAGGCGCGGCCGTGACCGGCGACTTCGCCGTTTGGGTCTATCTCTCGCGGACGCCGCTTCTATGGCTGACCGTGACGCTGCTCGCTTACGTGGTGGCCGACCGGATTGCTCTGGCGACCCGCCGCCATCCGCTCGCGAACCCAGTCCTCATCGCCATCGCGCTCACCGCTGCCGTCTTGGAGCTCACGAAGACGCCCTACGCCACCTATTTCGAGGGCGCCCAGTTCGTGCATTTTCTGCTGGGGCCGGCCACCGTGGCACTGGCGATTCCCCTCTATGAGTATCGTGCCACGGTGCTGCGCTCTCTCGCGCCGATGCTGGCAGCCCTCGTTGTTGGTTCGGTGGTCGCGCTGAGCTCGGCCCTGCTGTTGGGCCAAGCTTTCGGTATTCCCCGTGACGTCATCGTTTCACTGGCGCCGAAATCCGTGACAACCGGCGTCGCGATGGGCATCGCTCAGACACTGGGCGGAGACCCGACGCTCGCCGCCGTCATCGTCATGCTCACCGGCATGACCGGCGGCATCCTCGTCACACCGCTGATGAACGTCCTACGCATCCGGGACATGCGGGCCCGCGGCTTCGCGGCCGGTCTCGCCGCCCACGGCGTGGGCACCGCACGCGCCTTCCAGGTGAACGAGGTGGCGGGCGCCTTCGCGGGCATCGCCCTTGGGTTCAACGCGTTCCTCACCGCGATCCTGGCACCCATCGCGGTGACGTTCCTGCGCTGAACCTTACTCGGCGGCGACGGGCGACGGCACGTCGCGGGGCACGAACCGGCCATCATTGGCAGGCTGCATGTCGAGGCGGCGTTCGTGCAGGGCGTGCAGGGTCGACCGATGGCCGATTGAGACGATGGTGGTGCCGGGCAGGCGCTCCCGCAGCATCCGGTAGATCGCAGCCTCGCTCGGCTCGTCCAGGGCGGCGGTGGATTCGTCGAGAAACAGCCAGTCGGGCTTGGCAAGGACAGCGCGGGCCACCGCGAGCCGCTGCTGCTCGCCGCCGGAGAGGCGCTGATCCCAGGCATCGACCTCGTCGAGACGGTCGACGAGCGCCGGCAACTGGGCAGCCACCAGGGCGTCGCGGATCGCCTCGTCCGGGAACATGTCCGTGGTGTTCGGGTAGACGACGGCGCCGCGCAGGGTCCCCAGAGGGATGTAGGGTCGTTGCGGCAGGACCAGGGCCGACTGTCCCTTGGGCAGGTCGATCCGGCCCTTGGCGAAGGGCCAGATGCCCGCGATGGCACGGAACAGGGTCGACTTGCCGGAACCTGAGGGACCCGTGAGCAGCGTGGCGCCGCCCTTTGTGATGGTCAAAGCGTCTGCGGCCACGATCTCCCGTCCGTCCGGCAGACCGAGGCTGAGCTTCGAAGCCGTGACGTCGCCCTTGGTGTCGTTGCCTTGGAACAGGCCTTCGCCGGTCCCTCCGATCGCCTCCGCCTTGGTCATCGCCTGCCGGAACGAGGAGAGGCGGTTGGTGTTGGCGCGGTAGGCTGCGATGGTGACGTAGGAATTGATGAAGAACGACAGCGAGGACTGCACGCTGCTGAAGGCATCGCCGGTCTGTTGGAACTGACCTAGGGTGATCTTCTTCAGGAAGTAGGATGGCGCGGCGAGGATGTAGGGAAACACCACGCTGATCTGGCTGTAGGACAGCGTGAAGCTGCCGAGCTTGATCCGCCGGACGATGATGTCGAGGTAGTTGTCGACGATCGCGTGGAACAGGCTACCCAGGCGCACCGTTTCGGCACGCTCGCCGCGCAGGAGGGCGATCTGCTCGCCGTAGATGCGGGTCCGGGCCAGGGAAAAGCGGAAATCCGCCTCCACCTTCTCCTGGCGGAAGTCGAGGCCGATGAGGGGGCGTCCGATGACGTGCGTCAGCCAGGTTCCGACCACCGCGTAACCGACCACCAGCCAGACGAGGAAGCCCGGCACTACCGTATCGGTGAAGGGCAGCACGAAGTCGCGCGACAGGCCCCACAGGAT
The DNA here is from genome assembly GCF_001422795.1 of Methylobacterium sp. Leaf88. NCBI lineage: Bacteria > Pseudomonadati > Pseudomonadota > Alphaproteobacteria > Hyphomicrobiales > Methylobacteriaceae > Methylobacterium > Methylobacterium sp. Leaf88. Next base: position 2,733 of record NZ_LMMK01000005.1, on the reverse strand, counting down.
GACCATGAAGGACACCAGGGTCGCCGCCTGAGACAGGAGCCGGATGGACAGCGTGGTGGTCTGGGAGATGAAGAGATTGATGTCGCTTTGGATGCGTTGATCCGGGTTGTCCGCACTCTCCCCGGTGAAGGGGACACGGTAATGCGTCCCGGCATCCAGCCAGCGGCCGTAGAAGCTGCGGGTCAGCCAGGTGCGCCAGCGGATGTGAAGCGTAGCATCCACGAAGGTGTCGAACATGCCGACCACGACCCAGATGGTGGCGAGCGGCGTGAACACCCAGACCAACTGGTACCAGAAGGCGTCGGCGTTGTATTCCTGGAGGGCGTTGAACAGGTCGCGGAACCAGAAGTTCAGCCGCAGCTGCAGGGCGACTTGTGCGAAGGTAATGAAGATCGACAGGGCGACGAGGCGCTGGCCAACCTTCCCCTCCGTGCTGCCGAACAGGCGGAAGGGTCCGATCTCCCGTGTCGGCTTGTCGGTGGTGGCGAAATAGGGATCCGCGATCAGCGTGATCGCCCGGATCGGCTCGAGGTACGAGATCGCCAAGACGATACCGGCGAACACCACGGCCCCGGTTGCGGCGAAGCTCGGCGGCAGGAGGGCGGCGAGCGTCGGGGGCAGGAAACCCATGACGGCCAGTTGCTTGGCTCCGGCCAGGAACAGGTAGCCGACGCCGTAGACCGAGACGAAGACCTTTAGGTATGACGAGAGGCGCCCCGATGCGAGCAGGATGCCTGCCATGGCAAGGCCGCTGAGACTGACGTAGAGCGGTGCGGATACGCCGGGTGAAATCAGGAGCGCGAGGGCGAAGAGCGCCGTGACGGCGGCTTGCAGGCCGAGGCCTGTCCTCAATACGGCCACGCGCGTCTCCCCTCAGTTCTAGTCATCGTCCGGCGCCGTGCCCCGGGGGGACCGCCCATGCATCGGCATTGCAGGCGGGTCGTGGCGAGATCGTGGCGCACCGCTGCGGCGGACTATCCTCGTACCGCCGGTCCGTCTCACCAGTCCCAGTCGCCGAATTCCGGCTCGCGGCAGCGATAGCCGATTGGGCATTCTGGGTTGTCCCGGGTGGGCACGAAGCGGAGTTCGGCGATTTCGGTGAGATTGCATTGGCTACGGTCCCGTACGAAGCGCTCGGGCGCTCCGCCGGAACTGATCGCGACGGAACCTCGGGTCTTCACCAGAGCCATTGCATCGGCACAGATCATGCGCTGGGTCGTCGAGAGGGGGCTCTGGGCACTGGCCGGCGTCGCCAGGGCGACGCAGAAGGCGAGTGCGAGGCGTCTCGTCACGATACTCGGCGCCACTTTTCAGTTTCGATACGGTCAAGCATGGCAGTTTCCGTGTTGCGCGGAAAGGGCTTGCCGTCCGCTTGCCGCAATCGGGCGCTCTATCCACCGGGATTGCGCCCTCGCAGCGGCGCTCCAACCCAGCGTGCACCCGCTCAAACCGGGCCTGGTGCGCCCGAACGGACGAACGTCGAAGCCATGACGGGATTGTCGATCCTCAACCTTGATGCCGTGCGGGCCGCCCCTGTCTCGCGCGAGCCCTACAGTTTCTTTCTCGGCAATGACGTGCTCAAGCCCGAGGCCGTCGACGAGATCCGCCAGGATTTCCCCGCGATCGCCAAGCCCGGCTATCTCACGGTCGACGAAGTCGCCCTCAAGGGTCGCTTCAAGGCGCTGATCGACGAGCTTGAGAGTGATGCGTTCTCCCGCATCATGGGCGAGAAGTTCGGCATCGACCTAGTCTCTTGCCCGCGCCTCACCACCATCATGAAGCGCAGCCAGCTGAAATACGGCTCGATCCACACCGACGGCCCGTCGAAAGTGATGACGATGCTGATCTACATGAACGATGCCTGGGACGCTCCGGCCGCCGGCCGCCTGCGGGTGCTCTACGACGGCAAGAACTACGAACCCTTCGCGGTCGAGGTGCCGCCCACCATGGGCACGATGTTCGCCTTCCTGCGCGCCGACAATTCCTGGCACGGCCACGAGCCCTTCGAGGGCGAGCGCCGCGTCGTGCAGGTGGCATGGGTCAAGGACGCCAACGAACTCGAGCGCAAGAAGAAGCGCAACCGCACCGCCCAATTCCTGAAGGGCATCTTCGGACGGTAGGTCCGCGCCAAAGGCCTGTTTGGCTCCGGTTTCAAGGGACCGGGGCCCCCCACCCGATCGGCAGCGCATCCGTTTCCGTGCGATCCCGGCAACAAGTCTGACCGTTCGCGCTTCGGAGATTCCTTAGGTCCCGGTCGGCTTCCCCTCACTGACACCCCTCTCTGTCGACCCGGTTTCCGCCGAAGTGGGGCTGGATTTCTGCGCGCGCCGTCGGCCGCCCCGACATGTGCGGCGAAAATCGCGGGTGGTACGCGCGTGAGCCTGACGATAGCGGGATCGGAGACTCTCTCCACTCGGCTCTGCAGACATTGCTCAGCCCTGACAATCGCGTGTTGCCGTGTCCGCCGGGAAATGCCTTCCGGACGCCGACGCGCGACGCATCGATCTGCGTCGCTCGCATGTATCGCGCGTCCGGTTCGCCTGGCCTCCCGGTCCGCGGCTCGCCGCTCCAACCGACAGCGACGGGAAACGACTTTGGGGGGAGAACCGCCTACAGCTACGGCGAAGGCGGTGCGGACCACGAAAAAGGATGGGTCATTGGGCTCCCGCTGTGTCCGACGCAGCGGGTGTGACGGTGACCGGAGTGGGACTTACGGTTCTCCGATCTAGCCCA
>NZ_LMMK01000004.1:139888-217104 GCF_001422795.1 Methylobacterium sp. Leaf88 | reverse complement strand
CCCCCCCTGTTCCCAGGGGTCGATCCAGTCCGACGCGGCCCCCCGTGGACAGGGTGATCGCAGGGGAGGACGCGCCGCCATTCCGGGGCGCCGCAGGCGAGCCCGGACCCGAAGGGGCAGCGGCGTGCGATCCAGGGTCCAGGGTCGCCGCCCGTCGATGGTCCTGCACCACCTGTGTGTCTGGATCCCGAGCGGCGCGGCCCCGGGATGACGGGGGGTGCAAGCGGGTTTCCGGCACGACGAACCCCCGCCGGGACAATCGCCGACGGAGCCCCCGGGAGCGATGACGGACCCCAACGGCCTCCGGGGCGGCGGGCCTATGGGGGCGGCCCCCCGCTTTCTTGAGGTCGCGCGGCGCTGCGTGTAGGTCGGGGACAGGCTCGACCCGGTTCGGACGGCCGCCAGGGACCCCATGCGCGTCTTCCTCACCGGCACCGCCGGCTTCATCGGCGACCCGTTCGCACGGCGCCTCCGCGACGCGGACCACGCGGTCGCGGGCTTGGCTGGCCTCCGCGACGATGACGACGTCGCCCTGGCGCGGGCGCGCCGCGCCGGCCGCGTCGGCGCACCCGGCGCGATCGCGGCGCTGCGGAGGCCTGTGGGGCGTCACCGTCTGTTCGCCTCCAACGGCCTGTTCGCCTGCACCGGCCCGGCCCAGGGCGGCCCAGCGCCCGGCCGGTCCCGCGAGACCGACCCCGTCGTGAGGCCGCGGACCCGCGACGCCGCCGCTGGCGGGGCCTGAATGCCCTCACCCGTCCCTCCGCATCCGCTCCGGCCGGCTGCGCCGCGATGCCTTCACAACCCACGAGCCCGATGACCCCCAGACCCCTCCTACCGCGGCACCGCCCCCGCTCCGGTCCGGCCCGCAGCCTGCCGGGGCGCCGGCCATGATGGCCCTGCGCTCCACCGCCCTGGCGGCGGCCGGACTCCTCGCCTTCCTGCTGTTCTGGGAAGCGATGCCGCGCCTCGGCCTGATCAACCCGGCCTTCCTGCCGCCGCCGAGTACGATCCCGGCCGCCTTCCTGAACGAGGTGCGCCTCGGCGTCTGGGGCGAGGCGGTGCTGTCGAGCTTGAGCCACTACGTGACCGGCCTCGCCGTCGGCGCGGGGGCGGGTATCGCCCTCGGCCTCCTCAGCGGCATGTTCCGCTGGTTCGAAGCCGCCACCGCCTGGATCGTGCGCCTGCTGCGTCCGATTCCCGGCCTGGCCTGGGTGCCGTTCGCCATCATCTGGTTCGGCGTCCAGCCGGAGGCCGCCGTCTTCATCATCGCCATCGGCGTGTTCTGGATCGTCTTCTTCGCGACGCAGGGGGCGGTGCGCGGCGTCGACCGCGACCTCGTCGAGGTGGCGCAGGCCTTCGGCTTCGGCTCGCCCTGGTCCCGGCTCACCAAGATCCTGCTCCCGGCCGCGACACCGGGCATCCTCGTCGGCCTGCGCACGGCGCTGGGCCAGGCCTGGATGGCGGTGGTGGCCGCCGAGATCTTCGGCGTGCCCGGCGTCGGCGCCCGGATGATGCAGGCCTCCAGCCTGCTCTCCACCGACATCGTCGTCGTCTACATGCTCACCATGGCCGCCCTCTACGGCCTGTTCGACACGGCCTTCGTCGCCCTCCAGGGGTGGCTCCTACGGTGGCGCGCCTGAGATGCCCGAATCGATCACGCCTGAACCGATCATTTCCATCGCGGGCCTGAGCCTCGCCTACGCGCGCGCCGGCACCCGGACCGTCATCCTGGAGGACCTCGACCTCGACGTGGCCCGCGGCGAGTTCCTCGTCATCGTCGGCGAATCCGGGGTCGGCAAGTCCACCGTCCTGCGCGTGCTGATCGGCCTGGCCAAGCCGAGCTCGGGCACCGTGCGCCTCCGCGCCCGCCCCGACTGCCGCACGCCGATGGCCCTGGTCTTCCAGGATGCGCGGCTGCTGCCCTGGCGGCGGGTCGTCGCCAACGTCGCCTTCGGGCTCGAGGGCAGCGGCCTGTCCAAGGCCGAGCGCCTGGCCAAGGCGCAGGCGATGCTCGACCTCGTGGGCCTCGGCGACCTCGGCCAGCGCTGGCCGCACCAGCTCTCCGGCGGCCAGCGCCAGCGCGTCGCCATCGCCCGGGCGCTGGCCGTCGACCCGGACGTGCTCCTCATGGACGAGCCGTTCTCGGCGCTCGACAGCTTCACCCGCGAGGGCCTTCAGGACGAATTGCAGCGCATCCAGGCGGCGACGGGCAAGACCATCCTGTTCGTGACCCACGACATCGACGAGGCCGTGACCCTTGCCGACCGGGTCGTCGTGCTCGCCGGCAGCCCCGGCCGGCTGGCGGCCGAGATGCCCGTGACGGTGCCCCGGCCCCGCCGCCGCCGCGACGCCGCCCTGCAGGAGGCCGCCCGGCAATTGCGGATGGAGCTGTCGAACCGCTCGGCGGAGCTCTGAGGCGAAGGGTTACGGCCAGGAGCCTGGAAAGAAGCCCCGGGGCGGGATGCGAAAAGGGTCGCGGGCCCGGCCGTTGCCATCGCTCGCCCGGCGCTCTACCCCCCTGGGAGACACCCGTTCGCTTCGAGGACCAGGCCGATGCGCCGCCGCACCCGCTCGCTGATCGGCACGATCGTGATGCTGGCCTTCATCATCATCTACGCGCCGCTGGCCATGGCGCTGGCCGACAGCCGGATCTCCGAGACCCCGGCGGCCGTGCAGGCGGTGCTCTACGCCCTGCTGGGCATCGCCTGGATCTTCCCGCTGATGCCGCTCATCAGCTGGATGGGCAAGAACGACGCCGGGGATCGGGGCTGAGGGTGCCGGAACCGGGGAGAACCTCCGGACCGGCAAGAAAACGGCGGCCGGCGTCGGGTTTTCGCCGCACTCGGGCGCCAGACACGCGCCGTGTCATTCGTTAAAAGGCCGTCGTCCCGCTCAATGCCACGCCTGTGCACGCCCTCGCTTCTGCTCGGCCTCGCGATCCTGTCGGCCCTCCCCCTCCTGGCGGTGCGTCCCGCGCAGGCGCAGGGGGCGCCCCGCTCGGTCTCCGACTGCGAGCGCCTGAAGAACGACCTCGCCTACAACCAGTGCCTCGCCCTGTTCGGCCCGGCCGCCAGGAACGTCGCCGGCGGCGTCTCCGCCGGCGCCGCCTCGGCCGAGGTCGCCAACGCGCTGGCGGCGATCCCCCAGAGCATCGCCGCGAGCGCCGCGGCGACGGGGGCGGCGATCGCTTCCATCGGCCATCGCACGCGGCGCGGCCGCCATGCCCGCCACGGCCGCCAGAGCGTCAGCTTCGCCATCGCGGGCGGCGAGAGCCGCGCCTCTCGCCGACACCGCCGCCGGCGCTGAGGGCTTCAGGCGACGTTGAGCCGGCGGCCCCGGTTCCAGGCCAGGAACGGCACCCCCGAGAGCAGGGCCGAGAGCGCGGCCTCCGTCTGGTGGTGCCCGTTCACCGAGACCCGCGGCAGCGCGTGCAGGTGGTCCGCATGGGCGGCGAAGAGGTGGCCCGGCCGGGTCGTGACCGCCGTGGCGAAGCCGAGGTCCCGGGCGAGGGTGAAATCGCGCGGGCCGGCTGAGGTCGGATCGCCCACCGGGTAGGACAGGTGCGTGACCGGGCGGCCGAGTTCGGCCGCGATCCGCGCCCGCCCCTCCGCGATCTCCCGGCGTGCGACGGCCTCGCCGTGCTTGGCCAGCATCGGGTGGCTGATCGTGTGGGCGCCGAAGGTGACGAGGGGGTCGCGAGCGAGATCCCGCAGCTCGGACCAGGACAGGCAGAGCCCGCCGGCCATGCGCCCCGGCGCCAGGCCGGCCTCGGCGCAGAGGGCGGCGATACCCGCAAGGAGCCGCGCCTCCGGGCCCGACCGCAGCCGGCGATAGACGGCCGCGAAGGCGGCGGATTTCTCGTGGGCGTCGCGGGCCGGCAGGTCGAGGCCCGCCTCCGGCACCCGGACCCGGTCCAGGCGGCGGATCGCCTCTTCCAGTTCGAGCCACCACAGGCGCCCCTGTCCGCTCGCGAAGTCGCTGGTGACGAACAGCGTCCAGGGCGCCCCGTGCCGCCGCAGGATCGGGGCCGCGTGTTCGGCATTGTCGCGATAGCCGTCGTCGAAGGTGAGCACGACGAAGGGGCGTCCGCCCGCGGCGAGGCGCTCCGGCAGGGCGTCGAGGCCGAGGATTTCGAATCCCCGCCGGCGCACCAGCGCCAGGGTCCGGTCGAGGAAATCCGGGGTGATGGCCAGGAGCCCGTTGGGGTCGTAGGGCCCCGGACGCCCGGGGCGGACGTGGTGGAAGGTCAGGATCAGCCCGCGCCCGCGCGCCACCGGCCCGAGCCAAAGGTCCGCCCGGCTCGCTGCGATGGCCCGGAAGCCGGCGGCGAACAGGCGGTGGCGTCGGCTCAAGGGGGGCGCCGGGGCGGCAGGGGGCTGCGTCGCGGACGTCTGGGTCGCGGGGGTCTCAGGAGCGGACATGGTGAATCCGTTTCGGCCTCGCCCCAGGGGACCACGCCAACCGGCAAGGTTTCGTTACCCACGCGCGCAGACAGCGGGAGCGTGGCGCCCCGGCGTCACCGCCGGGTTAAGGGCTGCGGGGCCAGGGTCGGCCCAGACGTCCGGCGGATCCCGATCCGCCGGTCACCCAGGATGATGGCAAGGATGATGGCATGGCCGTTCTCGCCCATGAACTGACCGGAGCCGGAGCGATGCGGGCACGGGTGCGGCCCCGCCTCGCCGCGGAGGTCTTCCACGATCTGGCCGCCGCCGAGGCCCTGTGGCGCGCCCTGGAGGCCGATCCGGCCGTGCTGGCCACGCCCTACCAGCGCTTCGACTGGGTCGCGGCCTTCGCCCGGACCGCGCCGGGCGCGGACCTGCGGATCGTGGTCCTGCGCGATGCGGCAGGCCGTCCCCGCGTGCTCCTCCCCCTCGTGGTCGCCCGCGAGGGCGGGGCGACCGTGGCCCGGGTGGTGGGCGCGAAGCACGCCAACTACCACATGCCGCTCTTCGCCTCGCGCGAGGCGGCGGCGATGCCCCCGGAGGACCTCGCCGAGGCCCTGCACCGGCTCGGCCGGGAGGCCGGGATCGACGTCTTCGCCCTCTCGCACCAGCCCCGCTTCTGGGACGGCGCGGCCAATCCCCTGCATCACCGGGCCGAGCCGGCCCCGAGCGACGGCTACGGGCTGATCCTCGGCCCCGATCCGGACGCGACGCTGAAGCGCGTCTTCAGCAGCGACGCCCGCAAGAAGCTCCGCGCCAAGGAGCGCAAGCTGGTGGAGGCCTTCGGGCCCGTGGCCTGCCGGCGCGCCGAGACCCCCGAGGAGACCGAGGCTTTTCTCGCCGCGTTCTACGCCCAGAAGGCCGCGCGCTTCGCCGCCATGGGTCTCGCCGACCCCTATGCCGATCCGGCGGTGCGCGACTTCCTCGCCCGGGCGGCCTCCCCGGCGGGCGGGTCGGTCCTCGAGGTGACGGCCCTCGTCGCCACCGAGACCGGCCGCATCTTCGCGGTCTTCGCCGGGGCGGTCGACGCCCAGCGCTACAGCGGCATGTTCACCGCCTTCGACGCCGACCCGGCCGTGAGCCGGTCGAGCCCCGGCGACATCCTGCTGCACCACCTCATCGGCGACCAGACGGCCCGGGGCCGCCGGACCTTCGACCTCGGCGTGGGCGAGGCCCGCTACAAGAGCAGCATCTGCGACGAGACCATCGAACTGGGCGAGGTCGCCCTGCCGGTGACCCTGCGCGGCCAGGCCTTCGCCCTCCGGACCGTCGCGGCCGCCCGCCTCAAGCGGCGCATCAAGCGCGACCCGCGCCTGATGGCCCTGGTGACGCGCCTGCGCCGGCGCCGGGCGGCGGCGGAGTAGCGGGGTCCCGCCGGACGCGCGGCACCGCCCCTCGCGGATGCGGGGGGCGGTGCCGGCGGGACGGACGCCCGGGTGGGCCGGCTCAGGCGGCCGAGAGGCGCAGGGGCATCGCCTCGTCGGCGAAGGCGGGCGCCTCGGGGGCCAGGGCCGCGGCGGCGTGGTCCTGGGCCACCAGGATCTGGGCGGCGCCGGAGGCCTCGGCCAGGGCGTAGAGGTCGAGGAGGTCGGCATCCTCGGGGTCGCGGTCCGAGGCGACGATCGCCGTATCCATGAGGCTGCCCGCCACCGCCAGAATCTCGCGGGCGGTGCGGGCCTGCGGCGTGCCGAGGCGGCACACCACCCAGTCATAGGCCTGGGCCAGGGCGTCGAGGGTGATCGCCAGGGCCTGCGGCTCCTCGGCCAGGATGGCCGCGTCCACGAAGCCCCGCGGGATCGCATGCAGGCGCGAGCCGGGGATCGACTGGATCACGTCGAGGAAGGCGGCCTCGCCCGCCACCAGGTCGGTGAGGCCCACCTCGTCCGCACCGCAGGCGGGGCCGTTGAGATCGAGCACCACGACGCTCGCGCCGGCCGCGAGGCTGCTGCCGAGGCTGACGGCAAGGCCCGCCTCCAGCCGCCTGGCCGGCACGGCCTCGATCACCAGGACCGCGCGGCCCGCGCCGGACCGGGCCGGGCCCGCGCCGGTGCGCAGGCGGGCGATGAGCGGGTCGAGGGCGTAGGCGCCCGCGTCGGCGGGGGCCGGGACGGAGGTCCGGGCGGAGGTCGCGGCGGCCTCGGCCGCCTCGGTCCATGCCGGGGCGAGGGTCGGCCGGGCAGGCGCCGCCTCGGCCGTCGGGGCCGCGCCTTCGGCCACCGGCGGGGCCGCCCCGGAGCCGCCGGCCTGCGCCGTGGCGGCGGCACCCGGCCGCGCGAGGGCGAGGGAGGCTTCGGGGAAGGCGAAGGGCTGGCGGCCATAGGCGGGGCGCTCGGCCTCCCCCTCGGAGTCCGCCTCGTGCCGCCGGCGGCGGCCCGGGCCGTCGGGGTCGCCGAGGAGATGGTGGGCGATCACGCCGCCCATGGAGAACAGCAGGCCGAGCACCGCCGCCAGGAGGACGATCGGCAGCTTCTTGGGGAAGGACGGCGTCTCCGGCGTGATGGCGCGCGAGACCACGCGGGCATCGGCCGGGGCTGCGCTCTCGGCGTCGCGGGCCGAGGCCTCGCGGTAGCGGGCGAGGTAGGATTCGAGCTGCTCGCGCTGGGCCTTGGCCTCGCGCTCCAGGGCCCGCAGCTGGACCTCGCTGGAATTGCCCTTCGAGACCACGTCGCGCTGGGCGTCGACGGCGGCGTTCAGGCTCTCGACCCGGGCCTCGGCGATGCGGGCATCGTTCTCCAGGGTGCGGACCACGCGCTCGGCCGTGGCCTTGATCTGGGCGTCGAGGTCGGAGATCTGCGCGGTCAGTTCCTTGATGCGCGGGTGGGCGGACAGGAGGGTCCGGGATTCCAGGGCGAGCTGGTTGCGCAGGGTGATGCGCTGCTCGACGGTGCGTCGGATGATCTCGTTGTTGGCGACATCCGGGATCTCGAAGGCGCGGCCGTCCTTGATCATCTCCTTGATCAGCTTGGCGCGTCCGGCGAGGTCGGCCTTGGCGGTGCGGGCCTGGGAGAGCTGGGTCGAGAGCTCGCCGAGCTGCTGGGCGCCGAGGGGCTGGCCGCCGGCCCCCCCGGTGGCGATCAGGCCATGGCTCGCGCGATAGGTCTCGACCTTGGCCTCGGCCTCGGCCACGCGGGTGCGCAGGGTCTCGATGTTGCCGCCGAGCCAGGTCGAGGCGTAGCGGGCGGTGTCGGTCTTGGCCGCGTCGAGGGAGGCGATGTAGAGCTCGGCGATGGTATTGGCCGCCTGGGCCGCGAGGTGCGGGTCCTTCGAGCGGAACTCCACCGTGAGGATGCGCGACTTGCCGGCCGGGTAGACGGTCAGGCGGTCGAAGTAGGTCTCCAGCATCCGCTCCTCGGGCGGACGCTCCATCGGGTTCTTGGCCAGCCCGATCATCATCAGGGCGCGCTGGAGCGGGCCGAAGCCGGCGACGCCGGGGTCGAACTCCGCATTGCCGGCGAGCGACAGCCGGCGGATCGCCTCGCGGGCGAGATCGCGCGACATCACCACCTGCACCTGGCTCGCCACCGCCTGCTCGTCGATGGGCTGGGGCTGCTCGCCGCGCTCCTGGGCGGTGCGGGTGTAGGGCGTGTCGCGGCTCTCCAGCAGGATCTTCGCCTCGCCGGTGTAGCGCGGCGAGACCACCTGCACGAAGGCGATGGCGCCGATGGTGGCCAGGGCGGTCGGGATGACGATCCAGCGCCAGGACCGGCGCAGAACGCCTGCGAGCTGCGACAGCCCCAGGCCCTCGCTTCCGGCGGGGGACGCATCGCGCGTGGGCTCGAACAGCGAAGAGCGGGGCATGGCTCGATCTTTACGCAAGGCAAGGGCGTCGACCGCGGAGCGGCCGGCTTTCCACGACTAGACCGGTTTAAGGTTGACCGGACGTTAAGAACCGCGCGTTTCCTGCACCCCGAAGCGGGACGTCAGTGTTCGTTAACCATATCGGCTTAGGGCTGGGTTCGAATTCTCCTCACGACGGCAGTAGTGATGAACCGGCGATCACTCCTCTTAGCTCTCACGTCGAGCCTGGCGCTCGGCGGCTGCCTGCGCCCGGATTTCCGGACCGATCAGCTCGATGCGACGGGCACCGGCTCCATCGGTGCCCGCTACACCCTCTCCGCCGGGGACCGCCTCCGGGTCATCGTCTTCGGCCAGGACAACCTCTCGAACATCTACGCGGTCGACGGGGCCGGTAACATCGCCATGCCCCTCATCGGTCTCGTGAAGGTCGGCGGCCAGCCCACCAGCCAGGCGGCACGGACCATCGAGGCCAAGCTCTCGGCCGGATTCGTCCGCGAGCCCCACGTCACCGTGGAGGTGGACGCCTACCGGCCGTTCTACATCCTCGGCGAAGTCACGACCTCGGGTCAGTATCCCTACGTCAACGGCATGGCCGTGGAGACCGCGGTGGCGATCGCCGCCGGCTTCGGGCCCCGCGCCGCCCGCGACTACGCGGTTCTCACCCGCGAGGGCCGGGACGGCCTCGTCTCCGGCATCGTGCCGATGACTTACCCGGTGCGCCCCGGTGACACCATCGTGATCAAGGAGCGCTTCTTCTAGGAGCCCCTCGTCCCGGCCGCGGCCGGATGCGGACGATGCCCTCGCGGCGGTTAGGACTCGCCTAACTGAACCGAGAACTATTCCGCTGGTCCGGGCCTTCGCCCGACGCGGCGCGGGTCCCGCCTTAACGGTCCACGCACCGGTCGTGCGCCAAGGTCTCGCGACGGACGAGCGGCCCGGCCGCTCGCGCTACGGTGCGTGGAGCAGCTGTCGTGAACGCGTTCCCCCTCGGTTCGACCGGTGCCAGCGACCCGGGCGCGGCGCTCAGCGCCGCCTCGGGCGGCCTCCCCGCCCAGCGCATCCTGCACGTGTTCCGCGCGCCCGTGGGCGGCCTGTTCCGCCACGTGGTCGATCTCGCCCGCCTGCAGGCCTCGGCGGGCCATCAGGTCGGCATCGTCTGCGACGCCTCCACCGGCGGCGAGCGCGCCGCCCAGGCCCTGGCCGAGCTCGCGCCCAGCCTCGCCCTCGGCATCACCCGCCTGCCGATGCGGCGCAACCCGCATCCCTCCGACCTCGCGGCGCTCCGCACCATCGCCCGGCGCGCCGCGGCGGTGGGGGCCACCGTCCTGCACGGGCACGGGGCCAAGGGCGGCGTCTACGCCCGCCTGGCCGTGGTGCCCGGCCCCGCGCCGATCCGCGCCTACACGCCCCACGGGGGCAGCTACAATTACAAGCCCGGCACCCTGCGCCATCGGTTCTACATGGGCCTCGAGCGCCTGATGGGCCTGCGCACCGACGTGTTCCTGTTCGAGAGCGAGTACGTCGCCGGGCGGCACCGGGCCCATGCGGGGGACCCGCGCCGCATCACCCGCATCGTCCACAACGGGATCAGCGAGGCCGAATTCGCCCCGATCGTGCCCGCCGCGGACCGGGTCGACCTCGTCTATATCGGCGAGTTGCGCGACGCCAAGGGCGTGCCCTTCCTCCTCGACGCCCTCCTGCGCCTACGCGCCGCGGGCCGTCCCCTACGGCTGCTGATGGTGGGCTCCGGCCCCGATTCCGCCATCCTGTCCGACCGCGTGGTGGCGATGGGCCTCGGCGAGGCGGTGTCCTTCGAGCCGCCGCAGGCGATCCGCCCGGTGCTGGCCCGGGGGCGGCTCATGGTGGTGCCCTCGCTCGCCGAATCCCTCCCCTACGTGGTGCTGGAGGCGGCCGCCGCCTGCCAGCCCCTCGTCGCCACCAATGTCGGGGGCATCCCGGAAATCTTCGGGGCCGCGGCCTCCGACCTGGTGCCGCCCCGCGACGGGCAGGCCCTGGCCCAGGCCATCGCGCGGGTCCTCGACGAGGATCCCGAGGCCTCCCGGCAGCGCTTCGAGACCCTGGCGGCCTCGGTCCGGGCCCGCTTCTCCATGACCCGCATGGGCTCCGACGTGCTCTCCGGCTACGCCGCGGCCCTGCGCGCCCGGATGCCCGGTGCGGGCCACGCCGTCGCGCCCACGGCCCCGTGACGCCCGCCCTTCCGTCCCGATCCGACCCGCAACCCCGCTCCCCGTTTCCAAGACGCGTGCCCGAGCCCGGAAGTCAGCCATGAGCGCCTTCGATGTCCGTGACCTGCTGGATGCCGCGGGCCGCTTCGGACCCCAGTCCGAGGGGGGGGCGGCCACGGCGCTGCCGCCCGCCGAGGCGCGGATGCGCCCGGCCGCCCCGAAGCTGCTGTCGCCGGTGGTGCTGGCCGGCTGCGTCCGGATCGCGGAGTTCGCCCTCGTGGCGATTCTCGGGATCGTGATCCAGCGCCTGCAGCTCGCCGGGATCGTGCCGCTGTCGCCCCGCTACCTCGCCGCCACCCTCGGCCTCGCCGCCCTGGCCGTCTGCCTGCTCCAGGCCGTGGGGGCCTACCGCATGGCGGCCTTCCGCACCCTGCGCGGCTCCGCGCTGCGGCTGGTGGGCGCCTGGTCGCTGGCCTTCCTCCTGGCGGCCACCGCCATGGTGTTCGCCAAGATCGCCGACCACTATTCCCGGGTCTGGATGGCCAGCGTCTTCGTCGCCGGCCTCGCCGCCCTCCTGACCGGCCGCCTCGCCCTGGCGCGGTTCATCACGGCCCGGAAGCAGCGCGGCCATTTCGACCGCCGCACCGCCATCGTCGGCGGCGGCCCCGTCGCCGAGGACCTGATCCGCGCCCTCGACGCGGAAGCGGAGTCCGGCGTGCGCATCGTCGGCGTGTTCGACGACCGCGGCGACATGCGCTCCGACACGGTGGTGGCCGGCTACCCGAAGCTCGGCACCGTGAGCGACCTCGTCGCCTATGCCCGCACCACGCGCCTCGACCTGATCATCTTCACGATCCCGATCGCCGCCGAGGACCGCATCCTGCAGATGCTGGCCAAGCTCTGGGTCCTGCCGATCGACATCCGGCTCTCGGCCCAGGCCTCGAAGTTGCGCCTGCGCCCGCGGGCCTATTCCTATCTCGGCGCGGTGCCGGTGCTCGACATCTTCGACAAGCCGATGGCCGACTGGGACATCGTCGCCAAGAGCATCTTCGACCGGGTGGTCGGCTGCGCGATGCTGGTGGTCCTGGCGCCCGTGATGCTGGCGGTCGCCCTGGCGGTGCGCCTCGGTTCGCCCGGGCCGGTGCTGTTCCGGCAGAAGCGCTACGGCTTCAACAACGAGCTGATCGAGGTCTACAAGTTCCGCTCGATGTACGTGAACCAGAGCGATGCCGGCGCGGCCCGGCTGGTCACGCGGGACGACCCGCGCGTGACCCCGGTGGGCCGGTTCATCCGCAAGACCTCGCTCGACGAACTGCCGCAGCTGTTCAACGTCATCAAGGGCGAGCTCTCCCTCGTCGGTCCCCGGCCGCACGCCCTCCAGGCCAAGGCCGCCAACACCCTCTACGACCAGGTGGTGGACGGCTACTTCGCCCGCCACAAGGTCAAGCCCGGCATCACCGGCTGGGCCCAGGTCAACGGCTGGCGCGGCGAGACCGACACCAGCGACAAGATCCAGAAGCGCGTCGAGCACGACCTGCACTACATCGAGAACTGGTCGATCCTGTTCGACGTGAAGATCATGCTGGCGACCCCGGTCTCGCTGTTCCGGACCCGGAACGCGTACTGAATCGACGGGCCCGCCGCCCCCGGAACGCGACAAGGGCCGCCCCCCGGGAGGGGGCGGCCCTTGTGCCGTTCGCGGGATCGAGGCGGCGAGGGCCTACGGCAGGGCGCCGGCCTTCTTCTTGGCCTCGGTCATCGTGTCCTCGCAGCCCTTCATGTCACCGGCCTTGTCCTGGGCACGCGCCTTCTTGATCAGGTCGCGGGCCTCGGAGACGCCACCGGCGCTGGCCGTGGTGGACGGGTCGGTCGGCTTTCCCTTGGGGGCGTGATCGAGGGCCTTGTCCGAGTGCGAGGAGGTCGGGCCGCCGGGCGGCTCCTTGCCCGTGACCTGCTCGGCGCCGGCGCTGTCGAGGCGGCGCTCGATCGTGGCGATCTGCTCCGAGCAGGACGAGGCGACGGCGGGTCCGGCCGCGCCGAGCAGGATGAGGGCGGCGGGCAGGACGGTGGTGATCCGCATGGATGGGCTCTCCGGGTGGGTCGGCCGCCCCGCGGGCAGCCTTACTTCATCAGGGTCGCCAGAGAGACGCCTGCGGGCGACGAGAGTTCCTTCGCGTCGATGGTCCCCTCGGCATCCGGGTCTGCGGCTTTGAAGCGCGCCGCCACCACGGCGAGGTATTCCTTCTTGTCGAGGGTGCCGTCGCTGTCCGGGTCGGCGGCCTTCAGCTCGGCGGGGGTCAGGAGGCCGTTCAGCTCCTTGGCGTCGAGGGTGCCGTCCTTGTCGGGGTCGAGCATGTCGAACTTCTTGGAGGCGGCGGCCTGCGCCTCGGCGAGGTCGATGGTGCCGTCCTTATCCGGATCGAAGGCCGAGACGTCGGCCGCGAAGGCAGGAGCGGCGCCAAGCAGGACGGCGATGAGGGTGACGGCGGACAGGCGGGACGACATCTCTGAATACTCCGAAGATCATCGGGAAGAACTTTCAGGTACTTCCCTGAGAAGGACATGACCGGAGCGAGTCGGCCCGAGTCATGGCGAGTCGAGTCAACGACTCAACTTGCCATCTGGTAGAAGAATCGGGAGAATCCGGCAACCCCTGTGGGGATGTTTTGAACTCTTGCCTGGGTCGAAGCGGCAAAATCGCTGGATCGTGAGGTCAGGGTGGGGTTTCAGGGGTGAGTTCGGACGGACCAAAAACGAACGGCGCAGCCGCGAGGCTGCGCCGTTCGTCTTGTCAGGCGGAAGATCTGCATTCGGGCCCGGCCTGGTCTTGCCGGGGCGCCGTGCGCAGCGAGCG
Organism: Methylobacterium sp. Leaf88; assembly: GCF_001422795.1. Classification (NCBI taxonomy): domain Bacteria; kingdom Pseudomonadati; phylum Pseudomonadota; class Alphaproteobacteria; order Hyphomicrobiales; family Methylobacteriaceae; genus Methylobacterium; species Methylobacterium sp. Leaf88. Next base: position 203,824 of record NZ_LMMK01000004.1, on the reverse strand, counting down.
CGCGGTTCGGGGGAGGCCCCCGAACCGACGCGTCGGTCTACCAGGTCACCCGGACGCCGCCATAGGCCGAGAGCGGCTGCACCAGGGTCGTGGTGCGCGGATCGTTGATCACGAAGTTGCCCGCGACCGCGCCGGTCTCGGCGAAGGTGCCGAAATTGGCGTAGCGGTTGTTGAACAGGTTGGTGACCAGGGCGAAGACCTGCACGTTCTGGGTGACCTGGATGCTCGTGTTCAGGTTGGCGGTGAAGTAGGGCGGCAGCTTGCGGTTGATGTTCGACTCGTCGCCCCGGTAGTAGGACGAGGAGAAGGCCGACAGGTTCATGCCGAAGGTCCAGATCGGGGTGATCAGGTAGTTGAACCCGGCCTTGAACTGGTGGTTCGGGATCAGCGGCACGTTGTTGCCGCGGCGCACGTTGATCAGGCCGTCATCCGCCAACGGGTTGTTGGGCGAGGACAGTTCGCCCTCGAACTGGAAGGTGGCGTCGATGAGCGCGTAGTTGCCGTAGAGGCTCAGGCGCTCGCCGACATACTCGCCCGAGACCTCGATGCCCTGGCGCTGGGTGGCCGGCACGTTAACGAAATAGCCGCGGGCGGCGTTGCCCGGCACCGCGACCTGCAGGATGTCGTTGCGCAGGTCCGTGCGGAAGGCGCCGATCTTGTAGTTGAACAGGCCGTTCTCGTAGAAGTTCGGCACGGTGCCGCGGAAACCAACCTCGTAGGTCTGGCCGGTGACCTGCTTGAGCGGCGGATCGGCCACGAGCGAGTTCGGCAGCAGGCAGGGCCGGTCGGGATTGGCGCAGGCGAGCTCGAGGGGCGTCGGGGCGCGGTTCGACTCGGAGTAGCCGCCGTAGAGGTTCAGCCAGGGGAAGAACCGGTAGGTGGCGCCCACGACCGGGTTCACCTTGGTGAAGTAGTGCGTGCCCGTCACGTCCGGGGAGAAGCCGGTCTGGTCCTGGGTCGAGATCCGGGCGAAGTTGAGCCGGGCGCCGGCGGTGAGCGACAGGGCGTCGGTGACGTCGAAGGTGTCGAGGGCGTAGAGGCCCATGTAGAGGTTCGAGCCGGTGACGTTGCTGGGCGCGATGCCGAGGGCCGCCGCCGTGCGGATCGCCTCGGTGCCGAGGCCCGGGATGGTGCCGTAGTTCGGGTTCAGCGGATCGGTGGTGACGCTGAGATCCGGGTTGATCACGCCGAGCGTGCTCGAGGACTTGTAGGAGTAGTTGGCCGCATCGATGCTGCCGCCGACCACGAAGGTGTTGTTGTGGCCGAAGACCTGGTCGCGGTTGGTGGCCTGCAGCGTTCCGCCGTAGCCGACCGCCTCGGTGCGGATGGTGTCGAGGGTGCCGTAGGGGACGCCCGTGGTGAACGGGATGCGCTGGCCCTGGCGCCCGACGATCGTGAACTGGTCGCGAAAGGCCCGGTCGCTCAGGGCGCCGCGCTCGAAGCCGTCATCCTCGAAGCAGAGGAAGCCGCGGTTGCTGGAGCGGGTGCTGCACTGCTCGAAATTGCCGTCGTTGCCGTCGATCACGAACTGGCTCAGGCGGCGCACGTAGGCGTTGCCCTGGAGGTCCCAGGTCGGCGAGACCACGACCTTGCCGGTGACCTGGATCTGGCCCTGCTCGGTGGAGATCGTCTGGGGCGAGGTGAAGATCGCCCGCTCGTTGACGTGGGTGAAGTCCACCGGCGTGGCGGCAGCGGCGCCGAAGAAGGTCTTGGCGCCCGAGGCGATGATGTGGAACTCGGAATCCAGGGTCTTGTGGCCGAGATCGGCGTAGACGCGGCCGATCTCCGAGGGCGACCGGAAGCGCCAGCCGCCGTCGCGCAGGCCCTCGCCGGCGAAGTAGAAGCTCCAGGGTCCGATGACCTCGCCGTATTGCAGGGAGCCGCTGATGCGCCCGTCGGAGCCGCCGCTGACGGTGACCTCCTTGCCCTGCCAGGTGAAGCCGTTCTTCATCTCGATGTTGACGGCGCCGCCCAGGGCGTTGAGGCCGAAGACGGGGTTGCCGGTGACGATGTCGATCCGGTTGATCGCCACCGAGGGGATCAGATCCCAGTTCACCACGTCGCCGAAGGCTTCGTTGATGCGCACGCCGTTCTGGTAGACGGCGAGGCCCTGCGGGGCGCCCTGCAGCGGCGAGGCGTCGAAGCCCCGATAGGTCAGGGTCTGGCGGAAGCTGTTGCCCTGCCCGTCCGACAGGTTCACGCCCGGCGTCTTGCGCGCGAGGGTGAAGGTCGGGTCGAGGGTCGCCCGGTCCTGGGCGAAGTCGGCCGCCGTGACGGTCTCGACCGTGTTGGGGATCCTGTAGAGCGAGACGCCGCCGCCGCCGCCCGTGGCGCTCACCGGCGTGGTCGCCACCACGTCGAGTTCGCTCAGCGTCACCGCCTGCTGCCCACCCGCCGGCGCGACGCCCTGGGCGCAGACCGCGCCCGGGATCAGTGCCACCGACAGCAACAGGCTGCCGCGCAAGGTCCGCTTCATCATCCCCAGCCCCTCGGTCGTCTTGGTGTCCCTGCCCCTTGTCCGGGGCTTCGGTCACACCTTTGAGAGGATCCAGGATGAAGAACAATCGTGCGGCGGGCCGTTTCCGTGGATTTGCGACGCCAAAGCTTGCTTGGCCGTCCGGCGTGGCGTCGCGGACACAATTTCGGGCCTGATTTCAAGGCCTTAAGGACGTTTCAGCAAGGCGCCCGGGATAAACTGGCAATAGTGACCGCAAGGGCGCGGGCCGGGGCCGGCCCCCTGCCCTCAAAGGCGCGCCTGGATTCGCCGGGCGATCTCGCCGAGGCGCTGTTCCAGCAGGGTCGGGACCTCGCAGACATAGGTCAGGGACTGGCTGCGCTCCTGGAAGATGCGCCGGTCCCAGGTGAACTTGGTCTCCAGCTCGGAGGCGTCCTTGGGGATGTCGCGGGCGTCCTGGGCGCTCGGACCGTCCTTGGTGGCGCTGATCTGATCGGCCTCGTCGCGGATGCGCTCGGCCATGCGGCGCTGCCCCTGGGCGTAGCGGCCGATGCCCGAGATCACCTTGTTGCGCTCGCCGTTGATGACCTCGAACACGCCGGCGAAGACGCGGGTCAGGCGCTTGTCCTTCTCGGGGCCGACCTTGGCGGCGAAGGCGTCGAGGAGCGGGTCGACCTCGTCGAGGGCGGTGCGCCGCGAGGCGATCTTCTGGGCGAGCGCCGCCGCTTCGAAATCGTCACCCCAGGCGCCGGCGGCGTCGAGGTCCGGCCCGGTCCAGACCGTACCGGGGCTGAGGGTCGAGACCTTGCGCTGGACGCAGGGCCAGTCGGGATCGCCCTTGGGCTGCGCCAGGGCCGTTCCGGCCCCGAGGGCGAGGGCGGCGAGGCTCATCAGGGTACGGGCGGACATCGTGCGAACGGTCATTAGGAATTGTCTCCGGCCGGGCCGCCGCGCCGGGCCATGATGCCACGGCCGGGATCGTAGGCCACGACGGCGAGGGTGAAGAAGGCGAGGGTGGTGCCCACGACCACCGCGCAGGCGACCGGCTCGAACTGCCCGTAGAGGGCGAAGCGCACGAGCTGCACGGCGTGGGAGAAGGGGTTTGCCTGACAGATCCAGTACAGGGTCTCGGAGGATTCGCGGATGCGCCAGAGCGGGTAGAGTGCCGAGGAGGCGAAGAACATCGGGAAGATCACGAAGTTCATCACGCTGGCGAAGTTCTCCAGCTGCTTGACCATGGAGGAGAGCAGCAGGCCGATGGCGCCGAGCATCAGTCCCGAGGCGATGAAGGCCGGCAGCGCCGCCACATAGCCGATGGCCGGGATGTCGAGCTCCCAGAACCACGCGATGGCCAGGAAGGCGTAGGCCTGCACCACCGAGACGGTGACGCCGGCGATCAGCTTGGCCAGCAGCAGCAGCCAGCGCGGATAGGGGCTGGTGAGCAGCACCTTCATCGAGCCGACCTCGCGGTCGTAGACCATCGAGAGGGAGGATTGCATGCCGTTGAAGAGCTGGATCATCACGGCGAGGCCCGGCACCACGTAGACCTCGTAGAGCACGTAGGTCTGGTAGGGCGGCTCGATCGAGACGCCGAGCGTGTTGCGAAAGCCCGCCGCGAAGATGAACAGCCAGACCAGGGGGCGCACGAGCGCCGAGAAGAAGCGCTCCTTCTGGTTGAAGAAGCGCAGCAGCTCGCGCCGCACGATGCCGCCGAGGCAGATCAGGTAGCCGACCGCGTCGAGGCGCCCGAGATGGGGCACGGGCGTCTCGGCCTGTGCCGAGACGGCCGGATGGGGGGGCGTGCGCTCGATCGTGCTCATGCGGCCTGCCGGGCGGGTTCGGCGACGAGGCGGCGGAAGGCCGCCTCCAGGGTCTCGTCGCCCCGGGCGATGGAGCCGGCGGTGCCGCGCGCCACGATGCGGCCCTTGTGCAGCACCACCGCGTCGTCGCCCGCGTCGATCTCCTCGAAGATGTGGGTGGCCCAGAGCACCGACAATCCCTCCTCGCGCACCAGGGCGCGCACGATGGCGACGATGTCGGCGCGCGATTCGAGATCGAGGCCGACGGTGGGCTCGTCGAGGAGCAGCAGCCGGGGCTCGTGCACCAGGGAGCGGGCGATCTCGATGCGGCGGGACTGGCCGCCGGACAGGGTGCGGACCTTGTCGTCCCGCCTGTCGCGCAGCCCGACGCGGGCGAGCAGGCTCTCGATCCGCGCCTTGGCGGCCTTGCGGGTGATGCCGTGCAGGCTGGCGTGGTAGAGCAGGTTCTGCGCGACCGTGAGGTCGGTGTCGAGGGTACGGGCCTGGAACACCACGCCGAGGCGGGCCAGCGCCCGGCTCGGCTCCCGGTCGAGGGCATGGCCCAGGATCGAGACCCGGCCGTCCTGGTTCGCGTAGAGCCGGGTGATCACCGAGAACAGGGTGGTCTTGCCCGCCCCGTTCGGCCCGAGCAGGGCGGTGAAGTGCCCGCGGGGCACGCTGAGGGAGACGTCGGACAGGGCCGCCCGCGTTCCGAAGCGGTGGCTGACATGGGCGACCTCGAGGGCGGGGCTTGCGCTCACGGCTTCAAGGCCCGCCGGGCGTCGCCGACCGCGTCGAGGCACTCGTCGAACTCGCCCTCCCCCAACTCGCGCTCGGCCACCCGCAGGGCCTTGTTGAGCTTGGGCTGGGCCGCCTCCGGGGCGGGCTTGGCGAGTTCGGCCTTGATCATCGCGATGCCCTCCACACAGGCGGCCTTGTCGTCCGCGTGGGCGGCGACGCTCCCGAGGACGAGGAGGACGGAGAAGGCAAGAACCGGGGGCGCGCGCATCAACAGGGGTCCTACTTCACGATGAACTTGCCGGTCATGCCCTTGGATTCGAGGCCATGGACCGACCAGGGATACTCCCCGGGCCGGATGGCCACGAACTCGATCGCGATCTCGCCCGGATCGTCGAATTCGAAGTGGTCCGGCGGGCCGCTGCCGTGGATCTCCAGGTGCTGGATGACGATCTGGTTGAACCAGATGTTGCGGAAGAACTCGGTGGCGTAGAACTTGTACTCCTGCCGGCCCTTGGCGACGATCCGCAGGCGGTAGGCCTTGCCGGATTCAAGCTCGATCTCCTTGTTCTCAACGACGAAGTCGTTGCCCTCCTCGGTGCCGAGGACGAGATCGGGCAGGTTCTGGCGCTTCTTCGTCAGGTCGAGGGCCCCGGCCGGACCGGTGGCGAGACACGCCGCCAGGGCGAGGGCGGCAAGCTGCATCGTTCGCGTCATTCGTTGTCCTCCCGTTGGCCGCCCGAGGGCGGTGCCGCCTTGGAGCGGTCGTCGTTTTCGATCTCACGGAGCTCTCCGCCCCCCTGTGGGGAGGCGTTGGAGGTGGGGCTGGGTGACCCTCAGGCCCCCGGGGCCAGCGGCACCACCCGCACTCCCAACCTCTCCCCACAAGGGGGAGAGGGACGCGTCCAGCTGCCGGAAACGCGGATGAGCCAATCCGGAAGCCTTCCTGAGGGGCGCGTGCCTAGTTCGGCGAGACCGCGACCCCCCAGGGCAGAAGCCCCACGGGGATGCTCTTCACCACCTTCTCGGCCGCCACGTCCACCACCGAGATGTCGTTCGAGGAGCCGTTGGTGGAGAACAGCAGCTTCTGGTCCGGCGTGAAGGCGAGCTGCCAGACGCGCTGGCCCACGGGCAGGTACTTCTCCACCGCGTAGGTCTTGGCGTCGATCACCGCGATGCGGTTGGCCGGGCCGAGCGCCACGAAAGCCTTGGTGCCGTCCTTGGTGATGCGGATGCCGACGGGCTGGATCGCCTCGTCGTTCACGCTCGGGATCTTGAAGGTGATCTTCTTGATCACCCGGCGGGCGGCGACGTCGATGACGCTGATGGTGCCGCCGACCTCGGCCGAGACCCAGAGATACTTCCCGTCCGCCGTGAACTCGGCGAAGCGCGGGCGGGCATCGACCAGCACGTTGTCGATCACCGCGAAGGTCGTGGTGTCGATGAAGTGCGCCATGTTGGTGGTCTCGGAGGTGTTCACCAGGATCTTGCCGTCCGGCGACAGGCCCATGCCCTCCGGCTCGACACCCACCGGCACCTCGGCCAGGACCTTGTTTTTCTCGACGTCGATGACGGTGACCTGGCTGTCGTCCTCGTTGGCGACGTAGAGCAGGTTGCCCTGGGGGCCGAGGATGAACTGCTCCGGGTCGGGGCCGGAGCGCAGCGAGCGCACCACCTTGCCGGTGCTGGTGTCGAGCACGTCGATGCGGTCGTCGTCGCTGGCGCAGACGAAGAGTTCCTTGCCGTCCTTGCTGGTGGTGACGCCGCGCGGACGCCGGCCGACCTTCCAGGTGCCGGTCACCGCCATCGTCTCGGTGTCGATGACGCTGACGGAGTTGCCCTTCTCGTTGGTGACGTAGACCGTATAGGCCTGCGCCGGCGACACGCCGGCGAGCGACAGGCCCGCCAACGACGGGCCGGCCAGCAAGGCCAGGCCCAGTACCGTACCGGGCGCGCCTGCCCTGAAGCCGCGGCTCATGGGGTTCCTCCTCGGGGCCATCGCTGTGTCGTGCGCGATTGATCGGGCGTTACTATAGTGCAGCCCCGTCTCACGGGGAGCGCGGGACTGCAAGCGGGCACAGGACCGCGTTGCCGCAGGCGGTCGCGGATCGGCCGGGGCCTCCCGCGAACGTGAGGGCTCAATCCGCGAACTTGCAGGTGGTTTCCGGCAGGTCGATGCCGAGGGTGTCGAGCGGCGTGCGCTGGTGGGTGAAGCCCTGCTCGGGCGCCACCGAGACCAGGGCCTTGGGCTGCACCACGATGAGGGGCTGGCGCAGCTGGTGGTCCCAGGGGCGGTAGGTCAGGGAGACGCCCTTGTAGGCCGGCAGGCTGAAGGTCGGCTCGGCGAAATAGGGGGCCAGCACCGCCGGATCGGCGGTCTTCTTTTGAGTCGCCGCCTCGCCCACCGAGCGCACCGCCGCCCAGGCCTGGTAATCGAGGGGCCGCATCAGGCGGCCGCTCTGGCGCCGGAACCGGTTCTGGGCCTGGGCCGCCCCCCAGGTCTCCAGCATCGGGTGCCAGGTGGTGGCGATCAGCCCCTGCGTGCCGGCCACCGGGCGCGGGTCCACGGTGCGGAACGGAACGTAGTCGCCCCAGTCGCCGGCCTCGTCGGCCACCACGGCGAGGTCGTAGTCCACCCCCCGCGTGAAGACCATCGCCTCGGAGCGGGTCGGCGTGTCGCCCCGCGCCTTGGCGAGCGGCCCGAAGGTCCAGGGCTTCTCGGCGTTGATCTTGAGGGCGAACTTCCGGGCCGAGTTCTTGAACGCTTCGGCATAGAGCCGGTCGTTCTCCTGCGGCCCGACGATGAGGAACATCTTGCGCCAGCGCATCAGGGTGAAGAACTGCGCCAGGGCGTCGGTCTGCATCGCCCGGCTGGGGATGACGTGGAAGACGTTGCGCCGGCAATCGGCCCCGCGCAGGCGATCGTCGGGCGCCGCGATGTTGAAGACCGTGACGCCCTGCCCCTTGAGCGCGTCCGCGACGGCGAGCACCTCGTCCGCCGGCAGCGCCACGACGAGGTAGCGGATGCCCCGCCCCGCGAGGTCGCGGGCCGCCGCCACGGCCTTCTGGCCGCCGTCGCTGCCCGAGCCGGGCTCCAGGGCGACCTCGTCCAGCCGGTAGGTCTGCTTGGTGAAGCGGCCGGTGTTGTTGTTGTCCTTCACCGCCATCCGGGCGCCGGCCACGCCCTCGTCCTCCGGCACGGCCTCCGCGTCGTAGGACGAAGGCGCCACCTCCGGCCGGTAGATGAACCCGATCGCGGTCTCGCTCGGGACGATCGCGGGCGCGGCCACGGATCCCTGGGCCGCGGTTTCCTTGGCAACGGGTTCCTGGGCCCGTGCGGCCGGGACGCCGGTGAAGCCGAGGCCGAAGAGGCCGAGGGCGAGCGGGGCGAGGAGGATGCGGGCAGGATTGTGCATGTGGCCGGCAGGCTAACAACATTGCGGACCCGCGCTCAATCGCGGATTGATAAGGGCTTTCTAAGGGCTTCGACCCGGCCCCTCGGGAAGGTGCGGGATCGAGCCCCGGCCGCGTGCGACAAGGGGGCGCCCGTCCGTTTCGCGGCCGTTTCATACGGCGCCCTCAATCGCGCGGAACCGCAAATCGTGCGGAACGGATGGCGCGGGCGGGATCGCGGACCGTGCCGGCGCGTTTCCCGAGCCCCGTCGCTTCCGGCGTCCTGCGGAGAGTTCTCCCCATGGTCCTGTCTTCCAGGGTCCAGTCTTCCATGATCCGGTCTTGCACGGATCGGTCTTCGGTGCCGTCCCCGGCCCGCTCCCGCGTGGGATGGGCCCTCGCCGTCCTGACGGCGGCCGGTGCCCTCGCCGCTCCGGCGCAGGCCGCTCCGGAGAAGGCCGCCATCTTCGGCGTCGAATTGTTCGATCCCGGCGTGGTCGGCGGCCGCAAGGCCCGGCCCGACGAGGTCCGGCGCCTCGGGCTGGTCACCGACGAGTTGCGCAAGGCGCTCGGGGACAGCGTCGAGCCGGTCGACGTGGCGCCCCAGGCCGCCGAGATCGCCAAGCAGGCGCCGCTCTACAAGTGCGACGGCTGCGCCGCCGCCATCGCCAAGACCCTCGGGGCCGACCTCGCGGTCAGCGGCTACGTCGAGAAGGGGTCCAACCAGATCTTCAACCTCACCGTCACCATCGCGGAATCGGCCACCGGCAAGGTCATCCGCGGCGGCCGCGTGGTGATCCGCGCCGACACCGACGACACCTGGGCCCATGCCATGCGCTGGGTGGTGAAGAATCGCATCCTGGCCGAGCCGCTCCCGAACCGGTCGTGATCGGGCAAGCTTTCGACGCCGGGGGGTTTCCCTTCCTCCGGTCCATGCGCTAGGCCCCGTTCAGGCCGGAAGCTCCCGCTCGAGGCCGAACCTGCCCCGGCCGCGCCGTCACGGGTGCGGCGCTTCCCGACCCGGGCGTCGTCGTTGGTCCATCCCGAGCAACCGAAACCCGCGCTGATGTCCTCGTCCCGCGCCTGCCCCCCCTTCGCTTCCGACGCGTCCGTGCCGCGCCTCCTCGTGAGCGTGCGGGACGCGGACGAGGCCGTCCTGGCCGCCCGCGCGGGCGCCGACCTCGTCGATGCCAAGGACCCCGACCGCGGGGCGCTCGGCGCCCTCCCGCCCGACCGCGTCCGCGCCATCGTGGCGCGGGTCGCGGGCGAAGCGCGCACCAGCGCGGTGGCGGGCGAGCCGGACCGGCCGGCCCTGCGCCCCTGCATCGACGCCATGGCGGCGACCGGCGTCGGCTTCGTGAAGGTGGCGGTGCGGGCCGCGTGGTCGGACGACGATCTTGCCGAGGCCGCCGGCGCCGCGCCGGGCCGCCTGATCGCGGTGCTGTTCGCCGAGGCGGGCGGCGCCCTCGACCTCGTGCCGCGCCTGGCGCGCGCCGGATTCGTCGGGGCCATGATCGACACCGCCGCCAAGGACGGCCGCCGCCTCACCGACCACCTGCCCCTGCCGGCCCTGGCGGCCTTCACCCGGACCTGCCGGGCGCACGGCCTGGTCTCGGGCCTCGCCGGCTCCCTGGCGCTCGCCGACATCGCCGTCCTGGGCCCCCTCGGGGCGGGCTATCTCGGGTTTCGCGGCGGCCTCTGCGCGGCAAGCGACCGCAGGGGCGGTCTCGATCCCGCCCGGGTGGCGGAGGCGGTGCGCCTCCTGCGCGCCCAGTCCCGGCGGGACGCCGCCTGATGGGCGCGGGCACCGCCCCGACCGTGGTAAAGATCGGCGGCAGCCTCGTCGCCGATGCCCGCCGCCTGCGGGCGCAGCTCGTGCGCCTCGCCGACGGCGAACTCGGCCCCTGCCTCCTCGTGCCCGGGGGCGGCCCCTTCGCCGACGCGGTGCGGACGACGCAGAGCGCGCTGGGCTTTCCCGACGCCCTCGCCCATCGCCTCGCCCTCGACGCCATGGGTCACATGGCCGAGATTGTTTCGGAATTGGAGCCGCGTCTCGTCGTCGCCCGCGACCTCGCGGCCATCGCGGACGCCCTCGCGGCCGGGCGGGTCCCGGTCTGGGACCCCGTCGCCCTCAAGGCCGGGCATCCCGACATTCCGGAAACCTGGGAGGTCACCTCCGACAGCCTCGCGCTCTGGCTCGCCGGCGCCGTAGAGGCGCCGCTCTGCCTCCTGGTGAAGTCGGTCGACCGCCCCTTGCGCACCCGCTGGACCGACCTCGCCCGGATGGGTCTGGTCGATGCGGCCTTCCCGGCCTTCGCCGAACGCTATCCCGGGCGCATCGAGATCCTCGGCCCCGGCACGGATTTGCGGAGGGCCGCCGCATGAGCACCCCGACGCCATCCGGGCCGGTCCCGCCGGCGCAGGGCTCGCCCGAGCACCTCGTCTTCATCACCGGCCGCATGGCCAAGGCGCGCCTGGAGAAGGTCGCCGCCACGCTGCCGCCGGAGCGCTACGCCTGGAGCATCGCCGATGCGGGCGTGAAGGTCGCCGCCCTGATGACGGAGGAGATCATCCGCCGCCGGGTGACGATTCCCGAGGGCGCCACCCGCATCGTCCTGCCCGGGCGCTGCCGGGCCAATCCGGAGGCGCTGGCCGCGCATTTCGGCTTGCCGGTGGAGCGCGGCCCCGACGAGATCGTCGACCTGCCGGCCTATCTGGGACTCGCCGGGCGCCAGGTGGACCTGTCGCGTCACGACCTGCGCATCTTCTCCGAGATCGTCGACGCCTCGAAGATGACGCCCGAGCAGATCCTGGCCAAGGGCCTCGACCTCGCCCGGCGCGGGGCCGACGTGATCGACCTCGGCGGCCTGCCCGACACCGACTTCCCGCATCTCGAGGATTGCGTTCGGTTGCTGAAGGGCGCCGGACTGAAGGTGAGCGTCGATTCGTTCTCCCTCGACGAGCTGACGCGCGGGGCCCGGGCGGGAGCCGACTACCTGCTCAGCCTCAACGAGCAGACCCTGGATCTGGCCTTCGAGACCGACGCCGTGCCGGTGCTGGTGCCGGTGCGGCCCGACGACCTGCCCTCCCTCGACCGGGCCATCGAACGCATGGAGAAGGCCGGGCGGCCCTACATGGCCGACCCGATCCTGGAGCCGATCCATTTCGGCTTCGTCGAGTCGATCACCCGCTACCACGAGACCCGGCGGCGCTGGCCCGGCATCGAGATGATGATGGGCACCGGCAACCTCACCGAGCTGACCGAGGCCGACAGCCTCGGCGTCACCGCCCTGCTGGTGGGCATGTGTTCGGAGCTCGCCATCCGCAACGTGCTCATCGTCCAGGTCTCGAACCACACCCGCCGCACGGTGGAGGAGCACGACGCCGCCCGACGGGTGATGTTCGCGGCCCGTGCCGATTCGGCCCTGCCCAAGGGCTATGGCCGGAGCCTGCTGGCGCTCCACGACAAGCGGCCCTATGTGCAGACCCCGGACGAGATCGCGATGCAGGCGGCCGAGGTGAAGGACCCGAACTACCGCATCGCCGTGGCCGAGGACGGCATCCACGTGTTCAACCGCGACGTCCACGCGATCGGCACCGACGCGATGGCGTTCTTCCCCGACCTCCAGAGAACCGGCGACCTGGCGAGCGACGGCGCCCACGCCTTCTATCTCGGCGGAGAGCTGACCAAGGCCGAGACTGCCTGGCGGCTGGGCAAGCGCTACGTGCAGGACGAGGCCCTGGCCTGGGGCGCGGCCGCCGATGCCGAGGTGGAGGACACCACCGCCTTCAAGAAGGCCGGGCACACGAAGCATTCCGGGCCGTCCGCCGCCGAGACGGCCGCCCGCGACGCGACCCCGGTCGAGGCCGGCGCGGCCTCGCCGGAAACCACCGGGCCGGATCGGACGCCGGCCGCCGACGCGGTGTCGGAGACGCCCCCGGACGCGGACGCGCGCATCGTCTGCGGCAAGCTCGTGCCGGCAGGCGAGCGCGTGCCGGCGGGCGAGGCCTGATCCCGTGCCGCTGATCCTCGAGACCGTGGTGACCACCACCGCCCGCGACGGCGCGCTGCACCTGGTGCCGTTCGGGCTGATCCAGGACGGGGCGGACTGGATCCTGGCCCCGTTCCGGCCCTCCCCCACCATCCTCAACCTCGCCGACACCCCGGTCTTCGCCGCCTCGAGCCCCAGCGACGTGCGGGTGATCGCCGGCGCCGTCACCGGCCGGCGCGACTGGGCGACCCTGCCCTGCGACCGGATCGCCGGGCGCCGCCTCGCCGAGAGCTTCGGCCATGCGGAGTTCGAGGTGGTGGCGATCGAGGACGACCCGGTGCGGCCGCGTTACCGGGGACGGATGGTCCATTCGGCCGCGCACATGCCGTTCTTCGGCTATAACCGGGCGCAGGCGGCGGTGCTGGAGGCGGCGATCCTCTCCACCCGCCTGCACATGCTGGAGCCCGACAAGATCCTGACCGAGATGCGCTACCACGCCATCGCGATCGCCAAGACCGCCGGGCCCGCCGAGCGCGAGGCCTGGGACTGGATCGAGGATAAGGTCGCTGCGGCCCTCGGCCGCGACGACCGCATCCTCGAGCGTTCCCCCCCAGCACCCTAGACTGTGCTTTCCCGAGGAGACGAGGACCCGATGAAGCTACTCACTCTGGCGACCGTGGCGGCCTTCGCCGTCGTGTCGTTCGGCGCCCAGGCGCACGGCCCGACCCGCAAGAAGGTCGAGGAGACCGTCGAGATCAACGCGGCTCCCGACAAGGTCTGGGCCGTGATCGGCAACTTCCAGGACATGAGCTGGCTGCCGCCGGTCGAGAAGACCGAGGGCAAGGGCGGCAACGAGGTCAAGGCGACCCGGACGCTGACGCTCAAGGGCGGCGCCACCGTCGACGAAGAGCTGTACAAGTACTCCGCCGAGAAGATGAGCTACTCGTACCGGATCACCAAGGTCGACGTGAAGACCCTGCCGGTGAACGACTACTCCTCCACCCTCAAGGTCGAGGATGCCGGCGGCGGCAAGTCCAAGGTCGTCTGGGACGGCGCCTTCTACCGCGGCTACATGAACAACGATCCGCCGCCCGAGCTCAACGACGAGGCCTCCCAGAAGGCCGTGCGCGGCCTCTATCGCACGGGCCTCGACGCCCTCAAGGCCAAGCTCGAGAAGAGCGGTTCTTGATCGCTCCACGTTCGAGAACGGGGACGGGCCGGCGCTTCGCCGGCCCTCTCCTCCCCGGCCTACCACGCTTTGGCCCCACGTCTCTCGGCCGCACACGTCTCGGCCTCCCGCTTCTCGGCCTGCTGCTGCTCGGCGCGCCGGCCTGGGCCGACGAGGCCCTCGTCACCGCGCAGGGCGCCAACACCCTGGCGATCGTCGATCTCGAAGCCGGCAGCGTGGCCGCCCAGATTCCCATCGACGGCGCGCCCGCCGGCATCGCCCTCTCCCCCGGCCGCCGGACCGCCTTCGTCACCCGCCCCGAGGGGCCGGGCCTCGCCGTGGTCGATCTCGCCACCCGCACGGTGACGGGCACCCTCGCCCTGCCCGGCGGGCCGCTGGGCATCGCGGTCAATCCGAAATCCGGCGCCGTCTACGTGGCCGACTGGTACGGCAGCCGCATCTTCGTGGTTTCGCCCGACGGCACGACGCTGGTGACCGAGATCCAGGTCGGCGCCTCCCCGTCCGGCCTCGCCGTGACTCCCGACGGCGCCACGCTGCTGGTCGCCAACCGCGAGGGCGATTCGGTCTCGGTGGTCGACGTCGCCACGGCCCGGGAAGTCCAGAAGATCCCGGTCGGCCAGCATCCGTTCGGCATCACCCTCGATGCCGAAGGCGCCCGCGCCTACACCGCCAACGTGACCTCGAACGACGTCTCGGTGATCGACGTGCCCGGCCGGCTCGAGATCGGACGGGTGACCACCGGCGAGCGGCCCTACGTGATCGCGCTGGCCGGCCCGCGCGGCTTCGTCACCGACCAGTATTCGGGCACCGTCACGGTGTTCAACCTGAAGACGCTGACCAACGTCGCCGCCATCGAGGTCGGCGACCACCCCGAGGGCATCGCGGCCTCCCGCGACGGCCGCACCCTCACGGTGGCGAACTGGGGCTCGAACACCCTGAGTCTGATCGACGCGACCACGCTCAAGGTGACGGGCGAGATCAAGGTCCCGGACGGGCCGCGCGCGTTCGGGGATTTCTTGCGGTGAGTGTCGGAGGCGGGGTGCGCTGCGCGTGAGGGGCCGGACCGGGCGGAGAGAGGGTACGAGTCTGTCGCCCCGAAGCGGACATTCGTCGGCCACTCGGAGTGCTCGCACGCGGTACACCGCCTGCGCTCCCACCGGCTTCGGCGCGGACGTGCGGGGGGGCGTCCACGAGGCCCTGTCGTCATGTCAGCTCAGCTCTGCTGCAGATGAAGCGAGGGTGCATATCGACGTCTAGATTCGAGGTCGCTAGATTGCCGATCTCGAAATTCGTTCGGGTCGACATCCCGCCACTGCCTCACGGTTTCAGCAGCACGGGCGTGATGTGCGCGTCACGCCGCTGCGCCAAAGGAAGCGGCTCGCGATTAGACGGTCTGAGACGGTGGCGCGGAGCCGCCCGTCGCCACATCCTGCGAGATGCTCATGCGTGCCGTTACCTACACCGAAGGCGCCCGGATCGATGCGCCGGACGCCCTCCTGGACACGACTTTCCCCGATCCTGTTCCAACCGGACGCGACCTCCTCGTGCGCGTGGAGGCGGTCTCGGTGAACCCGATCGACACGAAGGTGCGTCAGGGCGCCTACAAGCAAGGCTGCGAACCGAAGATCCTCGGCTGGGATGCGGCCGGGATCGTGGTCTCCGTCGGACCGGAGGCGCGCCTGTTCAAGCCCGGCGATGCGGTGTTCTATGCCGGAGCGCTCGACCGGCCGGGTAGCAACGCCGCGTTCCAATGCGTGGACGAGCGCCTCGTCGGTGCCAAGCCGGCCACCCTCGATTTTGCCGCCGCCGCGGCGCTGCCGCTCACGGCCCTGACCGCCTGGGAGATGCTGTTCGACCGGCTCGACGTCGCCAAGCCCGTGCCGGGTGCCGCACCGGCGATCCTAATCGTCGGCGGCGCCGGCGGTGTCGGCTCGATCGCGATTCAGCTCGCCCGGCAGCTTACGGATCTCACCGTGATCGCCACGGCGTCGCGCCCGGAGACGGCGCAATGGTGCCGGGACCTCGGGGCCCACCACGTGATCGACCATGCGAAGCCCCTCGCCGCCGAGGTCGCGGCGCTCGGTCTTCCCGGCGAGCCCGGGTTCGTATTCGCGACTACGCAGACCGGTGCGCATCTCCCGCAGATCATCGAGCTCCTCGCGCCGCAAGGACGCCTCGGCCCGATCGACGACCCCGAGACCCTGGACGTGATGCCGCTCAAGCCCAAGAGCCTGTCGCTGCATTGGGAGCTGATGTTCACCCGCTCGCTGTTCCAGACCGCCGACATGGAACGACAGCACGCGATCCTGACCGAGATCGCCCGCCTGATCGATGCGGGACGGCTGCACACGACGTTGAGCGAGACCTTCGGTCCGATCAACGCCTCCAACCTGGCACGCGCCCACGCGCTCATCGAGAGCGGGAAGGCAAGGGGCAAGGTCGTCCTCGCCGGGTTCAGCGACTAAGCCGGCAGGCGAAGCGTCCCGGCTCGGAACCGAGACGCTTCCTGCATCAGCCCGAGATGCCTCCGCGTCGTGGCCTGGACTAACGCTATTTCGACGTCGGCTCTGATGCCGCAGCCACTCGAAAGCGGACCTGCGGAAATCCACCCCACCCAAACGTAGCCCATCCTCCACCAAGCTGGCGCGAAGCGAAGCTTCCGGGGTGGCAAACGGATGGGACCGGGCATCAAGCTCCGACCGCGAGAGCCTGCGACCCCCTGCCCCTCAGGCCGCCGCGGGCGGCTCCGGGGCGTCGGGCTCCACGGGCGAGTTGAGGATGTCCTCCAGCTCGTCCACCAGCATGTCGATCTGGTCCTGCGTCGCCAGCACCCGCACGGTCTGGCCGGTTTCGGTGGCGAGGGCGAGCTCGATGCCGCCGCTGGAGCGGGTGGCGAGGATGCGGGCGAGTTTCTGCGGCGTGCTCATGCGCGGGGTCTCTCCAGGGGATCAGGACGGATCGGCGGCCAGCAGCGCCACGGCGACGGCGGGGCCGCAGGTGGAGGCCCAGTCGGCCCCGGCCTCGGCGAGGCGGCCGGCGATCAGGTCGGTGAAGGCGACGACCGGCCGTCCGAGGCGCGCGGCCAGGCGTTCGGCGAGGAAGCGGCCGGCGCCGCACGCCACCACGGGCGCCGCGTCCGGCAGGGGCCGCTGCGAGAGCACCAGGGCCGCCGCATCGTGCAGCAGCCGGAGCTGACGTTCTGCGAAATGGGCCGCCAGGGCGCGCCACTCGGCGGCGCTGCCCTCGTCGCGGTCGCGGCCGACGATGCGGGCGAGGCGGGTCTCGCTCTCGGGAATCGACTTGCCCTTGAGGTCGACGCTGTGCTGCTGGTCGGCGCCCTCCGGCAGGTCGCCGAGGATGCGATGGATGTCGGCGGCCGTGGCGAAGGTCTCGGCCATCAGACCGGTGCGCCGGCCCCGGAACGGGGCGTGGTCGGCCAGCGCCACGAGATGCGAGCGCACGACCCCGGTATAGACGAGTTCCCCCGTCTCCAGGCGCTCGGCGTCGCTGTAGCCGGCCGCCACCGGCACCCCGGCGGCGATCGGGATCAAGTCGGCCGTGGTGGAGCCGATATCGACGAGGAGCCCGTCGGCGACGTGGCGGCCGATCAGGGCGGCGGTGGCGTGCCAGTTCGCCGAGGCGATGTCGGCGGCGTGCGCCGCGGCGGCTTCGGGGGCGAGGAGGCCGGACCGGCCGGCATAGATCCGCACCCGGCCGGTGAGGGTCGCCTCGGCCCAGGCGGAAATCTGCCGCACGCCGTCGGTGCGGCCGGCGAAGCAGTCGGTGAGTTCCCCCGTCATGGTGACGACGTGATCGGCCGTGTCCCGCGCCCAGTCGGGCAACTGCGCCAGGGTCTCGTCGAGGGCGGGAAGCCCCCGCCAGAGGCGGCAGGGCGCCTGCACCACGGCCGCGACGCGGCCGTCGCGGACCAGGGCCGCCTTGACATGGACCCCGCCGAGATCCCAGCCGATCACCGGCGTGTCAGGGGATGGAGTCTGTGGGGTCACGGGCGGGCCTGAACACGGGAGAAAGCCGGATGGCGGACGAATTCGAGATCATTCCGGTGCTCGACCTGCGCCACGGAACGGTGGTGCGGGCGCGGGCCGGAGACCGTGCTTCCTATGCCCCGATCGTGACGCCCTTGGCAAAGGGGTCGGCGCCGGCGGACGTCGCCCGCGGGCTCCTGGCGGCGGTGCCGGCCCGCATCCTCTACGTGGCCGACCTCGACGCGATCGTCGACCGCGCGGCCCCCGACCGGGCGAGCCTCGCCGCGATCGCGGCCGCCTGCCCCGGCATCACCCTCTGGGTCGATGCGGGATTTTCCGGGCCGGCCGGGGTCGAGGCCTTCCTGGCGACCGGTCTCGGCCGGCCGGTGATCGGCAGCGAGAGCCAGGCCGACGAAGGGCTCGTGCGCGCCCTGGGGGAGCGTGCCGTGTTCTCGCTCGATACGCGGGAGGGCGAGCGCCTCGGGCCGTCCAGCCTGCACGACACGCCGGCCCACTGGCCGCGCGACGTCATCGTGATGACCCTCGGGCGGATCGGCGTCGGGGCGGGGCCGGACCTCGACCGTCTGGCGGCGGTGGCGGCGTCGAGCCCGGCGACGCGCCTCTACGCGGCGGGCGGTGTGCGGGGCCCGGCGGATGTGGAGGTCCTGCGCCGCCGCGGCGTGGCCGGCGCCCTCGTGGCCTCCGCCATCCATGACGGGACGCTGCGCGGCTGAGGGCGCGCCCAAAAAAGAGGGGCGGCCCGAAGGCCGCCCCGTCTCATGTTCATCGTCCGAGGAAGATGGAAGCCAGTCGCTGGAGCAGGCCCCGCGGTGCGGGCGGAGGCGCGCTCTGCCCAGGACTGCCCCCGATCTAAGCGTTCGACGCGAAGGGGTGCGACGCGGAGTTGCGCTGCTCGGTGACGACGGCAGCGGTGGGCTCGCCCTTGACGGCGCGCTCGATGGAGAGCTTCACGGCGTCGTAGTTGTACTTCTGGATCTTGGCGTCGTCGGCCGCTTCCCAGTGAATGAACACGCCGACCAGGATGAACAGGTCGTCGGCCTCATCGGCGGGAATCGTGCCCTCGGCCACGCAATCCTGAACGGCCTTGGCGACACCGTGCTGGGCAGGGCCGAACATCTGGACGGCCTGACGGGCGTCGTTGATGGTGACCTTGTTGAACATCAGGGTGTTGGGCTTGCAGGGCAGGTTCGGCGCGATGACCGCGAGCAGGCTGGTGAAGCCGTGCTTGTTGTTCACGAGGCCGTTGCAGAAAGCGGCCTCGGCCGGCGAACCGCGCGGTCCGATGATCAGATCGATGTGGGCGACTTCGTTGCCATCGCCGACGAGGGCTTCGCCGACCAGAACCTTGTTGATCTTCGCCATGTGGGGTTTCTCCCAAAGTCTTGAAAAGACGTGGCCGCTCCCGAGCTCAGGGGGCGGCCGGCAGCTATCCTTGTTCACGGCGTCCAGTCCATCGAGGGACCGGACCGGTTAGCCCGGATCGCGGCGCGGACCCTACTCTGGGGTCCGGCCGGGAACAACCCTGCGCAGCCCGGTCGGCTTGGCAATTTATTCATCGGTGGACGGAACCTTCCCGAGAGGCCGTGAAATCCCGGTCGATCGGCCGGATTCAGGCTTCGGCCCGGAGGAGGCGATCGAGGAACAGCGTCGCCACCGTGAAGTCCGCGCTGGTGCCCGGATTGAGTCGGGCCGCCTTCCAGGCGCGGTCCCGGTCGAGGAGGGCGTCCACGGGGGCCGCGGCGAGATCGAGGGCGAGCAGCGCCTCGGCCTCGGCCCGCAGGGCCTCCGCCCGGTCGGGGCCGTGCTTGCGCGCCACGTGGCTGTCGGGCACCCGGCCGAGATAGGCGAGATACAGGGCGGTGGTGCACCAGGGAGGGGCGAGGCCCCGCGCCCGGGCCGCGGCCAGGGCCGGCAGGCCGATGGCGAACAGATCGGCGAAGCCCGTCACGTAGGCCCGCGCGATGGCGTCGCGCGGGGCGGCCTCCGCCATGGCGGCCCGAAGCGAGGCGGGGCCTTGTGGATCGGGACCCTGCGAATCGGTGACGTCGTAGCGCTCGGCCCGGCCGAGGCCGCCCGGATTGGCCCGGCGGATCGCCGCGAAGACGTCGCGGGCATCGGCGGCGTCGAAGCCGTCGAGCACGGTGGCGAGGGCGGCCCGCAGCGGAGGGGCGGTCTCCGCCGCCCGGGCGAGGGGCGCGCAGAGGAGCAGGATGCCGAGATTGGTGTTCTGGCCGACGCGGTCCATCGTCGCCTCGACGGCCCGGAGCACCCGCCGGCCGACCGGCGCGCCCGCCTCGGCCAGGGCCGGAGCCGAGACCTCGGCGCTCGTCACGAAATCCGCCACCGCCATGCGGTGGCCGTCGGCGAAGGCGTGGACGTTGCCGGGCTTCAGGGCGTCGAGCTCGTCGAGGCAGCTCGCGCGGTAGGCGGCGGCGACGGTCCCGGGTGCGATCATCCGAGGGCCGAGACGAGGCGGGGCGGACGGGCGGCCCGCACGGCGTTGAGGAAGCCGCGGGCGACGGCGAGGGCGATGTCGACCTCGGTGACCTGCTGCAGCCCGGACCAGGCCGGCATCGAGTTCACCTCCAGCACGAGGTAGCCCCCCTGCCCGTCCTCGACGAGGTCGATGCCGGAATAGTCGACGCCGACCGCCGCGGCGGCCCGCTCGGCGAGTTCGGCCGCGGCGGGCGGCATCGTCCAGGGCAGCGGCCGGCCCCCGCGATGGACGTTGGTGATCCAGCCGTCGCCCTCGCGGATCATGCCCGCGATGGCGCGGCCCTCGCAGACGAAGACCCGGTAGTCGCGCCACAGCCCGTCGGTGCGGGCGATGTAGCGCTGCAGGTAGTAGACCCGGGACACCGCCTCCTCGTCGGGCAGGTCCTCGGGGCGCTCGATCAGCTGGAGGCCCTCGCCTTGCGAGCCGAAGAGCGGCTTCAGCACCAGGGGACGGCCGGGGCGGGCCTCCCGGGCCACGACCGCGGCGGCGGCGTCCCGCTTCGAGAGCACGTAGGTCTCCGGGGTCGGCAGGCCGGCCCGGTCGATGAGCAGGCTCGTCATCGCCTTGTCGACCGAGCGCTCGATCGCGCTCGGGGAATTCCACACGGTCGTGCCGCTGGCCACCAGGGCGTGCAGCACGCCCAGGCGCATGGTGGTCGCCTCGAAGGTGCCCCCCGCGATGGTGCGCAGGAGGACGCCGTCCGGCAGGGTCTCGAAGCCGGGCACCCGCAGGGGCTCAGGGCCCCCCGTCACCACTGCGACGTCGGCCATGGAGAACAGCACCGGCGCGGCGCCGAGCTGTTCGAGGGCGGCCCTCAGGCGTGCCTTGTGCCAGTTGCCGTTATCGGCCGCGAGCCCGATCCGCATGCTTTCTCACAACCTCAACGTCGGTTCCCTCTCCCCCCTGCGGGAGAAGGTGGCCCGCGTCAGCAGGTCGGATGAGGGGAGCGCCATATCCGGATACGTCGCCCCCTCTCCCGCCTGCTCCGCAGGTACCCTCCCCCGCAGAGGGGGGAGGGTTCTTGCACGTCCGCTCAGCGGAACGAGGCCTCGACCAGCTCCGGCATCAGCTTGCCACCGCGAAAACTCTTGCCGGTGGTGACCGAGGTGACGATGACCTCGGCCGGGCTGAAGAGGGCGCCGTCGATCTTGTAGAAGTCGCCGTTCACCCGGGAGAAGATGTCGGCGAAGGGCGCGCCGTGGTCGGCGGAGTTCGACGAGGGGATC
The DNA here is from genome assembly GCF_001422795.1 of Methylobacterium sp. Leaf88. Classification (NCBI taxonomy): domain Bacteria; kingdom Pseudomonadati; phylum Pseudomonadota; class Alphaproteobacteria; order Hyphomicrobiales; family Methylobacteriaceae; genus Methylobacterium; species Methylobacterium sp. Leaf88. The sequence continues at coordinate 182,528 of NZ_LMMK01000004.1, read as the reverse complement.
TGCTCGGCGAGCTGCCGGGCGTCGGCCTCGTCGGCCTCGACGAAGAGCTGCACCCGGCCGCCGTAGATGATGGCGTCGTTGGTGCGGCCCATGGCCTGGATGAAGTCCGGGTGCGGCGGCGAGAGCGGCGCGGAACCGATGCCGTCCACGATCGTGTGCAGGTCGAAGCCGACCGTGTGGGCCTTGTGCAGGGCCACCTCGAGGACGCGGGCGACGACCTGGGTCGAGCCGGCCAGGCTCTGGGTCGGGGCGTAGATGAAGGTGAGCTGCTCGGGGCTGAGGCCGGTGGCCTCGGCCACCTTGGCGATGACGGAGGCCGGCGGGCCGCCGGCGGCTTCCAGCACCAGGGCGGTCCGCTGCGCGGTGTCCTTGTAGCCGAGCTCGCCGTAGAGGTCCTCCACCGCCGCGACGGCGCGGCCGGGGCCGGAGCCGAGGGCGAAGAAGCCCGAATCCCCGGTCTCGTCGGCCAGCGACCAGCCGGCATACTGGCTGCCGAGGCAGGCGATGACCGGATCGGCGGCGTGCACGATCACCGAGTAGGGCCAGGACGCGATCGGGCCGGACGGCGCGATCGAGACGGTGCCGAGGCCGCCGAGGCAGATCTCGGCGATGCGGCGGCCGGCCTCGATGGAGCCGCGCACGGTGGCGCCGGCATCGATCATGCGGGCGCCGTTCTCGGTGGTCACGGACAGGCGCAGGGCCTCGGCATCGGCGACCAGCCGCTCCACCAGGGGAGCGGTCAGAGCGTTGACGCTCGGAAACGGGAATTTCGCGCCGCTCGGGCTCGTGGTCATGGGTGTCCCTCCGTCAGGGCGAGCTGGATCCGCAATTCGGCGGCCCGGCCTCGCAACATCGCTCTCGTGGCGGCCGAGTCCGGCCCTGTGGCGAACAGGGTGCACAGGGGCGCGTGGCGCGCCACCGTGGTGCCGGGTCTTGGGCGGTCGCGCACGAAATCCGGCCAGGTGATCGGCGGTATCGGCGCGTAGCCGCTGGCCGCGTAGCAGATTTCGGACGCCGCCGCATCCACCGGTGCGGGTTCGGGATCGCCGAGGCGGCCGAGGCTCGCGGCGATATGCAGGCCGAGCAGGGGTGTCGCGCGCCGGTCGAGCACGTCGAGGGTCGCCCCCGGACGGGGATTGATCTCGGTCAGCCACCAGGCCTCGCCGTCGACGAGGCAGTCGGCGCTGGCGAGGCCGGCGAGGCCGGTCGCCGCCGCGAGGCGGGTCACGCCCGCGACGATGTCCGCCTGCAGACGTGGCTCGAGGATCGGTGGTTCGTGGCGGCCCCGTTCCAGAGCGCCGGCATAGCGGAAGGGGTGCAGGGGAGACGGGGCGCACCATTGCTCGGTCACGCCCACGACTCGGACGGCGCCGCCGGCAGCCAGGACCGAGATTGCGACGGCGCGGCCCGGCACCCGGGCCTGAAAATAGGCTCCGGGCGGCGCCGCACCGGCGGTCGCCCGGCGGATGTGGGTGCCGCCCGAGCCCCCGGCCCGCTTGAGGAGCCAGGCGGACCGATCCGGCACGGGGGCGCGGGTCAGGGCCGGGTGCGGCACGCCGTGCGCCCGGCACAGGGCCGCGAAGGTGGCCGGGTCCTTCAGCGCACCGACGCAATCCGGGCTCGCGCCGAGGAGACGGTAGCGGCCCGCGATGGCCCGCATCAGCGCGGGCGCCGCCTCGAAGCCGCTGCCCAGCACAATGCCGAGGGGCTTTTCCGATCCCAGGGACGCGAGTTCGTCCAAGCGGGCGACGAGGGCATCACCCGCGAGCCCGGCCCCGAAGCGGCCCTCGGCCTGGCGGTACCCCTCGGCCAGCGCCTGCGTGTCGGCATCGCCGAACAGGTCGAGTACGAGGGGCCGCAGGCCCGCCCGCCGGGCCGCCTGAGCCAGGGCGCGGCCGGACTGGGCGGCGACGAGGAGGGTCTGTCCGGGGCCCAGCCCCGGGTGGGCCGCTCTCAGCCCGCCACCTCGACCGCCAGGGTGTAGGCATCGCGAAAATCGAGGCAGAGGGGCTCGTGGGATTCGAGCATGCGGCGGAACAGGCGGGATTCGGTCTGGTACTTGACGTTGCCGACCGCCAGCGCGCCGATGCCGACGCCCCGGCCCGTGGGCAGGGGCACGTCGATGGCGTTGACGTCGATGCCAGCGATGCCGGCGGGCGGCACGGCGTTGACGTCGGAGGCCACGAGCAGGTTCGGGGCGGATTCGAGATCCTCCGCCGTCAGGATCGGGATGCCGGCCGGGCCGGCCGAGAGGATGACGTCGGCTTTCGTGATCGCGGCGCGGCGGGCGGCGACGGTGGAGCCGTCCACGGCCTCGACCTCGACGCCGAAGCGCCAGCGCATGGTGTTGGCGATCTTGCTGACCCGCTCCTCCCCGTCATGGCCGACGATCACCGCGTTGGCGCCGTGGAGGGCGCCGATCACGGCCGCGACATAGGCGACGACGCCGGCCCCGCCGAAGATCACGATGCGCTTGCCCTCGAGGCCGGTGTCGAACTTCGATTTCAGGGCGCGGGTCACCTCGGCCACCATCGCGGCGCCGGTGGTGAAGGAGCCGGCGGGGTCGGCGAAGATGTGGTTGGCGAAGGGCGGCACCAGGGCCTTCTTGGCCCGGTCGACCATGTCGAGGGCGTCCTCGGCGTTCTTGCCGCCGATGAAGATGCCGGTGCGGACGCCGTCCTGGGGGCTGCGCGAGAAGATCGAGTCCTGGACCAGGGTCGTCACGTCCGCGAGCGTGGCGTTGGTGTAGGTCGCGATCGTCTCGAAGCCCGCATCCACCGCCATGTTCACGTCGAACGGGCTCATGTGCTTCAGGGGCGTGATCATGTGCAGGATCGAGCGGGCCATCGTCGGACTCCCTTCGTGCTGTGACGCGGCCCGATCGTGCGCGGAGGCGTCGAATTGTCAAAGCCCGCCGGGTTCGGGTGGGCGGAAGCTCGGCTCTAGCGGGATTCGTCTTAAAGCGCGGTGACCGACGCGCCGGTGTTGCGTCCCCGGGCGATCAGGAACCTGAGGGGACCCGGCCGCTCCAGCATGCCCACGAGGGCGCGGGCCTCGGCCTCCGAGGGCACCAGGGCGAAGCCGGTGGGGCCCCAGGAGCTCTGGCCGTAGCCGGCGAGTCCGAGGTCGGCGACGGCGGCGAGCGCCGCGGCCACGGCGGGGCTGGCGAAGCGCCCGCCCTGGTGGGGCGCGAAGTGGTCGCCGATGAGCTGCTGGATCCGGGTGATGCCGGCGCCGAACCCCTCCGGCTCGGCCGTGACCGCGGCCGGCAGCACCTGCATCAGCACGATGCGGCAGATCTCGGCCGCCTGCGCCTCCGGGAAACGCGGCAGATCGCGGAAAGCCGCGACCTCGCGGGTGCCGTGGACGCCGGTCATCTCGGTGTCGAGGATCAGCACCACGCGCCAGGCCTCCGGATAGGCCAGGCGGGCGATCACCGGCGGCGGGTTGCCGTCGGGGTCGCGGCCGCCATCGACGATGAGGCCCCCCTGGGTGAAGGCCGCGAGGCCGACCCCCGAGCGGTTCCCCCGGTCGAGGGCGTCGGCGAAATCCTCCGGCGCGAAGGGCCGCCCGGCCAGGCCCGCCAGCGCGGCCGCCACGCTGAGCGCCAGCTGCGTGCCGGAGCCGAAGCCCGCATGGGCGGGGATCGCCGATTCGATGGTCAGTGCGGCGTGACCGGCAATGCCGAGGTGGCCCGCGGCCGCCAGCGCATAGGCGGCGGCCCGGCGTGCCTCCGGCCCGGTCACGTCGAGGCGCTCGGCCGGACGGGCGGTCAGGGTCACGGCGGGGGCGTCGAGGGCGAGGCCGATGCTGCCGAAGCGCCGGCCGAGGCCGCCATGCAGGTCGAGGAAACCGAAATGCAGGCGGGCCGGGGCGTGCACGCGAAGGCCGGCGCCGGGTCCGCCCGGCCCGCTTGGGATCCGCATCACGTCGATCCCCTCCATCGTGCCCCGTCCTCCCCGCTCCGAACGGCCTCGTGCCCCCGCGGGCCGCCGATCCCGCGCCGCCGGCTTCTCCCACGGAGCGCCGACCCGTCGCAAGCGCATCGGACAAATCTCCCGCCGCGGTGCCGGGCGTCTGATTCGCCCGACGCGGTTCAGGGGGGTTGCCTGGGGGGCGGCGGCGATGCAAACGTGCCGCCCCAACGACACGGACTGGCTCAGTCCCGCCGTGCGCGACGCCGAACACGGCGCGCGCCGGGCCCTCGATTTTCCAAGGTGCAACGCATGGCGGCCTGGGTGAAGGGTGGTGCGACGGACGCGGACGCGGCGGTGGAGGCCGCCGCCACGCTCCTCGCTTCAGCGCAGAATGTTGTCCTGGCGGGGCTCTGCGCCGAGTTGAGCGCGGTGCGCGCCGCCTACCATCTCGCCGACGCCCTCGGTGCCTCCGTCGATCCGGTGGCCGGCCCGAGCCTCTATGCCGAGCTCGGATCGCTCAGCCGCAGCGGGGCCATGACGACGACGCCCGCCGAGGCCGTCGGCCGGGCCGATGCGGTCCTCATCGTGGGCAACGCCCCCTGGGACCGCCCCATCGTCCAGGACATCGCCGGCACGCAGGCGACGCGGGGCCGCGCCGCCGGTTCCGAGCGGGTGATCCTGTCCCTGGGTGGCCCGCGCAACGGCGCCACCCGGCACGTGGCCTATCCGGCAGAGGCCGGCGGCCTCGCCGTCTCGGTCGCGCATCTGCGCGCCTTCCTGAAGGGCAACCTCGGCGGCGAGGCGGCCTATGCCGACCTGGCCCGGCGCCTTGCCGCCGCGCAGTACGGCGTCGTGCTGTACGACCCGGCCGAGATCGGCGAACTGGGCGTCGAGATGCTTCAGGGCATGATCAAGGACCTCAACGAGGTCACGCGCTTCTTCGGCCTGCCCCTCGCCGATCCGTTCCAGGGCCGTGCCCTCCTGCAGCTCGCCGCCTGGACCACCGGCCAGGCCCCCCGCGTCGGTTTCGGCCGGCACGTGCCCGAGCACGATCCCTGGCGCTTCGACAGCGCCCGCCAGATCGCCGCCGGCGAGGCGGACGCCGCCCTGTGGCTCGCCTCCCTGCCCGCCCCGCGCCCCGACTGGCTCGGCACCCTCCCCAGCGTTGCCATCGTGGGCGTCGGTAGCCCGGAGGCCGGCGGCGACGTCGCCGACGTGGTCTTCGCCGTGGGCGTTCCCGGCGAGAGCGCCGGCGGCAGCCTGTGGGACGAGCGCCGGGCGGCGATCACCTACGCGCCGGCCCCCGGCCCGACCGCCGAGCTGAGCGCGGCCGGCATCCTCACCGCCATCCACGATCGACTTCAACACCGCCTCATGCAGAAGAAGGCCGCCGCATGCTGATCCGGATTCACGGAGGCCGGGTCGTCGACCCGACGGCCGGCCGCGACGCGGTCGGCGAGGTCTGGATCGAGAACGGGCGCGTCGTGCCCGCCTCCGACCGCGCGCCCGACCGCACCGTCGACGCCACCGGCTGCGTGGTGATGGCGGGCGGCGTCGAGGTCCATTCGCACATCGCCGGCGGCAACGTGGTGATGAGCCGCCTGCTGCTGCCCGAACTCTACGCCAGCGAGGCCGCGCCCGAGGGCCATCCGTTCGCGCATGCGGGCGGCTCGGCCGCCTGGATCGGCGCGAACTACGCCCGGATGGGCTACACCCTGGCGGTCGAGCCGGCGATGCCGCCCGCCAACGCGCTCGCCACCCAGCTCGAGCTCGCCGACATCCCGCTGCTCGACCGCGGCGCCCTGACGGTGATGGGCAACGACGACCACCTGCTCCAGCTCCTGCGGGCGCGCGAGGGCAAGGCGGCGGTGCGCGACCTCGTCGCCCTCTCGGTGGCGACCTCGCGGGGCCTCGGCGTCAAGTGCATCAACGCGGGCGGCGCCTCGGCCTTCAAGGACGGGATGCTGAAGCTCAGCCTCGACGACGAGATCCCGGTCTACGGCCTCTCCACCCGCAAGATCATGGGCGCCCTCCTCGACGCGGTCGAGGAGATCGGCGTGCCGCACCCGCTGCACGTCCACTGCAACAACCTCGGCATCCCGGGCGCCGACGAGTCCTTCGTGGACACCCTGGAGGCGGCGGAGGGGCGGCGCATCCACTTCGCCCACGCCCAGTTCTACGGCTACGGCGTCGCCGACCCCGAGAACCCCCTCACGGGCGGCTTCCGCTCGGCGGCCGAGCGCATCACCGAGGCCATGGAGGCGCACCCCAACGCCACCTACGACGTCGGCCAGGTCGCCTTCGGCCAGACCGTGACGATCTCCCTCGACATCCTGCGCCAGTTCGCCGGTCGCAAGGGCGCCAACCCGAAGAAGTGGATCGTCACCGCGGGCGACGCGGAGGGCGGCGGCGTGGTGCCGTTCCTCTACAAGCCGCGCGGCGCCGTGAGCTCCCTGCAATGGGCGATCGGCCTCGAGCTCATGCTCCTGTCCAAGGAGCCGGAGCGCACCATCCTGACCACCGACCATCCGAACGGCGGTCCCTTCACCGACTACCCGCGCATCATCCACTTCCTGATGGACAAGGAGGAGCGCGACCGCGAGATATCCTCCCTGCACAAGGTGATCGCCGAGCGCTCCGGCCTCTGCGCCATCGAGCGCGAGTACAGCTTCTCGGAGATCGCCCAGCTGACGCGCTCGGGTCCCGCCAAGCTCCTCGGGCTCGCCGATCGCGGCCACCTGCGCGAGGGCGCCCGGGCCGACGTCGCGATCTACCGCGACGACCCCGACCGCACGGCCATGTTCGCCCGCGCCAAGCTGGTGCTCAAGGACGGCGAGACCATCGTGGAGGACGGCGAGGTGGTGGCCTGGCGCTCGGGCCGCACCCTGGAACTCGCCGTCGAGTCCGACAAGGCGATGGTGGCCCGCTCCGAGACCTACCTGCAGGACCGCTTCGGCACCGGCCTGAAGAGCTTCGCGGTGCCGGACGAGGCCTTCCCGAAGCCGGACGTGTTCGCGGAGGTCGCATGTCGGTCGTGAGAAAGATGCGTCGCGTGGGGACGGGTGACTGAGATGACGGACCTCACCCTCAACGGCATTCCGGTGATCGACACCTTCGCGGAGGCGTTCGACGTCGCCGGAACGGCGATCATCATCACCAACGACACGGCCAAGTGGGCGATGATCGCCGCCACCGTGATGACGGGCTTCGCCACCTCGGTGATCGGCTGCGGCGCCGAGGCCGGGATCGACTGCGAGCTCTCCCCCGAGGAGACCCCGGACGGGCGCCCCGGCGTGCGCGTGCTGCTGTTCGGCTTCGAGCCGAACGGCCTCAAGGACCAGCTCCTCAAGCGGGTCGGCCAGTGCATCCTCACCTGCCCGGGCACCGCCTGCTACGCCGGCGTGGACGGCCCCACGAAGATCAAGCTCGGCGGCGCGATCCGCTACTTCGGCGACGGCTTCGCGGTGGCCAAGCGCCTGACCGACCCGGTCACCGGCAAGGCCCGGCGCTACTGGCGCATCCCCGTCATGGACGGCGAGTTCCTGTGCGAGGACTTCGTCCGCGCGGTGGACGGCGCGGTCGGCGGCGGCAACCTGCTGTTCCTCGGGCGCAAGCACGCCGACACCCTGAAGGTCGCCGAGATCGCCGTGGAGGCCGCCCGCGCGGTCTCCGGCGCGATCCTGCCCTTCCCGGGCGGCATCGTCCGCTCCGGCTCGAAGGTGGGCGCGCGCACCAAGGGCATGATGGCCTCGACCAACGACGCCTATTGCCCGACCCTCAAGGGCCGGGCCGGCACCGAGCTCTCGGCCGAGGTCGGCGTCGTGCTGGAAATCGTCATCGACGCGCTCACCTCCGACGCGGTGGCCGAATCCATGCGCGCGGCCCTGCATGCGGCGACCGAAGCGGGGGCGGCGCACGGGCTGGTGGCCGTCACGGCCGGCAATTACGGCGGCAATCTCGGCCGCCACCATTATCATCTGAAGAACCTGCTCTCGAAGGAGCCGGGCAGCGAGGCTGGAGCGGCATGAGTACCCTCACCCTGCGCCAGGAGCCGCCGGAGCGGCTCGATTTCCGGCACGTCACCCCGCTCGCGCTCAGCGGCCTGACCGAGGCCGAGGCAGGCAAGCTCCCCGTCGGCACGAGCCGGCGCGGCCTGACGCTCGGCGATTGCTTCACGCTGTCCCTCGACGGTTCCGACGACCTCGTCATCGAGGGGGGCTCGTCGCGCCTCGACCGGGTCGGCGCATCGCTGAGCGGCGGCCGCATCCGGGTCACCGGCGATGTCGGGCAGCGCCTCGGCGAAGGCATGGCCGGCGGCTCGGTGACGGTCACGGGTTCGGCCGGTCCCTTCGCGGGCGCGGGTGCCACCGGCGGCACGATCACGATCGAGGGCGATGCCGGCGACCATGCCGGCGGCGCGGTCTACGCCGCCAAGGCCGGCCTCGACGGCGCCACCCTGGTGATCCGCGGCAGCGCCGGCGACTATCTCGGCGACCGCATGCGGCGTGGCCTGATCCTGGTCGGCCGGGCGGGCGCCCATGCGGGCGCGCGGATGATCGCCGGCACCATCGCGGCGACGAGTCTGGGCGACCATCCGGGCTATGGCATGCGCCGGGGCACCCTCCTGGCCGGCGCCGTCGGGGCCCTGTCCCCGAGCTTCGTCGAGACCGGCACGCACGATCTCGTGTTCCTGCGCCTCCTGGCCCGCTCGCTGCGCCCCCTCAGCCCGGCCCACGCGGATCTCGCCGCCGGGGCCCTGACGCGCTACTCCGGCGACCTCGCCACCCTCGGCAAGGGCGAGCTCTGGGTGGCGGCCTGAGGCCGTCTCCGGCTCTTTCGGGCGCGCCCACGGCGAACCGGAGGGCCGGGCCCACCGTCTCGGCCCCGGAGGGGCGGCCCTCGATGCCGGGCCGATGACCCTCCGGACTTGCACAATCCTCCCGATCGGACAATTTTCTGCGTCCGCGGGCGGTACCATAGTGCCGGTGTCCCGTTTGTCCCCAGCGCGAACCCGGCCTCCTCATGCTCATCCTGCTCTCGATCTGCCTCCTGTCGCAGCCCTCGCAGTGCCGCGAGGACAAGATCGACCTCTCGTTCGAGGCGCGCAGCCCGAACATCTGCCTGCGCAACTCCCAGAGCGCCATCGCCAAGTGGCAGGCGGAGCACCCGGAATGGCAGGTGACGCGGTGGCGCTGCGCCGTCCGGGGCAGCCAGCCGCGCGACCTGTAAGCGGGGCGCCCGCGATCAGGAGCGCGCGCCCCGCGCCCGCCGCGCGGCAACGCTTGCAACCGAACCGGCCCTGAGCCTACAGAGCATGCGCGCCCGATGTTGATCGCAAGGTCGTCGGAGCAGACGGGATGATCAGGCAAACGCGGAATGCAGTGCAGTCCGGGTGGCCGTCCTGGTCAAGGCCCGAGAAACACGTCGGGACGATTGCGCAAGACGGTTTGGCAGGACGATCGGGCAAGACGATGTCGGCACGACCATGCGCTCGCTGAAGGTCCGGTTCGCGCTCCTGCTCGGCGGCACCGCGCTCCTCGTGGTCCTGGCGGCCCTCGGCGTCCTCGCCTCGATCGGCGCCGCCGAGCGCACCATCGACCGGACGCTGGCGGCCCAAGGGCGCCTCGAACTTCTGGTCGAACTCTCCGGGCGCATGACCCAGTACGGGCTCGCCGCCCTGGAGGCGGTGAGCAACCCGGATGCGCAGCCGGAGGGACTCGCGGTGGCGCGCGCCCATGTCGACCGCGCCCTGGTGGCGGTGGACGAGGCCCTGGGGCGCTCCATCGCGTCGAGTGACGACCCCCTCGACCGCACCCAGTACGCCGCCCGCACCCGGCCCCTCGCCCAGCTGCGCGCGGCCCGCGCCGTCCTCGACCGGCAGGTGACCCAGGTGCTGCGCCAGTCGGAGGACGAGTCGCGCCGGGCGGCGATCCGGGGCGCCCTGAACGGCTTCGGTGCCATGACCGGGCAACCGCTCTCCTTCCTGATCGAGGTGGAGCGGCGCTCGATGATCGCCGGCTCGGACGCGGCGCGCGCGCTCTCCGGCACCCTGCGGGTCGCGTCGCTGGCCGCCGTGGCGGGGGCGCTCGCCCTCGTGCTCCTGCTCTACCGGGCGGTGACCCGTCCCGTGCTGGCCCGGATCGAGGCGGTGCGCCGCGCCGCCGGCGCGGTGGGCCGGGGCGAGCTCGACACCCGCCTGTCGGTGGCGACCCGCGACGAGCTCGGCCTGCTCGTGGCGAACTTCAACCGCATGGCCGCCCGCCTCGCCCGGCGCGAGGGCCGGCTCGCGGCCGACCGGGCCGCCCTGGAGGACACGGTGGCGGCCCGCACCCTCGATCTGCGCGCCGCCAATGCCCGCCTGGAGGCGGTGGACCGCTCGCGCCGGCGCTTCTTCGCCGATGTCAGCCACGAGCTGCGCACGCCCCTCACGGTCATCCTGGGCGAATGTGACATCGCGGCCCGCTCGGCCGGGCGCCAGACCGACGTCACCCCGGTCTTCGCCACCATCCGCAAGCGCGCCCTGCGCCTGAAGCGCCGGGTCGAGGACCTGCTGCGCGTCGCCCGCTCCGAATCGGGGCAGATCGAGCTCGACCGCCGCCCGGTGGGCGCGGGGGAGATCCTCGCCGACGCCGTCGACGGCATGGGCTCCGAGGCCGCCCGCCGCCGCGTGGCGCTGAGCCTCGCTCTGGTCGAGGCCGACCCGATGCTGCTCGCCGACCGGGAATGGCTGCGCCAGGTGGTCGAGAGCCTGATCGACAACGCCCTGCGCCACGCCACCGGGCTCACCCGGGTGGTGGTCGCCCTGGCGCGGGCGGAGGGGGGGCACGCGGTGGTGACGATCACCGACGACGGGCCCGGCTTCCCCGACCTCGGCGACGGCCTGTTCGAGCGCTTCCGCCGCGACAGCCCCACGGGAGAGGCCGGCTTCGGCATCGGCCTGGCCCTGGCGCGCTGGGTCGTGGAGCGGCATGATGGCACGATCCGCCTCGGGGCGGGTCCGGGCGGGCGCGGTGCGCAGGTGGCCCTCGACCTGCCCGCGCTGTCCCCCAGCGACGCCGAGCATCCCCCCTCGCCTCACCCGACGGGCGCCCAGGAGACCGTGGCATGACGCGCGTACTGATCGTCGAGGATGACAGCGACATTCGCGCCATGCTCGCCCGCGGCCTGGAGGCGGAGGGCTTCTCCGTCGGCGTCGCCGGACGGGTCGACGACGCCCTCGCGGCCGCCCGCGCCGAGGCGCCCGAGGCGGTGGTTCTCGACATCACCCTGCCGGACGGCTCCGGCCACGATGTCTGCCGCTCCCTGCGCGAGGGCGGCTATCCGGGGCCGATACTCTTCCTCTCCGCCCGGGACGAGGTCCGCGACCGCGCCGAGGGGCTGGCGCTCGGGGCCGATGACTACATCGTGAAGCCCTTCGTCTTCGACGAGCTCCTGGCCCGCCTCCAGACCCACCTCCTGCGCCGCAAGGCCTCGGAGGAGCCCCGCACCCTGGTCACCGCCGGCAAGCTGATGCTCGACCTGACCGTCCGTCAGGTCGGATTCGCGGATGCGACGGCGCGCCTCACCCCCCGGGAGGCCGAGCTCCTCGCCCTGCTGATGGACAACGCCAACCACCCGGTCTCGCGGGGCGACATCTTCGACAAGCTCTGGGCCGGCCAGGGCGGCCTCTCCCTGAATGTCGTCGATGTCTACGTGGGTTACCTGCGGACCAAGCTGTCCGACTTCGTCCGCCTCGGCGGCCCGGTCATCGTCACGGTGCGGGGCCGGGGCTTCATGCTGGACCTGAAGGGACAGGATTTCCGGCACTGAAACGGGCATGCCGCGTTAACGCCGACACCGGATTCGCGGGGGTGGACGGGAGGAACCGGCAATTTAGCGCTTGAACTGCCGGGCCAAATTGTCGATACCAGCGCGGCGACAGAAATCTCTGCGCCGTCAGTGTCTTACGATCTTCTTAGAGGCGATCGGGATGCTGCTGACGTTCAGAAGAAACCTTCAGGAGAAACACCATGACCTGGGCTGCCCCCATCGTTTCCGAGATCTGCGTCGGCATGGAAGTCACCAGCTACGAGTCGGCTGAGATCGACACCTTCAACTGAGTTTCGTCGAACCCGAGGGTCCGAAGGCAGCGTCGGTTCCACCATGCATGTCCTGATCCTCGGTTCGGCCGCGGGCGGCGGCCTTCCCCAGTGGAATTGCCGCTGCCCGATCTGCTCCCTCGCCCGTGAGGACGAGACCCGCGTCAGGCCGCGGACCCAGTCGAGCATCGCCGTCTCCCCCGATGGAGAGCGCTGGCTCCTGGTGAACGCCTCCCCCGATCTCCGCCAGCAGCTGTTCGACAATCCGGCGATGCACCCGCGCACGGGGCTGCGGCACTCGCCGATCCAGGCCGTGCTGCTGACCAACGGCGACGTCGACCACGTCGCCGGCCTGCTGACCCTGCGCGAGGGCCAGCCCTTTACCCTCTACGGCACCGCCGGCATCCTCGACTCCGTCAACGCCAACCGGGTGTTCGACGTGATGGCCACGGGCGTCGTCGCCCGCGAGCCGATCGCCCTCGACCGGCGCTTCGAGCCGGTGCCGGGCCTGCACGTCACCCTGTTCGCGGTGCCCGGCAAAGTGCCCCTCTGGCTGGAGGACGAGACCCTGCAGATCGGCGCCGAGACCGAGACCACGGTGGGCGCGATGATCGAGGCCGGCGGGCGGCGCCTCGCCTACATTCCCGGCTGCGCCCGCGTCACCGAGGACCTGAAGGCCCGCATCGGCGGGGTCGACGGCCTGCTCTTCGACGGGACCGTGCTCCTCGACGACGACATGATCCGCGCCGGCGTCGGCACCAAGACCGGCTGGCGCATGGGCCACGTGCCGATGACCGGCGAGGGCGGCTCCATCGCGGCCCTGTCCGACGTCGCGATCGGCCGCCGGGTTTTCGTCCACATCAACAACACCAACCCGGTGCTGGTCGAGGGCTCCGAGGCGCGGCGCCAGGTCGAGGCCGCGGGCTGGACCGTGGCCCATGACGGTTTGACGCTGACTCTTTCGTGAGGCGTCCATCTGGCAGTTTAGTGCCGACGACATACATTGTGTCCGATTGAATTGCGTCGGCGCGCCCGTGGCCTTCACGGGGTGCGGCGCGATTGATAAGAAAAGTTCCTAAAACCGCTCCACGCTGATCCGCGAGCCACGACATGACCGCGCCCTTCCCGACCCCGAAGACCGATGAGGCCCAGCGCCTGCTCTCGCCGGAGGAGCTGGAAGCGGCCCTGCGCGACATCGGCGCGCGCCGCTACCACAACCTGCACCCGTTCCACCGGCTCCTGCACGACGGCAAGCTCAGCAAGGATCAGGTCCGGGCCTGGGCGCTGAACCGCTACTATTATCAGGCGATGATCCCGGTGAAGGACGCCGCCGTCCTCGCGCGCATGACCGACGCGTCCCTGCGCCGGGTCTGGCGCCAGCGCATCGTCGACCACGACGGCGACGCCCCCGGCGACGGCGGCATCGAGCGCTGGCTCAAGCTCGCCGAGGGCGTGGGCTTTGCCCGCGACTACGTGGAATCGACGCAAGGCATCCTGTCGGCGACCCGGTTCTCGGTGGATGCCTACGTGCACTTCGTGAAGGAGCGCTCGCTGCTGGAGGCCATCGCCTCCTCGCTCACCGAGATGTTCTCGCCGACCATCATCTCGGAGCGGGTGGCCGGGATGCTGAAGAACTACGACTTCATCACCAAGGACACGCTGGCCTATTTCGACAAGCGCCTGACCCAGGCCCCGCGCGACGCCGACTTCGCCATCGCGTACGTCAAGGAGCACGCCACCACGCCGGCCCTGCAGCGCCAGGCGATGGACGCCCTGACCTTCAAGTGCAATGTGCTCTGGACCCAGCTCGACGCCCTCTACTTCGCCTACGTGGCCCCCGGCCTGACCCCGCCCGACGCCTGGACGCCCGGCACGGGGCTCGTCCCCGAGCCCGCCGTGGCGCAGGCGGCCGGCACCGGCACCCTCGCGGCGCACGACGTGCCGCGCCTGCCCCGGGGCGTGCGCCTGCGCCACGATGCCGTGCGCAACCAGCACGTCCTCCTGGCGCCCGAGCGCACCTTCGACCTCGACGCCAACGCGGTGGCGGTCCTCGAACTCGTCGACGGGCAGCGCAGCGTGCGCGCCATCGCCGCCCTGCTGGGCGAGAAATTCACGGCGGACCCCGCCGTGATCGAGGCCGACATCCTCGTGATGCTGAACGATCTCGCCACGAAACGGGTCCTGGAGCGATGAACGCGATCACGCCGAACGCCCCCACCCTGCCGGCACCGGTCGGACTCCTGGCGGAGCTCACCCATCGCTGCCCCCTGCGCTGTCCCTACTGCTCGAACCCGCTCGAGCTCGACCGGCGCTCGGGCGAGCTCGACACCGCCACGTGGCAGCGGGTGCTGACGGAGGCGGCGGGCCTCGGCGTGCTGCACGTCCACCTCTCGGGCGGTGAGCCGACGGCGCGCAACGACATCGTCGAGATCACCGCGACCTGCGCGAAACTCGGCCTGTATTCCAACCTCATCACCTCCGGCGTCGGGGGCGCCCTGCAGAAGCTCGACGCGCTCTACGAGGCGGGCCTCGACCACGTGCAGCTCTCGGTGCAGGGCGTCGACGCGGCCAATGCCGAGAAGATCGGCGGCCTCAAGAACGCCCAGCCGCAGAAACTCGCCTTCGCCGAGCGGGTGACCCAGCTCGGCCTGCCGCTGACGCTGAACTCGGTGATCCACCGGGGCAACATCCACGAGGTCGAGGGCTTCATCGATCTCGCGGTAAAGCTCGGGGCCAAGCGCCTGGAGGTGGCCCACACCCAGTATTACGGCTGGGCCTACGTGAATCGCGCCGCCCTGATGCCGAATAAAGCGGAGGTCGACCGCTCGATCCGCATCGTCGAGGCCGCCCGCGAGCGCCTGAAGGGCCAGCTCGTCATCGACCTCGTGGTGCCGGACTACTACGCGAAATACCCCAAGGCCTGCGCCGGCGGCTGGGGGCGCAAGCTCATGAACGTGACGCCGCAGGGCAAGGTGCTTCCCTGCCACGCGGCCGAGACGATCCCGAACCTCGAATTCTGGTACGTGTCCGACCATTCGCTCGGCGACATCTGGGCGAACGCGCCGGCCTTCACGGCCTATCGCGGCACGGACTGGATGCAGGAGCCCTGTCGCTCCTGCGACCGGCGCGAGAAGGACTGGGGCGGCTGCCGCTGCCAGGCCCTGGCTCTCGCCGGGGATGCGGCGGCCACCGATCCGGCCTGCTCGCTCTCGCCGCTCCACGCCAAGGTGCGGGGCCTCGCCGCCGAGGAGGCGGCCGAGATCCCGCCCGACTACATCTACCGGACCATCGGCAGTAACGTGCAGCCCAATGTGCGTCCGCCGCTGAATGAGGAAGCGCCGCTTTGAAGCCCGTCACACTCGCCGCGCTGCTGATGCTCGCCGGCGCACCCGCCCTCGCCCAGACCCCGCCGACCACCCCCGCGCCACCGGCGACGCCCGACGCGTCCGCCGTGACAAAGGCCAGCACCGCGACGACGCCCGACGCCTCGGACCTGCTCTTCGAGCAGCCGCAGATGAAGAACGTCCCGCCCGGGTCGAAGCTGACCTACGATTACCTGCGCCGCAGCGGCATCTCGAAGGGCCCGTTCGGACCGCCGCTGAACGACACGATCAAGCTCGGGATCGAGCCCGGCAACGCTGCAGAGAACCGCAACATCCGGGTGGAGATGTTCTCCGGGGCCAACCGTTTCCCGGCCGGCCCGTTCGAGGACATGCCCGGCAACCCGGTGATGACGCTCTTCTTGGAGCACCATCTCATGGATCTCGCCCGCGTGCTGATGGCCAATCCGCGCTACATCAAGAACGCCATTCGCAAGGGCCTGCGCGACAACGCTACCGTGACGCCGATGCAGATCGATTACAAGGGCCAGAAGGTCGACGCCTGGCGCATCGAAACTCAGCCCTTCCTCGACGACAAGATGAAGGAGCGCATGCGCGGCTTCGAGAACCTGAAATACACCTTCGTCACGTCCGCGGCCGTGCCGGGCGAGCTCGTCTCGATCGAGGCGAGCTCCAAGAACGCCGAGGGCGGCGAACTCCTGCAGGAGAACCTGAGCTATGATCCGAACGCTGGTTAAGCGGCTCCCGCACCTCGCCGCCGGCGCCTGCGCCGCGGCCTTCCTGGCGGGTGTGGCGACCGCGGCCGAGTCAGAGAACGACTACCCCACGGAGGCCCGGGCCGACTACATCTTCGGCTGCATGGCGGCGAACGGCCAGTCGCGCGAATCCTTGTCGCGCTGCTCCTGCTCCCTGGATGCCCTCGCCTCGCTGCTGCCCTACGACAAGTATGTCCAGGCCAGCACCGTGCTGTCCCTGCGCCAGGGCATCGGCCAGCGCACGGCCCAGTTCAAGTCGACCAAGGTCTTCGACGATCAGGTGGCCGACCTGCGCCGGGCCCAGGCCGAGGCCGAGATCCGCTGCTACCGCGGCGGGACCTGACCGGGCCACGCGGAAGTCGCAGGGGCGCCGCCCGGCGGCGGCGCAAGACTTGGCCCCGTTCGGCCCCAGCGCCGGCAGGGGCGTTGCTCCGACCGGGCATTGCGTTCAAAGACAGCGGCATCCCGGCCTAGGACGCGCTCCGGTCGCGCCCGCCTTCGAACCCGAGCATCTCGTGCCCCCAGACCTGCCGGCTCCGCTGACGACGCTCCTGCCCGATCTCGGTCGGCGCGTGCTCGTGATGGGCATTCTCAATGTCACGCCCGATTCGTTCTCCGATGGCGGCCGCTTCGCGGATGTCGTGGCCGCCCGCACCCAGGCCGAGGCCCTGGTGGCGGAGGGCGCGGCCCTGGTGGATATCGGCGGCGAATCCACCCGCCCCGGCCACGTGCCCGTCCCGGCCGAGGAGGAGCAGGCTCGGATCCTGCCGGTGATCCGCGACCTCGCGGCCCGCCTGCCCGTTCCGATCTCGGTGGACACCTATAAGGCCTCGACCGCCCGGGTGGCGCTGGAGGCCGGCGCCCGCATAGTCAACGACGTCTGGGGCCTGCAGCGCGAGCCCGATATCGCCCGGGTCGCCGCCGATCACGGCGCGCCCGTGATGATCATGCACAACCGCGAGACCATCGATCCGGCCCTCGACATCGTCGCCGACATGCTGCGCTTCTTCGAGCGCTCGCTGGCCATCGCGCGGGCCGCCGGCCTGCGCGACGGCGACATCGTGCTCGATCCCGGTATCGGCTTCGGCAAGAGCTGGGCGCAGCACCTCGAAGCCCTGCGGCGCCTGCCCGAGATCGTGGCCCTCGGCTTTCCCGTCCTCGTCGGCGTCTCGCGCAAATCCCTCCTCGGACGCCTGCACGATGCCGAGACCAAGCCGGTGGACCGGCTCTTCGGCTCGATCGGCAGTCACGTCCTCGCCGCCACCCTCGGGGCGCAGATCGTGCGCGTTCATGATGTCCGCCCGCACGTCGATGCCCTGCGGGTGGTCGACGCCGTGATGGGACGCTCCGCATGAGCGACCGCATCCTCGTCGACCGGATCGCGGTCTTTGCCTTCCACGGCCTCCTGCCCGAGGAGGCCCGCCTCGGGCAGCGCTTCTACGTCTCGCTCGATGTGCGCCTCGACCTCGGGGCGGCCGGGCGTTCCGACGACGTCGCCCGGACCGTGAGCTACGCCGACCTCACCGAGATCGTGACCCGGATCGCCACGCAGCGGCGCTTCGCCCTGATCGAGGCCCTCGCGGAAGCCATCGCGGGCGAGATCCTCGACCGTCACCCGCCCATCACCGAGATCCGCGTGCGGGTGGACAAGCCGAGCGCGCCGGTCCCGGCCGTGATCGACGGCGTCGCCATCGAGATCGTGCGCCGCCGCGAGGCCGCCCGATGAGGCGTGGACCGGACTGGCACGCCGCCTATCTCGGCCTCGGCAGCAATCTTGGCGACAAAGCCGCGACCCTGGCCGATGCGGTGGCGCGGCTGGCGGCCACACCGGGCATCCGCGTCACCGCGCGCTCGTCGAATTATCGCACGCCGCCCTGGGGCGACACCGACCAGGACTGGTTCCTCAACGCCGCGATCGGGATCGAGACCAGCCTCACCCCGCACGAACTCCTGGAGGTGGGCCTCGCCATCGAGACCGCCATGGGCCGGGTGCGCGAACGCCGTTGGGGTCCGCGGGTGATCGATATCGACGTTCTGTCCTACGAGGGCGCGACGATCTCGGATGCGCGCCTCGTGCTGCCACACCGTTTCGTGCGCGAGCGCGCCTTCGTGCTGGTGCCTCTGGCCGAGATCGCCCCCACACTGCGCATCGGCCCGGAGACGGTCACCGAGGCTTTGGCCAAGCTCGACGCGGCCGGCATCGAGCGGGTCTGATCGGGCCCGGAACGACGAAGGCGGCGGCGGAGCCGATCCGCCGCCGCCTTCGCGGGTTTGGTGCCGTCGGCACCCGTCCTTCGAGGGGCGAGATCCGGATCTTGGCCGGACCTTGGCCAAATCAGGGGCTCGGAGCGTTGAGGAGCTTGTTGCCCTCTTCCTCCAGCAGCGGAATGTCGAAGTCGCGCAGCACCTTCTCGATATCGGCGCGGCGCTTGCGCAGGATCGTGTTCAGGGTGCGTTTCCAGTCGTTCTCCTCCAGACGCACCCCGAGGGCGATCCGGAAGGTGAGCGGCGGCCGGTCGGGCTCCTGCAGCAGCGGCACCACCGTCATCGGCACGCCGCTGTGCTTGGCGAGCCAGCCGGCGGCGGGTCCCCAGAGGATGGCGGCATCGATGCGCTTCTCGGCGAGATCCGCGATGACCTCGGCCGAGACCGTCTGGTGCTTGCGGGCCGGATCGAGCTGATAGGGCGCGTAGGCCTTCATGGAGCTGACGAGGCCGACCTCGCCCATCCGGTTCACCGGGGGCGTGCCGCCGATGACGCCGATGGACTTGCCCTTCAGCTTGGGATCGTCGAGCCGGGTCACCCCGTCCAACTCGCCCGTACGGGTGACCAGCGTATAGGCGGAGCGGTAATAGGGATTCGAGTGCTGGACGAGCTCTCCACCGGCGGCCGAGCCGATGATGAGGTCGCAGAGGCCCGTGCCGAGGGTATTGCGGACGAAGCCAGGCCCCTGCGTCAGCCAGTAGTACCGGATCTTGACCTTGAGCTCGTCGGCGATGATCGCGGCGATTCGGTTCTCGAAGCCGTCCTCCTTGCGTTCGGAGAACGGCATGTTGCCGGGATCGCCGCAGACACGCAGAGTGTCCGTCGTCACGAGGTCCGGCAGCGATTGCGCCAACGCAGGTCGCGCTCCGGCTGCGAGCAGCAGGAGCGCGAGCGCGAGGCCCGTCCGGGAGCCTGGATGCGCCATTAGCCGCCCAGGCACTCCTTCTCAGCCGTCTTGGCGGCCTCGGGCTTGTCTTCCTTGTCGGTCGGGCGGACGCGCGGCATGGCGCCGGACGCCCGGGCCTTCAGGTAGACGTAGAGGTCGTCGGCGTAGCACATGACGTTCTTGTTATCGCCGAAGGCCGGCATCACGCGCTCCTGGCCGGCCTGCGAGTCACGCTTGCCGCCAGCAAGGATGCCGATGAACTCCTCGTAGCCGATCGTCTTGAGCGAGTCCTTCAGGGCCGGCGCGTAGGTCGAACCCATGGCATCGGGTCCGTGGCAGACGTGGCACTCGGCGTGATAGCGGCGGTAGCCCGAGTAGGCGTACCAGTCGAACTTCTTGCCATCAGCGGTGATGTGGTAGGTGGGGTGACCTTCCGAGTCCTGATACTTTCCGTCCTCGACCTTCACGGCCGCGAACTTGTCGATCAGCTTCGGGTCCTTCTCGGGTGCATTCGGATCAAGCTGATTGGCGAGGGCCGGATCAGCCTTCTTCGCATCCTGGGCCTGCACGGCGAGCGTTGAGACCGACGCGAGAGCGAACGCTGCCGCGAGAGGGCGGATGACGGCTTTGCTAAAGGTGTACAACGACGTTTCTCCCAGGAACACCACGTCGGCTCACCAGCCGCGTGTTTCGCGTGTTGTTCTTCCAATTCTAATCATAAAGGTGCCGGCGCGGAAACCCGCGCCGGCACCCTATGATCTACCGTTGCGTGCGACCGATTAGTTCGGCAGCGAGAAGACGGTCAGCTGACCACCGAGGTTGGTGTAGTTCGAGAGGGCGGCGTAACCACCCACCGCACCGAGACCGGCGTTCGGGTCGGTCAGGCCGGCCGCGAGGCCGATGCCGGCCCAGCCACCGACACCCGACAGGATACCGACGTACTGCTTGCCCTTGTGGCTGTAGGTCATCACGTTGCCGATGATGCCCGACGGGGTCTTGAACTTGTAGAGCTCCTTGCCGGTCTTGGAGTCGACGGCCTTCAGGTAACCCTCGAGGGTACCGTAGAACACGACGTCACCAGCGGTGGCGAGGGCGCCCGACCACACCGAGAACTGCTCCTGGTTCGACCACTTGATCTTACCAGCGACGCCGTCCCAGGCGATGAAGTTACCCATGCCGCCGTGGCTGTTAGGGGCCGGGTACATGGCCAGCGTCGCGCCGACGTAGGGCTGACCCGGGGTGTAGGAAACCCGGAACGGCTCGTAGTCCATGCAGACGTGGTTGGTGGGCACGTAGAACAGGTTGGTCTTCGGCGAGTAGGCCGCAGGCTGCTGGTCCTTGGTGCCGAGAGCGGCGGGGCAGATACCCTTGGAGTTGGTATCCTCACCGTTCTGCTCGGTGGAGTACTTGGCCTGGACGAGCGGACGACCGTAGGTCTTGGAGCTCTTGTCCATGTCGACCTTCGAGGCCCAGTTCACGACCGGATCGAACTTCTCGGCGACCAGGAGCTCGCCGGTGGCGCGATCGAGGGTGTAGCCGAAGCCGTTACGGTCGAAGTGGGTCAGGAGCGGACGCTCCTTGCCGTCAACCTTCTGATCCGTGAGTATCATCTCGTTGATGCCGTCGTAGTCCCACTCGTCGTGCGGGGTCATCTGGTAGACCCACTTGGCGGCGCCCGTGTCGGGGTTGCGCGCCCAGATGGTCATGGACCACTTGTTGTCGCCCGGACGCTGCTTGGGGTTCCAGGTCGAGGGGTTGCCCGAGCCGTAGTACATCAGGTCGAGCTTGGGATCGTAGGAGAACCAGCCCCAGGTGCAGCCGCCGCCGGTCTTCCACTGATCGCCTTCCCAGGTCTTCAGCGAGGAGTCCTTGCCGACCGGCTTGCCGAGCGAGGTGGTCTTCTCGGGGTCCATGATCATGTCGGCGTCGGGGCCCTGGGAGTGGCCGCGCCACACCTTCTTGCCCGTCTTGGCGTCGTAGGCGGTGACGTGACAGTTCACGCCGAATTCGCCGCCGGAGATGCCGACGATGATCTTGTCCTTCACCGGGAGAACGGTGGCGGTGTTGGTCTCACCCTTCTTGGGGTCGCCGTTCACCACCGACCAGTTCACCTTGCCGGACTTCGCGTCCAGCGAGACGACGGTCGTGTCGGCCTGGTGCAGGATGATGGCGCCATCGGCGTAGGCGAGACCACGGTTGACCGTGTCACAGCACATCACCGGAATGACCGACGGGTCCTGCTTGGGCTCGTACTTCCAGACGATCACGCCGTCCTTGTCGAGGTCGAGGGCGTAGACGATGTTCGGGAAGGGGGTGTGAACGTACATCATGTTGCCGACGACGAGCGGGGAGCCCTCGTGGCCGCGCAGCACGCCGGTCGAGAAGGTCCAGGCCACCTGGAGCTGCTTGACGTTGCTGGCGTTGATCTGGTCGAGCTTCGAATAGCGCGTGTTGGCATAGTCGACGGTCTGAAGGACCTGCTCGGCCGGGTTGGCCGTGCGCTTCAGGACGTCTTCGTTGGCGAACGCCGTGGTCGAAGCGACCATGCCGGCGCCGAGTGCGAGAAGATGTACCGCTCTCATGGATTCCTCCGACAGATCTTGCAGCCGCCATCATGCGGAAAACCCGCAGGATCACGCCGTGATCTGACTGTTTGCGACAGGGATAGGTTCGCCTCGGTAGCGGACGCCAAACCCTTATTTCCAAACCACTAATGGCCAGGACGGGGTTTGTGTAGTCAGGGGCCGCTATCCCTTTGCGGCGCCCCTCGAAACCGAAGCTTGAACGAACTCTAAGAAAAATTCGGCCGGCGTCAACTCGCTTGCGCCCTGTGCTTCCAGGCTTCGCACAAGTCCTCGTGAGCCTTTGGCCGACATTCTGTCAGACTCACGCTTCGCAGCATCGGATTGTGCGTTGCAATATCTCAAATTGGTAAGACAAAGTGTTTTAAACAGCTTGGCCTCATCATCATGCGTTTGGCGCATGTAGCCTGAGCTTGGCCGCTGTAGTCATGCGATCGAAGCTGCGTTCGCGTCGAAGGAGCCCCTGCGAGGAGATGCGTTCGTGAAATAAAATGCCTAAAAGGAGGTATATTTTAAAATCACGTGCCGGGGCGGGGGATTGTGATGGTCATATCCGGCATCCGCGGAACCCTGGGGGATGCTCATCGGATGCGCGGTCTCGCCGCATCCGGTCTGGGGAGAAGTGAAGACAGCGCGCGATCGAGGCGTAAGCATTGTCCGATCCGGGGCGAATCAGCTTGCGATGATGCCTGGGAATCGGGCGGCGAGGGACGCTCGGTTTGCCTCCATCCAGCCGCGTTCGCGCTGGCCCCGCGGCCGATCCAGGGTGATCGTGCCGAGGAGGCTCGCCGGTCGTCCCGAGACCAGGAGCAGGCGATCGGCAATCTCGAGGGCCTCGGCCACGTTGTGGGTGACCATGAGGACGCCCATGCCGGAGCCCTCCACCGCCGCGACCACGAGGCCGCGCAGGGCCGCCGCCGCATTGTCGTCGAGGGAGACGAAGGGCTCGTCGAGAATGAGGATGCGCGGCTTCTGCGCGAGCGCCCGGGCGAGCGAGACCCGCCGGGCCATGCCCAGCGACAGAGCGCCCGGGTAGCGGCCCCGCCAGGGAGTCAGGCCGAGAGAGTCGAACAGGGCATCGAGGTTCTGGGTGCGGGCCGGCCGCGGCAGGGCGAGGCGGACGTTCTGCTCGACGGTGCGCCAGGGCAGCAGCCGTGGCTCCTGGAACGCCATGGCGATGCCGGCCTCGTCCGGCGGCGGCGTGACGCGGCCCTCGTAATCGGCGTCGAGCCCGAGGAGGATGCGCAGGGTCGTGGTCTTGCCGGCCCCCGAGGGGCCGATCAGGCAGGTGATGGCGGCCGCCGTCACCGTGAAGGCGAGGTCGCGCACCGCCTCCACGGGCTCCGGGCCGGCACTGCCATAGACCTTGCGGAGGATGTCGACCCGCAGGGCCGCGCCCGCGCCCGCGCCCGCGCCCGCGCCGTCGGAGGCGGGAACGGCCATCCCCTCAGCGCCAGCGTCGGACATAGGCTTCGAGCCGCTGGAGGATGAGGATGTCGATGGCGATCATCACGCTCATGAACACGATGCTGTAGCCGACGATTGCCGCCACGTTCAGGCTCTGGACGAAGTAGTAGTTGATCGCGAAGCCGACGCCGTTGGGCCGGCCGAGAAGCTCGATCACCAGCACGATCTTCCAGGCGAGCGACAGGCCGGAGCGCGCGGCGGCCACCGCGAAGGGCTGGAGCTGCGGCACCAGCACGTGCGCGATCCAGGTCCGCCGGTCGAAGCGGTAGCTGCGCGCCATCTCCTCCAGTTGCGGATCGAGGCCGCGGGCCCCCTCGCGCAGGATCACGGCGACGTTCGGCAGCTTGTTCAGGACCACGGCGACGATGGCGGCCGCCTCGTTCAGGCCGACCCAGATGTAGGCCAGCACCGTGATCACCAGGGCGGGCGTGTTGAGGAGAATGAGGAGCGGGGTGTCGAGGACGAGGTTGAGCCGGCGCGAGCGCCCGAGGGCGATTCCGAGGAGCACGCCCAGTGTCATGGCCAGGAAGAAGGAGATGCCGACCCGCGAGAGGGTGATGCCGACGTTCCACCACAGGTCGCCGGTGCCGGATTCGCGAACAATGAAGTCCAGGATCGCCAGGGGCGCCGGCAGCAGCCGCGAGCCCGCGGCCGAGGCCGCGACCTGCCACCCCGCGAGGAGGACCAGCACGGAGGCGAGACGGGTGGCAAAGCCCATCGGATCAGGGCGTCGGACGCGCGGAGGGCGGGCGCGGGGCGGCCTCAGCCATTGCCGGTGCCGTCGAAGTACAGGCCCGCGGGGAGCGTCGTACCCGCGCCGACCAGGCGCTCGCCGCCGAGCCGGGCCATCACGCTGAACAGCGTCTCGCCGTCTTTGCGCTCCGTGGCGAGGGGCCGGCGCGGGATGCCCGCGAGGAAGTCGCGCTTCAGGACCTGGAAGGTAGCCTCGTCGTCAGCCGACATCAGGGGGCGCACCACGTCCCAGGCAGCGGGATCGTTGGCGAGGAGATCCTTGGCGGCCTTGGAGGCGCGGGCGAACCCCGTCACCGCCTCGCCCTTGTCCTTCACGGTGGCGTCGTCGAGGAGGTAGCCGATCAGGGCCATCGAGCCGGTGGCGCCGAAGGCGCGCATGATGTCGTCCGAGCCGATCAGGCGACGGAAACCCTTGGGCTCCAGGCGGGCGCAGTAGGTCCAGTACAGCAGCCCGGCATCGAGCTCGCCCTGCTCCAGCTTGAGCGCCAGGAGGGGCGGCGCGCCGAACGCGATGGTGGCCTGGGTCTCGAGGTCGATGCCGACGGTGTCCCGGGCCTGGGCCTTGAGCAGGAGCCAGTTCTTGTCGAGGGGGCCTCCGGCCACGCCGAGGCGCTTGCCCTTGAGGTCGGCCAGCGTCCGGATCGGGCTGTCGCCCGGCACCATCAGCGAGCCCTCGGTGGTCGAGTAGGGGAAGAAGCGGATCGCGCGGCCCTCGTTGCCGAGCCGTGCGGCCCAGAGCAGGTCGCCCACGATGGTGTCGACCTGGCCCCCCAGGAAGGCGATCCGTGCCGCGTCGTTGCCGGCGAGCTTGACCACGTCGAGGGTGAAGCCGTTGGCGCTGTCGAGGCCGCGCGCCTTGATCACCGCCGCTTCCCAGGAGACCGTGCCGAACGGCAGGCTGCCCACCCGGAAGGACGGCCCGGCCGCCCGCGCCGGCCGGGCGAGGCTCCAGGGCAGGGGCAACAGTGCCGCCGTCGCGAGCAATCCGCGCCGTGACAGCATGAGGGACTCTCCCTGGTTTCCAAGTCGAACGCTCGGGGTGTCCCGTGAAGGCCGGCGTTGGTTGGCAATCTTCATAGGAGGTCGGGCCCAGGGCGTCCACAGGACGAATTGGCAAGTCCGACGGGCGGATGATCGCTTCCGAACCGGCCAATCCTTCCGGATCCGGCGCGACACCTTGCGAACCGGGCGTGATCCCTTGCGCACGGCCGGGGCCGGGCGCAGAGAGTCGGCAACGCTGCGTGTTCGAGGGAGAGTTGGACCATGGCCGGTACACGGGACGACGTGATCGACGACGCCACCGTCACGGAGCGCCTCGCGCGGGAGCTTCCGGCCTGGCGCCTGGAAGAGGGCTGGATCCGGCGCACCTACAAGACCGCGGGCTGGAAGGGCACGCTGATGGTGATCAACACGGTCGGCCACCTCGCCGAGGCCGCCTGGCACCACCCGGACATCACCGCCTCCTACGCCTGGGTCGAGGTTCGGCTGACCAACCACGCCGCCAAGGGCATCACCGAGAAAGACCTCGCCCTGGCCGCCAAGATCGAGGAGGTGGTCGGCTGGCAGCCCGGCACCGAGGGCGGCGCGCTCGAGGGCACCCCCACCGATCCGCGCTTCGCCTACATCAAGTACGACAAGTAGCCGGCCGCGTCCGGGTCAGTCGGCCTGCTTCACCCGGCGGCACTCGGTCTTGAGGTAGCTCGTCTTGCCGACCTCGTCCCGCAGGTCGGTGCGGGCGATGATCTCCTGCCAGCCGTTGGTGCAGCCGAGCTCGTTGGCGACGCGGACCTTGCGGACTTCGCTGGCCTTGTCGTCGGTGCAGGCCTCGATCGGGATCCCGTTGGCGCAGACGAGGACCACGGCGATGAAGGCGTTCATGGGCGAGCTCCGGCGGTGCGTTGCCGGACAGGTACGCCACCGGCGCCCCTCCGGTCTCAATCGATCGTGAGAATGTGATCGGCGGAGAAGTCCCGCCCCTCCACCGGGTTCGCCACCCAGCGGGTCCGGCCGATCCACAGGTCGTGCCCGGCATGGAAATGGCCCGAGACCCAGAGGTCGGGCCGGTCCGCCTCGGGCAGGTCTTCCAGGGCGGTGGTGGCGTAGAAGGCCGGGACCCACCAGGGCACGCCGGGCACGTGGCGGAACGCCTCGGCCGCGCGCGGGCTCGCCGGGTGATGGGTGACGCAGACGGTCGGGCCGGCATGGGGCTGCGCCAGGGCGGCGGCCAGCAGGGCACGCTCCCGCTCATGGGCCGCCATCGCGTCGGCGGGCGACCAGGCCGTGCCGTCACCGTTGCGGATGGAGCCCCGATACTCCCGCGAGCCCGTGACCGGATCGGTCATCCGCGCGGCCGCGTAGGCGACCGGATCCGACGGCGCGTCGGCGCCGCTCTCGTCGAGCCAGAGGCCGGCCAGCGACCAGTCGCTCCACAGGGTCGTGCCGACGAAGCGGACACCATCGAGGACGATCGCCGCCCCGCGCTGGAGCAGGTGGATGTCCGCCCCCTCCCCGTTCAGGCGCAGTACCTCGGTCTCCAGGGCGGCGAGGAGTTCCGGAGCCGTGCGCCGGTCGCCGGTGGGCGCGTAGTGCTCGTGGTTGCCCGGCACCAGCACGATCGGGCGTCCCTGGGCTAGGGTCATCAGGGCCGCGAGCCCCGATTCGGGCCTGCCCTCGTGCAGGTCGCCGGGGCAGACCAGCACGTCGAAGGGCCGGGTCGGGCGCGGGATGACGTCGAGGCGCCGGCGCTCGAGGTGCAGGTCAGAGATGGGGAACAGGCGCATGGCGGGGGCTCGAAGCCTCTCAGGGAACCGGACTCTCGGACACGGCATTGGCCGCGCGCCACTCGGCGCGGGCGGCCTTCAGGATGTCGCCCGCCGAATCCGCGTTGAGGATGGCGATGCCGGCCGCCGCGATGAGGTCGGGCCAGGCCGACAGGGTCAGGGCGGTGGCGAGGCCGGCGGCGATGATCGCCAGGTTGGCGAAGGCGTCGTTGCGGGCGGAGAGGTAGGCCGCCCGGGTCAGGCTGCCCCCCCCGGAGCGGTGGCGGCCCAGCATCATCGCGCAGGTGAGATTGACCGCCAGCGCCCCCATGCCCGTGAGCGTCAGGGGGATCGGGGCCGGCGGCGCCATCGTGGCGAACTTGATCCAGGCGGCATAGGCGGTGGCGAGCGCCGGCAGGAGCAGGATGACGGCGAGGACCGCCCCGAGCCGGGCCCGGTTGCGCACGCTCCAGCCGATCCCGGCGAAGATCAGCAGGTTGATCGCCGCGTCCTCGAGGAAGTCGAGGCTGTCGGCGATGAGCGCCAGCGAGCCGATCGCCAGGGCGACCGTGATCTCGATGCCGAAATACGCGAGGTTCAGCCCGGCAACGCGGGCGACCACCGGGCGCAGGGTGGCGGACGGGGTGGGCGTGGCGGACACGGGCGGCGGCTCGTCTCGTGACGGTGCGGTCTTCAAGGGGAGGTCCCCGGACCCGGGCCCGGCGCCTCGCGGCAAGAGTCTCCATGGCGCGAAGTGCCTCCGTCTGTCGAGGCTCACGACTCGGCGCGATGCTTTTCGGCAGCCGGATACTGGATTTGGCCCGCCGCCTGTGCGAGGCGAAAAGCCACGCCGCACGAGACCCGCGTGCCACACCCGAAGTCAGGGGAAACTGCCGATGATGCCCGAACTGCGCGTCCTGTACTTCGAGGATCTCGAAGTCGGCCTGTCCGAGACGCTGAACAAGGTCATCGCCTCCTCCGACGTGGTGGGCTTCGCCGAGATCACCGGCGACCGCAATCCGATCCACCTGTCCGAGCACTTCGCGGCGCGCACGCCCTTCGGCACCCGGATCGCCCACGGCCTCTACACCGCCGGCCTGATCTCGGCGGTGCTCGGCACCCGCCTGCCCGGCCCCGGCGCGGTCTATATCAGCCAGACCCTGAACTTTCGCGCGCCCGTGCGCATCGGCGACACCGTCGAGGTCACGGTCGAGGTGGCCGAACTCGTCCCGGAGCGCCGCCGTGCCCGCCTGAAATGCACCTGCTCGGTGGCCGGTGAGGTCGTCCTCGACGGCGAGGCCCTGGTGAAGGTGCCGACCAAGGCCGAGGCCGATCCCCTGGCGGTGCGCATGGGCGGGCGTCCGGCGAGCGCCTGACGCCGCCTTGGCCGCCCCTTGCCGACCCGCGCCGATCGCCATCGAGGATCCCGCCGACCCGCGCCTCGCGCCCTATACGGCGATGCGCGAGCGCGACCTCGTCGGGCGTGCCGGCCGCTTCATCGTCGAGGGCGAGGTGACCCTGCGGGTCATGCTCTCGGCCCGAGCCCGGTTCGGCCTCGAATCGGTTCTGCTGGCGCCCGAGCGCCTGGCCGGCCTGGAGGCGGCCCTGGCCCGTCTGCCCGAGCCCGTGCCCGTCTACACCGCGGCGAAGCCCGTGATGAGCGCGATCACCGGATTTCCGATCCATCGCGGCGTCCTCGGCGTGGGCCTGCGCGGGGCGGAGGCCACGGATGCCGTCCTCCCCGGCCTGCCGCCCGCCCCGGCACCGGCCCTCGTGGTCGGTCTCGTCGGCCTGACCAACCACGACAATGTCGGCGGCCTGTTCCGCAACGCCGCCGCCTTCGGGGCCGACGCGGTGCTCCTCGATGCCGGCACCTGCGATCCGCTCTACCGCAAGGCGATCCGCGTCTCGGCGGGCGCCGCCCTGATCGTCCCCTTCCTGCAACTCGCCGATGCGGACGCGCTCCTGGCCTTCGCGGCGCGTCACGCCCTGGAGCCCCTGGCCCTGAGCCCCGGCGGAGCCGAGACCCTGGCGGCCCTGGCGCCCCCCGACCGGACCCTGCTCCTCCTCGGAAGCGAGGGGCCGGGCCTGCCGCCGGACCTGATGGCGCGCCTGCGCACCGTCCGCATCGCGATGGCGCCGGACTTCGATTCGCTCAACGTCGCCACGGCGGGCGCGATCGCGCTGCATCACCTGTCCCGGGCAGCCTGACGGCGGATCGCGGGCGTCCGCGGCCCGATGGGCCGGGGATGCGCGACACTGCGCCCCCATTGCCGCCTGCACCGCTACGGTCAAGATTAGACCGCGAGCCCTGGACGGACCATGCTCCCGCGCCACATGGATGAGGCGCGTGGGCCTGTAGACGATGGAGTTTTGAGCGTTGTTGCAGTCACGGGACGGCTTGCGGACTTTGTCCGGACGCCGCGTCATCATCGTCGGTGCCGGTCCCGGCGGCCTCGCCACCGCACTCCTCCTCGCCCGCGCCGGCGTGCACGTCACGTTGCTGGAGAAGGATCCGGCGGTGGGCGGACGCACCAAGACCGTGGAGGCGCCCGGGGGCTTCCGGTTCGACATCGGCCCGACCTTCTTCCTCTATCCGCAGATCCTCGCCGACATCTTCGAGACCTGCGGCGAGCGCCTGGAAGACCACGTCAAGCTCGAGCGCCTCGATCCGCAGTACCACCTCGTGTTCGAGGCGGGCGGCGAGATCCGCGCCACGAACGACATGGACCGCCTCGAGGCCGAGGTGGCGCGCATCGCGCCGGACGACGCCAAGAACGTGCGCAAGTTCTTCGCCGACAACCGGGTCAAGCTGAAGTTCTTCAAGCCCGTCCTGGAGCAGGCCTTCCACACCTTGCGGGCCATGGCCTCCCCGGCCATGATCGCCGCCCTGCCCCACCTCCATCCGGGGCGCAGCGTCGACAAGGACCTGCAGCGCTACTTCAAGGACCCGCGGGTCCGCCTCGCCTTCGCGTTCCAGACCAAATACCTCGGCATGTCGCCGTTCCGGTGCCCGAGCCTGTTCACCATCCTGTCGTTCCTCGAATACGAGCACGGCGTCTACCATCCGGTCGGCGGGTGCGGCGCCGTCTCGGAGGCGATGGCGGGCCTCGCCCGCCGGATGGGCGTCGACATCCGCCTCGGGGCGGGCGTCGAGCGGGTGCTGTTCGAGGGCAAGCGCGCCAGCGGCGTCGTCTGCAACGGCGAGACCCTGCAGGCCGACGCGGTCGTCATCAACGGCGACTTCGCCAAGGTCATCCAGGACCTCGTGCCGCAGCAGCATCGGCCGCGCTGGCGCGACGCCAAGATCGCGAAGGCGCGCCTCTCCTGCTCGACCTTCATGCTGTATCTCGGCCTCGACGGGCCGATGCCGGAGGCCCTCGGCCACCACACCATCCTGCTGTCGGAGGATTACGCCCGCAACATCCGGGAGATCACCGACGGCATCCTGCCGATGCAGCCCTCGCTCTATGTGCAGCATGCGGGCTTCACCGACGGCGGCATGGCGCCCCCCGGTCAGACCAGCCTCTACGTGCTGGTGCCGGTGCCGAACCTGAAGGCGGGCATCGACTGGAAGGGGCTGCGGGAGACTTATCGCCGCCTCGTCCTCGACCGCCTGAAGCTGCTCGGCCTCGGCGACATCGAATCGCGCATCCGCTACGAGCGCATCGTCGACCCGACCGAGTGGCGCGACGACTTCTTCGTGCACGAGGGGGCCACCTTCAACCTCGCCCACGACCTGATGCAGATGCTCTACTTCCGCCCGCACAACCGCTTCGGGCCGGGGCTCTACCTCGTCGGCGGCGGAACCCATCCGGGCTCCGGCCTGCCGGTGATCTACGAGGGCGCGCGCATCACCGCCCGCCTCCTGATCGAGGAGCTCTCCGCCGGGCGCGTCGGGGCCGTCAGTGCCGGCATCCCGGCCACCGCGCCCCTGGCCACCTCGGGCGACGCCACTTGAGGGGGCTGTCGCGGCCCCTGGCCGGTCTCTGCGCCCTCGTCCTGGTTTCGGGGGCGGCCCGGGCGGCCTCCGTGGCGGTGGAGGTCGAGGGCATCGAGCCCGGCGGCCTTGTCTCCGTCGCCCTGTGCCAGGACGGCCTGTCCGAGGCCGATTGCCGGACCGGGCAGCAGGCCGAGCCCCAGGCCGCTGCCCAGCGCTTCGTCTTCGCGAACGTGAGGCCCGGGATCTACGCGGCGGTGGCCTATCAGGACACCAACCGCAACTGCCGCCTCGACCGGACCGGCCTCGGCCTGCCCCTTGAGCCCTACGGCTTCTCCGGCGAGTCCGTCCGGTCCGCCCGCCCCGATTTCGCGCGCGCGCGTTTCACCGTGCGGGAGCCGGGCGTCGGCGTGCGGGTTCGCCTGTCGCGCGCGCTGCCGCCCCGCTGAGCGCCGCGTGAGCCTCCCTTCCGAGCCGCTCCTGCGGGTGGCCGGCGCCGCCCTCGCCTATCGCGGCACCCGCGTGCTGGAGCGCGTCGACCTCGCCCTCGGCGCCGGCGAGACCCTCGCGCTCCTCGGCCCCAACGGCGCCGGCAAGACCTCGCTGATGCGCCTCGTCGCGGGTCGGCTCGCCCCCCATGCCGGCAGCGTCCGCGTGGCCGGCGACGATCCCCATCGGACGCCGGCGGCGCGCCGGGCGATCGGCTGGGTGCCCCAGGAAATCGCCCTCTATCCCCGCCTCTCGGTGGCCGAGAACCTGTCGGTCTTCGCCCAGCTCGCCGGCATCCCCCGGCGCGGGCGGGCCGAGGCGGTGGCGACGGGCCTCGCCCTCTGCGCCCTCGGCGAGGTCGCCCGGCGCCCGGTGGGGCTGCTCTCGGGCGGCTACCAGCGCCGGGTCAACATCGCCGCCAGCCTGATGGCGCGACCCCGCCTCGTCCTCCTCGACGAACCGACGCAGGGCGTCGACCTGCACGCCCGGGCGGCCATCCATGCGGTGCTCGCGCGCCTGCGCGAGGCCGGCACGGCCCTCCTCGTCGCCACCCACGACTTCGCCGAGGCCGAGCGCCTGGCCGACCGGGTCGCCATCCTGGCGCAGGGGCGGATCGTCACCGACGGCCGCCTGTCCGATCTCCTCGCCCGCATCCGCGCCGAGGCCCCCGAGCACGAGGCGGCCCTCGTCGCCCCCGCCGATGGGGCGGCGGAGGCGGTCCTGCGCCAAGCGGGCTTCGTGCCCCTCGACACCGGCTCGACCTGGCGGGCGCGCCGCTTGAGCGGCACGCCCCGCGACGGCGGCGACCTGCTCGCCGACCTCCGGAGCGCGGGCGTGCCCATCGCCGAGATCCGCATCCGCGCCCCCGGGCTGGAGGCGGTGTATCGCGATGCGCTGGCGGGATCCGCGCCGCCGGCCGCGGACGGGCTCGCCGAACGGGAGACCCCCGAATGATCTCGGCCGCCTTCCGCGTGATGCTGCTTGGCCTGGTGCGCGACCGGGCCGCCCTGGTCATGGCCTTCGTGCTGCCCACCGTGATCTTCGTGATCTTCGCCGCGATCTTCTCCGGCGCCCTGGGCGACCGCATCCGCATCCATGTCGGCCTCCTCGACTTGGCCCGGACGCCGACGACGCAGCGCCTGATGCAGGCCCTGGAGGCGGACCCGTCCCTCCGGGTCGGACGCCTCGCCGCCTCCGATCTCGACGGCGCCGTCGCGGCGGTGCGCCGGGGCGAGGTCGACGTCGCCCTGGTGCTGCGCGGCGACCTCGAGGCCGGCTCGTCCCGCGCCGACCAGCCCGTGGTGCTGATCGAGAATCCCGCCAAGGCCCTCGCCACCCCGATCGCGCTGGGCCAGCTCCAGCGCGTCCTCAACGAGGCCCTGCCCGACGTGGTTTTGGCCCGGATCGTCGCCGACGTGGAGCGCTCGGGCAAGATCGGCCCGGACGAACGGGCCTTCCTTAACCAGGCCTTCGCCGAGCAGCGCGCCCGCAAGGAGCCCTTCGCCTTCGCCTCCCTGGTGGAGCGGCGCAGCACCGCCTCGGGTGCCACCAACGATCGCGTCAGCTACTACGCGGGGGCGATCACGGCGGTGTTCCTGCTCTTCGCCGCCATGCAGGGCGCCCTCTCCCTCGTCGACGAGCGCCAGTCCGGTCTCGCCGACCGGCTGATGGCGGGACCCGGCGGGCTCAGTGTGGTGGTGCTGGGCAAGTTCCTGTTCCTGGTGGGCCAGGGCCTCGTCCAGGCCGGGCTGATCTTCTCGGCCGCCGCCCTCCTGCACGGCGTCGACATCCTGCCCCATGCGGGCGCCTGGCTGGTGACCTCCCTCCTCGTCTCGGCGATGGCGGCCGGACTCGCCCTGGCCGCCTGCGCGGCCTCCGCCACCCGCCAGCAGGCGCACCTGGCCGCGACCTTCGGCGTCCTCCTGCTCTCGGCGGTGGGCGGCAGCATGGTGCCCCGCTTCCTGATGCCGCCCTGGCTGCAGGAGGCCGGCTGGCTCACTCCCAACGCCTGGGCGATCGAGGCCTACCAGAACGCCTTGAGCGAGGGCTGGGCCGCGGCGCTGCCCGCCTGGGGCGTGATGGCCGCCGTGGCGGCGGCGGGGTTGGGGGTCGCGCTGGGGCTCGTGTCGCGGCGAACGAGCTAGGAAAGTACGGGCGAAGACGGCGTCGGTCCACGCCGCGACCGGTTAGCGCGTTGACCGCGCGGCCATCCGGTCTAGCTTCATGCGGGGTATGGGCTTTCGGACGGGCCCGGGGAGTGACACGAACATGCGGGCTGGGTCTTCGGTCGCCGTCGTCGGCGCAGGGTTGGGCGGCTTGGCGGCTGCCTGCGTGAGCGCCGCGCGCGGCCACACCGTCACGCTCTACGACAAGAACGACTGGCTCGGGGGCAAGGCCGCGGTCCTGCACGAGGGCGGTTTCCGCTTCGACATGGGGCCGACCATCCTCACGGTGCCCAAAGTGCTGGAGCGCATCTTCCAGGAGGCCGGGCGCAACATCCACGACTACCTGGACCTGCGCCGCCTCGATCCGCAGTGGCGCTGCTTCTTCGACGACGACACCCAGCTCGATCTCATGGCCGACGTGCCCACCATGGCCGCCGACATGGAGCGCTTCGCGCCCAACACCGGCGCGGGCGAGGGCTACAAGAAGTTCCTTGAGATCTCCGAGCACCTGCACGACGTCTCGAACAAGTTCTTCTTCTGGAAGCCGGTCGAGGATTTGTTCGACACGATCAACATCCGCGCCAACATGAATCCCGGCACCCTGCGCGACGTGCTGTCCCTGCGCATGGGCTCGTCGGTCGCCGGCACCATCCGCTCGAAGGTGAAGGATGCGCGCCTCGCGCAGATGCTCGACCACTTCGTCCAGTATGTCGGCTCCTCGCCCTACGGCGCGCCCGCCGTGCTCTGCGCCATCGCCCACATGCAGACCGCCGAGGGCGTCTGGTACCCGATGGGCGGCACCCGCGCCGTGGCCGAGGCCCTGACCAAGCTCGCCTCCGAACTCGGCGCTACCCTGCGGCCCGGCGACGAGGTCACCGGCCTCGCCATCGAGCAGGGCGCGGTCAAGGGCGTGCGGACCGCCTCCGGCGTCACCCCATTCGACGCCGTGATCTCGAACATGGATTCGGTACGCACCTACCGGGAACTCGTCGGCGGCGACGTCGGCAAGTCCTACGAGAAGAAGAGCTTCGAGCCGGCCTGCTCCGGTGTCGTCCTCTATCTCGGGCTGAACAAGCGCTACGAGCACCTGAATCACCACGACTTCGTCTTCTCCCGCGACCCCGAGGAGGAGTTCGACTACATCTACCGCAAGGGCGAGCCGGCCCCGGACCCGACCGCCTACCTCGCTGCCCCCTCCTCCACCGACCCGTCGGTGGCGCCCGAGGGCGGCGAGGCGCTCTACGTCCTCGTGCACACGCCGTATCTGCGCCCGCACCACGACTGGTCGAAAATGTTCCCGGCCTATCGGCAAGTCATCCTCGACAAGCTCAAGCGTACCGGCAACATGCCCGACCTCGAGGAGCGCATCGTCGTCGAGCGCCACCTGACGCCGCAGGACATCCACGAGCGCTACAAGGTGCTCAACGGCGCGATCTACGGCCTGGCCTCGCACGGCAAGTTCATGGGCGCCTTCAAGCCGGGCAACCGCTCCCGGCAGGTCCGCGGCCTCTACCTCGCCGGCGGTGCGGCCCATCCGGGTCCGGGCATGCCGATGGTGATGATGTCGGGCTGGATCGCGGCGGATGCCCTCGACACCGATGCCCGGGGAGAGGAGCGCGCCAGCGCCTGAAGGCCCCGCGCATGTCCCGCGAGGATGGCCCCGCCCGATCGCCCGCCCTGTGGCGGTTCATGGTCGGGTATTTCGACCGCTACGTCCGACGCCACCTCAACGCCCTGCGGCTCGCCCGCTGGGGCGTGCCGGCCTGCGCCGACCATCCCGGGCCGGTGGTGGTCTACTGCAACCATCCGGCCTGGTGGGACGCCGCCGTGGTCATCCTCCTGGCCGGACGGCTGTTTCCCCGCCGCGAGAGCTATGCGCCCTTCGACGCGCGGATGCTGGAGAAGTACGCGGTCTTCGCCCGCATGGGGGCCTTCGCGGTGGACCTCGACTCGGCCCGCGGCGCCGCCCAGTTCCTGAGGGCGACGCGGCGCATCCTGGGGGCGCCGAACCGGATGATCTGGATCACCGCCCAGGGGCGCTTCCAGGACGTCCGCGCCCGGCCTCTGGGCCTGCGCGCCGGCGTCGGCCGCCTGCCCGAGATCGCACCCGACGCCCTGTTCGTACCGCTGGCCCTCGAATACGCCTTCTGGGAGGAGCGCGGTGGCGAGGCCTTCGCGGCTTTCGGGGCGCCGATCCCCGGAGCCGAGCTGCTCGCCCTGTCCCGGGCCGAGCGCCTCGCCCGGATGGAGGCGGACCTGACCGCTACCCTCGACCGGCTCAGCGCCGACGTGGTCGCGCGCGAGGCCGGACGCTTCACGCCGCTCGCGTCCGGTGCCAAGGGGATCGGCGGGATCTACGATCTCTGGCGGCGCCTCGGGGCCGTCGTCACGGGCCGGCGCTTCGAGCCGGCCCACCGCCAGAAGGGAGATCCGGTTCCGTGATGCTCGGTTTCGCGATCCTGGCCCTGGCCTGTGCGCTGCTGCCCGCCCTGGTCGCCTGGGTGAACCTCTCGATTCTGCGCACCCCCGAGCCGGATCTCGACGTCCGGGCCCGGGTCTCGGTGCTGATCCCGGCCCGCAACGAGGCCGCGGTGATCGCCGCCACCGTGCGGGCCGCCCTGTCGAGCGCCGGTGTCGCCCTGGAGGTGCTCGTCGGCGACGACCATTCCACCGACGACACCGCCGCCATCGTGGCCGCCATCGCCGCCGAGGACCCGCGCTTGCGCCTCGTCGCAATCCCGCCCCTGCCCGAGGGCTGGACGGGGAAGAACCACGCCTGCGCGCGGCTGGCGGAGGCCGCGACCGGGACGCATCTCCTCTTCGTCGATGCCGACGTGAGCCTGGCGCCCGCGGCTGCGGCGGCCCTCGCCGCCCATGCGCGCCGGACCGAGAGCGCCCTGGTGAGCGGCGTGCCGCGCCAATTGATGGGCTCGCTGGGCGAGCGCCTGACGGTGCCGATGATCAACTTCCTGCTCCTCGGCTACCTGCCGATGGCGATGATGCGGGCCTCCCCGCGCCCCAGCCTCGGGGCCGCCTGCGGCCAGCTCATCCTCGTCGGTCGCGAGGCCTACGCGGCCACCGGCGGGCACGGCGCCGTGCGCACCAGCCTGCACGACGGGGTCGTACTGCCGCGCCGCTTCCGGCAGGCCGGCTACCGGACCGACCTCGTCGCCGGGCACGCCCTGGCGACCTGCCGGATGTACCGCGGCTTCGCCCAGAGCTGGGCCGGCTTCTCGAAGAACGCCCACGAGGGCATGGCGACCCCGCGGGCCCTGCCGATCTGGACCCTGCTCCTGGTCGGCGGGCACGTCCTGCCCTGGCTCCTCCTCTTGGCGGCCCTGGCCGGCCTTGAATCCGGCCACGCCGCGTTCCTGGCCTTCGCCGCCGCCCTCGTCTCCCTGGCGACCCGGGCGGCGATCACCCTGGTCACCCGCGAGCCCCTGGGGACGGTTCTGCTCCACCCGGCGACGGTCCTCGTCGCCCTGGCGATCCAGTGGACCGCCCTCCTGCGGCGCAAGGGCA
The DNA here is from genome assembly GCF_001422795.1 of Methylobacterium sp. Leaf88. Classification (NCBI taxonomy): domain Bacteria; kingdom Pseudomonadati; phylum Pseudomonadota; class Alphaproteobacteria; order Hyphomicrobiales; family Methylobacteriaceae; genus Methylobacterium; species Methylobacterium sp. Leaf88. Next base: position 145,609 of record NZ_LMMK01000004.1, on the reverse strand, counting down.
GCGGCACGCCTCTGTGGAAGGGCCGGAGCTACCCGATCGGCGGCCCTTGAGTCTCCGCCGCGATCCAGGCCGCGGTCTCGGGATCGGCCCCCGCCACCGGCAGGTGCAGGATGATCGGCGTCTCGTAGGGGTGGCGGGCCTTCAGGGCGGCGCCGAGGGCCTCGGCGAGGCCCTCGCGGCTCTTCAGGATCGCGACGACCTCCGAGCCCTGCTCCACCGCGCCCTTCCAGGCGTAGACGGAGAGCATCCCCGGCAGGACGTTGACGCAGGCCGCGAGGCGCAGCCGCACCAGCGCCTCTCCGACGGTCAGGGCGGTGCCGGCATCCGGGAAGGTGGTGTAGACGAGAAGCGGCCGCTCCATGCTATGGGTCTCCGACCAGGGTTCCGCCGCTCCACCGGCGGGAGCGGGCCGGCGGGACTGCCGGCAGGACTGGGAACGGGACGCTGGAGCGAAGGCTCCGCGTCGGCAAGGTGGTCGGCAAGGCGGATGTGAGCCCATGGCCCGGCGTTTCGAACGGCTTGCCTTCGTCGCAAGTCCCACGGAGGACGCCCGCCAGGCGGCCGCGACCCTGATGCGGCGCTACGACTACGTGCCGCCCGACGAGGCCGACGTGGTGGTGGCGCTCGGCGGCGACGGGCTGATGCTCCAGACCCTGCACCGCTTCATGCATGCCGGCACGCCGATCTACGGCATGAACCGCGGCACCGTCGGCTTCCTCATGAACGAGTTCCGCGAGGACGGGCTGATCGAGCGCCTGGAGAACACCAAGCGCAGCATCATCCACCCGCTGATGATGGAGGCCGTGGACACGGAGGGGCGCCGGCACCAGGCCCGCGCCCTGAACGAGGTCTACATGCTGCGCCAGACGCACCAGACCGCCAAGCTGCGGATCTCAATCGACGGTCATGTCCGCCTGCCGGAGCTCATCGCCGACGGCGTGCTCGCGGCGACCCCGGCGGGGTCCACCGCCTACAACCTGTCGGTGGGCGGCCCGATCCTGCCCCTCAACGCCCGGCTCCTGGCCCTGACGCCGATCTCGGCCTTCCGGCCCCGGCGCTGGCACGGGGCCCTGCTGCCGGACTACGCCCGCATTCTCATCGAGGTGCTCGACGCCGCGCACCGCCCGGTGGCGGCGGTGGCCGACCACACCGAGTTTCGGCGGGTCTGCACGGTGGAGACCTGGCTCGACCACGCCACCAACCTGACCCTGCTGCACGATCCCGGCCACAGCCTCGACGAGCGCATCCTGCGCGAGCAGTTCGGCTGATCGCCCCTCAGGCGGCGAGGCGCGCCCGGTCCTCGCGGTAGCTGGCGATCAGCGCCTCGGGGATCGCGTCGAGCACGACCTCGGTGGCGAGGGCACGGCGCCGGGCGCGGCTGCCCTCGAACTCGGCGAGCAGCGCGTCGGAGAGTCCGTCGAGGATCAGGCCCACCGGGTCGGTGCGCCCCGTCTCGACGTCGGCTGGCGCCTCGGCCGGCACGACGGCCCGGATCGCCACGACAGGGGCGACGTCCGATTCCACCGGCGCATCCGGGGTCGGCAGGTCCGCGACGACGGGCGGCGCCTCCGCAGCGGAGTCGACGGCCACCGGCGCGGTCTCTTCCTGGATCGCTTCCGAGGTTCCGTCCAAAGCCGCGCGCGCGATCGCCGCGACGGTCTCGGCGACCGGTTCGGGGGCTGCGGCGGCCGGCGCGGCCTCGAGGACCTGCGGGGCGTCCCAGTCGGCCAGGACCTGGCGCTGGGCCTCGCGCCATTCGGCGTCGAGGATCTCGCGCTCGATCCGCAGGATCTCGCTGCGCTCGGCCTCGGCGGCGAGTTCGCGGGCGAGCACCCGGGCCTCGTCGCGGGCGGCCTCCGCCTCGAAGCGGGACAGGAGCGCCATGACGCTCTGCGCCTCCGCGAAGGGCATCGTCTCGCAGGCGGTCAGCGCCCGCTCGATCATCAGGCGCGACAGGCCCGCCCCGGCGCTGGCGATGGCGCCCTGCCCCGCCTCGCGCCAGGCCGACAGCGCGGCGCTGAAGGCCGGCAGCAGCACCGGCGGAAGGCCGGCTTTGCGGTGCAGGGCCGCGAAGGCGGCGGTGGAGGCATCGTGCATCAGCCCGGCCACCCGGCGGACGGGGAGGCCGGCGAGGTCGGCCAGGGCCATCTCGGCGAAGGCCATGTTGCTGGACAGGATCGCCCGCAGCAGCAGGCCGGCATTGAGCTGGCCGCAGGCCTTCAGGTGGGCGACGAGCCGGGCGAGGTCGACGGGATGGGCCTCGGTGCAGAAGGCCAGGGTCGTGCGCTCCTGCGCCTCGCGGCTGGCGCGCGCGCTGCGGGCCGGGGTGAGCCAGCCGGAGGACACCGCGAAGGCGGAGAGGGATTCGGCGAGGCGCGTGGTCACGCTCTGGCGCACTTCGAGGGGCAGGTAGGGCCGGGCCAGGACCGCCTCGCGCAGGGCGGCCACGTCGCCGTGGCGCTCCACCATCCGCATCAGGCTGCCGGTGGTGATGTGGGCACTGCGGTTGCGGGCGAGCACGACCAGGGCCTCGGGCTCGGCGATCTCGGCGAGCGCCCCGGCGACGGCCGGCGACAGGTCGAGCCGGCCCGCGATGGCGCGGCGGGCGGCGAGGCACCCGATGGCGACGCCGTCGACGAGGTCGGCGTCGCTCAGCACGGGCGAGCGGGCCAGCACCAGGGTGGCGATCTCGGCCTGGTCGCCCGCCAGCGCCACGATCAGGGGACGCGGGGCGTTCGCGCAGGCGGCGCAGGCCTCCGCCAGGGCTCGGCGCACCAGGCTGGAGGGGTCGTCCAGGAGGGCGAGGAGCGCGGCCTCCGCCTCCCAGGCCACGTCCTCGCCGAGACCGTCGTAGAGGTAGGCCCGGGCCAGCGCACCCGCGGCCTCCGCCCGTCGCGCCGCGGAGGTGTGCTGCGTCCAGGCGAGGAACTGGCGGATGATCATGAGCCACTCCGGATCGTGAAGAGGGACAGGTCGAGGGGGGCGCCGGGGCGGGGCGACTGGCCGGAGGCGCCGAACTCCGCCGGACGGCGCGGCGGCAGGGGGGCTCCCACCAGGGCCGCGGAGGCGGCCGGCACGGGATTGGCGGCAATCGCCGGCGCGGCGACGGGGGGCGCGCCCCCGGTCACGCTCTCGGTGCCGTCCGAGCGCGGGAAATAGGTCGGCGCCGCGCGAGCCGGCTCTGGCCGAACCGCATCGGTCCCGCCGCTGCGCCCCTGCCAGAGGCGGGCGACCCCGGCCGAGACGCCGCCCTGCTGGCGCGGATCCGTCTGGAACATCGAGCGCAGGCCCCCCTCGTTGAGGGAGGCGTAGGCGGTGGTGCCCTCGGGCAGGCTGATCGTGGCGGCGGGTGTGGCCGGCGCCGCGCCCGTGCGGGCCGCGGCGAGGTGGGCGTAGAGCTCGGCCGCGCCGCGGGGGCGGCCGCCTCTGTCGTAGAACAGGCCGCGATTGGCGGCCGCCGCCTCCGGCATGTCGAGGGCGGCGGCCCGGGCCGGGCTTGCCTGGGCGGTGGCGATGAGGGCGGCGGCGCCGCGCGCGCCGAGGACGTGGGCGGCGTAGAGGTCGCCGCCGGTGGGCTCGCGTCCGAGGGCGCCGGTCAGGGCTTCCCGGTTCTGCTCGGTCAGGGCCCCCGCCAGGGTGGCGGCGATCCGCGGATCGCGGCGCAGGTCGAGGATGGTCTGCTTGGCCGCCGGATCACTAACCGCGTAGCTGCCGTCGGCGCTCTTGGTGATCGCGTCCGCGTAGGTCCCGAGGCCCAGGCGGGGACCGGCGGTCTTCAGGGTGCCGAGCCAGGTCTGCTCGATGAACTGGAACAGGCCGGTGGCCGAGGAGGTGCCCGCCTTGGCGGAGGGGTCGAGGGCGGATTCGCGCTGGGCCGTGGCCAGGAGATAGTCGAAGCCCGCGCCGGAGGTCTGCGCCCCGTCGCGGATCGCCTCGATGACCCCGCTCGACGCCCCCGTGCGCCCGGCGGCGCCGTCGCGCGTGCCGAGGTCCCGGCTGACGCCGGGATCGCGGGCAGTGGCGGGGGGCGTGGTGAAGAGGAACATGGCCGTCCGGCTGGGGGCGGACCCAGGCGCCGCCCCAACGGCAACTTTGTTCTCCCTATGGTAAAGGAAGATTGAAGAGCCGGCTCGCGCACGATGCCCGATTTCAGGATTGGCCCCCGCCGGACTGGTCTTCACCCGCGAAGGCCAAGTCCTCGTCCGCCCAGCCGGTCAGGCCGCCGAGCATGAGCTTGACCAGACGCCCGAGCTCGGCGAGCCGCAGGGCCGCCCGGTCGGCTCCGTTGCAGTGGGGCCCGGCGCAGTAGACCACGAACAGCGTGTCGGCGGGCCAGGCGGCGAGGCGCTCGGCCGTGATCAGCCGGTGCGGCAGGTGCACGGCGCCGGGGAGGTGACGGCGCTGGAACGCCGCCGCCGAGCCGACGGCGTGCAGCAGCACGAAGTCGGGCGGGCCGGCCTCCAGGGCCGCCGCCACATCGGCGCAATCGGTCTCCAGCTCCAGGCGACGCCGGAAGTGATCGCGGGCGATGGCGGGCGGACAGGCGGGTATGGCGGTCACGGGGCTCATCGTCGGTCTCCGGCGTAGGGGACGACAGAGCTAGCAGGAGGCGCGGCCCTTGGCGGCGGCCCGGATTGCCGATTAGCGTCGCGATCATGCCAAAATCGCAGGCGCGCCTGTCCCCCGCCGACCGTCTCGTGGTGGTGCTGGCCTATGACGGCCTCTGCACCTTCGAGTTCGGCGTCGCCGTGGAGATCTTCGGCCTGCCCCGTCCCGAGATGGGGCCGGACTGGTACCGCTTCGCCGTGGCCGGGCTCGATCCGGGGCCCATGCGGGCCGAGGGCGGCGTGCGCCTCCTCGCCGATGGCGGGCTCGATCTCCTGGAGCGTGCCGGCACCATCGTGGTGCCGGGCTGGCGGGGTGCGGACGAGCCGGTCCCCGAAGCCCTCTCCACCGCCCTGCGGGCGGCCGCGGCCCGCGGGGTGCGCATCCTGTCGATCTGCTCCGGGGTCTTCGTGCTCGCGGCGGCGGGCCTGCTCGAGGGGCGCCGCGCCACCACCCATTGGCGCCATGCCGAGGCCCTGGCCGCACGCCATCCCGGCATCCGCTTCACCCCCGACGTGCTCTACGTGGACGAGGGCGCGATCCTGACCTCCGCCGGCTCGGCCGCCGGGATCGACCTCTGCCTGCACCTCGTGCGCCGCGATTTCGGGCCGGCCGCCGCCAATGCCGTCGCCCGGCGCCTCGTCGTGCCGCCCCACCGGGACGGCGGCCAGGCCCAGGTGGTCGCGGGTGCGGTGCCGACGCTCCACGAGGCGGCGCGGATCGGGCCGCTGCTCGATGCCATGCGGGCGGCGCCGGCCCGGGACTGGCCGGTCGCCCATCTGGCAGACCGTGCGGGCATGAGTCCCCGAACGCTCCTGCGTCGCTTCTCCGCCGCCACCGGCACGACGCCGGCCCGTTGGCTCCTCGATCTGCGCCTCGCCCGGGCCCGTGACCTGCTGGAGCAGGCGGACCAACCGCTCCAGGCCGTCGCCGAGGCGGCGGGCTTCGCCACCGCAGCGACCCTGCGCCAGCAGTTCCGCCGGCGCTACACGGTGACGCCCGCGGCCTACCGGGCTGCCGCGCGCCCGCGACCTTGACGCCGCGCCGCCGAGCGATGGCCCACCAACGAAAAAGCGCCCCGGAGGGCGCTGGGTCGGATCTGGAAGGGTTGGGAAT